>JAUQYW010000060.1 GCA_030587525.1 Candidatus Sigynarchaeota archaeon | reverse complement strand
TATGCCTTCAACTGATTGTTTCCGTGATGACCGCAAAAACGATAAAAGCATCCATGACGAGCAAGCAAGTGTTGGGAAAAACGCTTGCATTCCTCAAGAAATGGTGGCTGTACATCGTTTTAGGTCTGGTGCTGGGGTTTCTGCTGGGTTACATCAACGGTATCGTGTCATCGATCGTGATTTGATCTCCTGAAAGATTGCTGCTGAGGATTTTTGGAATGGAGCCCTCGAACGTGATGAAGCGCTTAAAGGCAAGAAGGCAACGGCAAGCCGGCGCGCTGCTGTTTTTCACGTGCTTCATCGTGGGCTTCATCGCTGGTTCATTGTCAAGCACAAAAGCATCCGAAGGGGAGGTCTTGTTCACGATCGCCTATTCGAGCGAAAAGGAGGGATGGATGGAACAGATCAAGCAGAAGTTCCTCGACTGGTATGCAGCCAAATACCCCGACGAGCACATCAAGCTCAACTTCTTCCCTGTCGGGTCCCGGGATTCCATCATCGCCATCCTCAACGGGCAATACAAGCCCGCGATATGGAGCCCGGCGGCGTCCACGTGGGTGCCCATTCTCAATTACTTGTGGCAACAGCAATCTCCTGCGGGTGCGCCGACCCTCACCACTATCAACGCCACTGCGATCTATAGCCCTATTGTCGTCGCCACGTGGGAATCGATCATGGCCGCGTACAACTTGTCGAGCATGTGGGACATGTACAATTTAACGCTTGCATCGCCGTCCCCCATCAAGCTCGCCCATACGGACCCCCGCTCGAGCAATTCTGGCTTCTGCGCGATCATAATGGAGGTCGCGGCAGCGGCGAGGAAAAATTCCACGGATCTCACCCTTAATGACCTGACGAATACGACAATACAAGCCTGGGTGAAACAATTCGAATCCGTGGCGGTCCAGTACGGCACGAGCACGGGATACCTCGTCCAGTCCATGCTACAATCTGGGCCTTCGGGCATCACGTCGGCCTTCCTCTACGAGAACTTGATCATCGAGAAATCCGGCGATGCAAAAGCGCAATGGGGTGACGGGATCGTTGCCATGTACCCGGCAGAAGGCTCGGTGCACAGCGACCACCCGTTTTGCGTGCTCGATGGAGCGCCGTGGATGGCCAACAACCAGGCCTTGATGAACGTGTCGACCCGGTTTGTTAATTTATTCCTCATGGAACAAGACATCCTCGAGCTCGCGACCCACCATGGCTTTAGGGTGTATAACAAAACCATCACCCTCCCGGTCGACGTATTTAGCAGCGCGAACGGGGTCATGTACAACATTTCGAGCATTCCCAAGATGGACGTGCCCAGGGCGACCAACTTCACGAACCGCGTCGCGGATTTCTGGTTGATGAACCGCCCGGTCTTCTGATATTGAACACGATTGAAGCAAGGCCACGTGAAAGCATATGGAAATCACCGCGAAAGAGAGCCGCCCCGACATCGAGCTGTCGAAGCCGGACTTCAAGAAACCGCAGCCAGGCGCGGTCCTCAAGATCGAGAAATTCTTCTCCAAGCCGAGATATCGCATCGCTCTGGATGCAACCACCATCGGGTTTTTCTTGTTTCTCATCATCGGGCCGCTGATCTCCATCATTTTCTCGGTGATCGCCAAGTGGAGCGAGATATATACATCCGTTTTCGCGGACCCGATTACCAACGACGTGCAGTGGCAAATCATGGGAACCGTGCTTGGCCGTAGTTTCCAGATAGCCGCGATTGCCACGCTGATCGATCTTGCACTCGGATTACCCATGGCTTTCATTTTAACACGGTATGAATTCAAGGGAAAGAAAATCCTTGACACGCTCGTTGATTTACCCATGGCCGTGCCAACATCTGCACTCGGTTTCTCGCTGTACTTGTTCTGGGGAACCAACATGGGCATTTCGGGCATGCTCGGGCTCGATGGGGGATTGATCTCGACCGGCCCGATCCTCATCATTTTAACCCACGTGGCTTTCACGTATCCATTTATCGTCCGGAATCTCAAGGTCATTTTTCAAGAAACGAGCAAGATTTACGAGGATGCTGCGAAGTCTCTCGGCGCCCCGGGGTTCACGGTATTCCGGACGATCACGCTCCCGCTTGCCAAGGAAGGTATGATAGCGGGCACGATCCTCGCGTTCACGCGGTCGCTAGGCGAGACCGGCGCGACGATCATCGTTGCCGGGGTCTTCGAAACCGCCCCTATGTACGTCGTGGCGCTCAAGGACTCCTTGAACTTCCCCGCCGCGGCGTTCTTGTCTATGATCTTGATATTAATCTCGCTGATCGCGCTGATGTTCTTGCGCGTGTTCTCCCGGCGCGTTGGGTTCCCGGTCTCGCGAGTATTCCCCAAGATCGAGCGTGCCCTCAGCACGAAGCCCGCGAGGATATCCCGCAATGCGCTGGGCTTAAGCTTGTTCATCGTCATCGTGCTCGTGCCCGCGTTGTATACTGTTCCGTACGTGATCCAGTGGTTTTCCATCAATCCCTTCACCGGAACGACAACTAACACGGTATTGGCAACCCTCTTCGCCCCGGATAACAAGTGGGCATGGCTCTGGGTGTCGGTAGTGAACTCGCTGGAGATTGCCGGCATCTCCACCCTCATCTGCATCGCGTTCGGATTACCCATGGCTATGATCCTCGCGAAGCGAAAATGGGGAAAACTCAAGGAACTGATCGATGCCCTCGTCGATATCCCGCTCATCGCCCCTACCGCGGCACTTGGGTTCGCCATGTACTTGTTCTGGGGACCATTGGGACTCAACGTGTTCCAGCCGGGGTTCTGGCTTATCATCATGGTGCACGTAGCCATGTGCTTTCCCTACATCGTGCGACCCATCGTGGCCATCATCCAAAAGACCGACCCGGAACTCGAGGCCGCCGCTCGGACCCTCGGAGCGAGTCCCCTCACGACCTTCCGCACGATCACTCTGCCAAAAATGTTACCCGGCATCATCGCGGGCATGATCATGTCGTTCACGAGGTCCATGGGTGAAACCGGTGCCACGATCGTCGTTTCCGGCCTCATCCGCACTGTTCCAATCATCATCGTCGACTGGGTCGAGACCAGCGATCTGGCAGCTGCGGGCTTCGCGAGCTTGCTGCTGATCATCTTCTCCTTCATCGTGCTCTTGCTCTTGAGAAAAACTATGGAACGAACATGAAAGGTGGGCCATAAAATGCCGAAAATCGAGCTGATGGATGTCACGAAGACCTTCTCTGAAGGTAAAGTGCTCGCGTCGGACAACATTACGCTTACGATTTCAGATGGCGATTTCGTGTTCTTACTAGGCCCGAGCGGTTGCGGTAAAACGACGCTCTTGAAGCTTATCGCCGGCTTGGAAGACCCCTCCAGCGGCAAGATCCTCGTTGATGGCAAGGATCTCGGCATGGTCAACCCGGAAGACCGCAACATCGGCTTTGTCTTCCAGCATTTCCAGATCTTTCCATCCATGACCGTATTCGAGAACGTTGCGTACGGCATGACCGTGCGGGGTTATGACGATGCATCGATCGAGAGGATCGCCATCGAAGCATTGAAACTCGTGAAACTCGATCACCGGGTCTTGGCATACCCCAAGGAACTGAGCACGCCGGAGCTCCAGAAGGTCGGGCTTGCGAGGGCCATCGCGACCCGGAGCAGGACCTTGTTCCTCGACGAGCCGCTCGGGAAACTCGACCCGAAGATCCGCAGGCCGTTCCGGCACGAGCTTCGCCGCCTCATCAAGACGCTCGGGCTCACGGCGATACAAGTCACCCATGACCAGGAAGAAGCCATGGCTATTGCGGATAAAATCATCGTCATGCGCGCGGGCAAGATCTTGCAATACGGGTCGCCAGAAGACTTGTATTATCGCCCGAATTCCATCTTCGTGGCCAATTTTTTCGGCGAGACCAATTTCCTCGAAGGTTTCGTGTCCAACGTGACCAAGGACTCGTGCACGTTCCACCTCCACCTCGGTGGTCCGAAATTCGAGGTAAAGCTCGCACCAGGTCATGCGTTTAAAAATGGAGCCCAAGTCATGATCGGCTACCGGGTCGAGGACATCGAACTCATCGAGCTGCATGAATCGATGCAAGCCGAGAGCCAAGAGCTTGACCTCGAAGACAAGCCAAAAATGAACACGATCAAGGCTTCCGTCACCGATGCCATTTTTATCGGCCCGTCGAAGCGCTTCATCGTGAAACTGGAAAACGGCGACGTGATCCAGGCCAAGCATTCGAGCAAATTCTTGCTCGACATCCAGAAAGGCGAGGACATCCTCGTCGGCTTCCACGAGCATCCCATGGTCTTCGAATACCCGGACGACTTGCGGAAAGAATTATCCAAAGCGTGAACGCTATGCCAAGCATCAAGCTCGAAGATATCACCGTCACTAGGGGGAAACGAAAGATCCTGGAGCATTTCAATCTTGACATCAAGAATGGTGAATATTTCGCGCTCGTGGGCGAAACCGGGGCAGGAAAAACGACGATCTTGAACGTGATCTCTGGCTTGATCGTGCCTGAAAAGGGCCGGGTCTTGATCGACGACGTGGACGTCACGCACGTCGCGGCCGAGCGACGCGACGTGGGCATGGTGTTCGAGAACTACGCCCTCTTCCCGCATTATACCGTGTACAAGAACGTGGCTTACAGCCACCGGGTCCGGGACCGGAACGTCGAGGAAACGAAAAAGGCCGCGCGGGAAGTGCTTTCCCTCGTTCTCATACCGAACCGGGATGATGCCTTGCCAAAGGAGTTGTCGGGCGGGATGCAGCAGCGCGTTGCGCTTGCCCGGGCTCTCATGACGGATTCAGGAATCCTGTTGTTCGACGACCCGTTCTCCGCATTGGATGCGGGGCTACGCATGTCGCTCCGCATCGAGCTGAAGAATCTCGCCAGGGATCTCGGCACGACCGTGGTGCATTGCACGAACGACGTCGAGGAGGCCATGATGGTTGCAAACCGCCTCGCGATAATCAAGGATGGATACATAGAGCAACTTGGAACGCCCGACGAGATTTACTTCAGGCCCAAGAGCATTTACGTCGCATCGTTTTTTGGCGCGGTCAACGTGTTCAAGATCAAGATCACGCAGATCGACGTGACTCGCGGCTATTATTTCGGCATCCATGAACGGGGCGAGCAAGAACGGAAGGAATTTGGCATCGCGATCAAGGATGGCATCCCGGAATTCAAGGTGGGAGACGATGCTTTGCTCTGCGTCCGCGCGGAACATTGCTATATCAACAAGGGTTTTCGGAAAAAGCCGAACCGGATTTACGGTACCATCGACGAGATCAGCTTTTTAGGCCACATCTTGCGATTTGAAGTGAAGGACGAGTTTGGAAAGCGATACGTTGCCAAGCGCTTCGTGAATGAAAAGACGTACCATTTGCAATTCCAAAAAGGAGAAACGGTAACACTCGGGTTCCATCATAAATTGGCCTTGCTTTTCAATTACCCCGGCGATAAAGAAATGGAAAGACTCGAACAAAATATTTAAAAACAGTATAACGATTGAGATAATAACGATAGAGTTGACGCCAAGAAATGAGTAAATTGCTATCATCGCTACGAAAAAATGCCACGAGCAAGACGATAAAGGCAGCAAAGGAGCACGTGTTGAAAGCCAGCGAATGCGTGATGACGCTGCGCTCGGCGTTTGAGAAGATCAAGGATGGGCCATTCGAGGAGGGCATGAAAAAATTAAACATCGTGAGCGAACTCGAACACCAGGCGGATCAAATCCGGCGATCGATCATCCTCGATATTGCCACGAGCGAGATCGAAGAAAACACGAAGGAAACGCTCATCCACCTCATCAAGAACGTTGACAACATCGCCAACACGGCCAACGCGGCAGGCAGGATATTCGCCCAAGTCCCGCAGAAATATTTCGACATACTCGTGAAAAAAGATGATTCGGACTCCATTATGAAGATGCTCGAAAAGACCGTGGAAACAACGAAAATACTCATCAAGATGGTGGATGAACTTCTCAGTGGCGGGAAGAAGATCGACGAGTGCAACCAGAACATCCAGACCATGGAACACGAGGTGGACATCTTCATCTCGAACGTGTACAAACGCTTGATCAACCTGGAAAACCCGCAAGTGCCCGCGTTCGTGGCGATCCAGATCTCGGCAGGCTTGAATTTCATCGAGGCCATCTCGGATTCCGTCGAAGACACCGCGGATTACATTAAAGAAATCGCCACGATCAAGAAAGATTGAAACATTTTTTTACGATCCTACTTTCTTTTTGCTGGTTATCCCGATCATGACGACATCAAGCCTCGACATGTTGCTCGTGAATCCTGGCACGGAGCTGGCAGAACGAGGCACGTGGAACAGGGAACCACCCTTGGGTTTGCTCTACATCGCGGCGGTGCTGGAGCGGGACGGTTATTCCTGCCAGATCCTCGAATTATCGGCCGATGAACGGCCATTCGAGGAGATCCTGGCCGAGATCCCTATCCCGAGAATCATCGGCTTCACGTGCTTGACCAACACGGTGAAAAAAACCCTTGTCCTTGCCGGTCGCGCCAGGCTCTGGTACGCTGCCAATGCTGGCGGGAAGCCCGTGCTCGTGATGGGGGGCCCGCACGTCACATTCTCGTTCAAGGAAATCCTCGTGGCAAATATGGTCGATTTTTGCTTCATCGGAGAAACGGAAGGATTCATTTCTGCTTTTGTCGAAGCATGCGAGGAATCGCCCGATGTCGCGGGATTGAAAAAACGCCTCCTAGCGTCAGGAAAAAGCAAGTTCAACATTGCTTTCCTCGATGCAAATGGAACGCTCGTCGTGTTCAACAGCGACGCCTTGTTCGAGAAAAATCTCGACGCCATTCCCTTCCCCGCGCGGCATCTATACCCGATCAACGCGCCGAACCACATTTACAACACGGCCACGGTCATCGTGAACCGTGGCTGCCCGAACCAGTGCATTTTTTGTAGCCGGCAGGCCTTGTTCCGAAAATGTCGCTGGCGATCGCCGGAAAACGTGCTGGCGGAGATAAAGGCCATCCACGATGCCGGCACGTACGAATATTATAATCTTTACGATAACTTGACGGTTTCCCGCGAGTTTATGAAGGATCTATTGCAATCAATCATCGAGGATGGTGGGATGACATTGCCGTGGGGTGCTGAGTTGCGTGCGGATATGATCGACGAGAGCCTTGCCAATTTACTCGAGAAGGCCAACTGCAAATGCATCGCCACGGGTATTGAATCGGCTAATGAAGGGATCTTGAAGGGCGCCGGAAAATTCCAGGATATCACCAAAGTCAAGAAGGGCTTAGAACAATTAAAAGCTCACGGGATCATGGTTCAAGCATATTTCGTCATCGGATTGCCAGGGGAAACCAGAGCCACCTTCGAGGAAACGAGAGTATTCATCAAGAACGGACCACTCGAGCCCGGAAAGGATAAGATCGATTTTTTTGCGGCAACGCCATATCCGGGCTCAGCGCTCTACGATCGACGTGTCGAGCTTGGCATCGAAATCGTTGATTTCGATTTTGACCATTTCGATTGCCAACACGTGATATGCAAGCTACCAACCATCTCCATTGCGGATCTACAAGATGTATGGCAAGAAGCGAAACGTATCGAACGTGATTTTAATGCGGGTAGAGAGCGCGCGTTATCTATATAGACTATACAGTCTCTATGTTTTTTTGGTGGTGAATATAAATCCTTAACCGGATATCTATATTATATCAATTGATAATTTATAGTAACACAAGATGATGAACAGACAATAGGATACAGACAGAAAGAGGAAGATGTGAAAAATGAACCAATCGCAGAAGCCGGCGAAATACCGGCGCATTAAGGACAAGATCATCCTCGCCTTCGTAGTTGCCGTGATCGTGCCCCTCGGCGTTTTATCGGTGGTCAGCCTTGGTAATTTCTTGAGTTTGGGTAATTCCATCGCCGGGAGGAGTGGAACCGCTCTGGACGAAGAGGAGACACGTGCCATGCAAAGCTTATCATTTGATAAGGCAGTGTATATCAATGAATCCTTCTCGAAGGTGTACCAGGAAGTGGAAATCCTAACCAATTACGCGCAAGACTTGTTCAACAACCGGATCAACGCGACTGTGCGACCGAGCTTTTATCATGACATTGCGGCGTCAGGGGTTCAACCACCTGATTATGTATATGACTACAACGAGTATCAGAGATGGATCTCGTGGAACTACTCGGGTTATGTCATCGCGCCTAGCGCGATGGATGGCATCTCGCATCCATGGTTGAGCGCAGAAAGAAACGTGACGATCAATAGCCTGATAAACCGATCGTCAAATCTTGACGTGCTTTTCAGGCAAATGAAGGCCACGACACCCGATTATACATGGCTATATATGGGCTTCCAGATCGGGTTTCATAGATCGTATCCCTTCCACTTGTACCCGAACCCTTACGATCCGAGAGCCCGGCCTTGGTATCAACTCGCTAAAAATAACACGGGTCATATCGTCTTCACGTCGCCGTACGTGGACGCTAGCGGTACCGGTTTGATGGTCACCGCGGCCAAGACAGTGACCAATGAATCTAGCGGAAATGCTTTGATAGGCATCGTTGCGGTCGATCTACGCATAACGACGCTTAGGCAAAACATCCTCCAGGCCCAATACTTGAACCACGGTTACGGATTCCTCATCGACAGGCAAGGAAACACGATAGTGCATCCGAACATGACGACGGGCATCAACAAGAACATCACGACCCTAGAAACTGCCGATCCAAGTTTTCTCGAGGTTCTTGAAGGCATAAACTCCGGCAGCGAGGGTTTCGCGAATTACACGAAAGCTGGTAATCTCTGGGTGATTGCTTATTATCCAGTTGCGGTCACGAATTATAGCATGGCGATCGTGTGCCCAATGTCCGACGTGCTTGAACCAGCCACGAGCATCTTCAATCAAACGCTCTTGTTAACCGGCCAGCAGTTCGGAATTTTCGTGGGTGTTCTCATCGCGGCGATCGCGTGCATCATAGCAATCGTGAACTTCGTCGCCAAGGGGATCGTGAAGCCGGTCAAGGATTTGACCACCCTGGTGGGATATATCCAGAAAGGTGACTTGTCCAGGGAAGTTGGCGTGGGTAAAAATAAAAAGAATGAGATCGGCATGCTTGTGAAAGCATTTTCCAATCTCACGACCATATTGCGTTTCGGCAACCGGGATTATTACCAGGGAGACCTCGACCGGGCCTTTTCCAATTACTTGAATGCACTCGAGTTTTTCCAGACTACCGATAATAAAAAAGGCGAAGGCATTGCTCTTAGCAATATGGCTAACGTGTACCACTTATGGAAGGATTTTTCAAATGCAAAGGATTGCTACGAGAAAGCCATCAAGATCGCACGGGAACTTGGGGATAATCCGGCTTTGGCGAACCGCTTGAATAATCTCGCTGCGCTACTATCAGAGACCGGTCACAACGACATAGCAGCAGCATTGTATGCCGAAGCTTTGGCCATCGATAACCAGACGGGCGATTTGAAGGGCAAGGCACAACGACTCCGGAACATGGCGCTTATGCATATAGGTGCCAAGCATTTCGATTCGGCCAAGAAAAACCTGGACGAGGCAAGAGTCATCGACGAGCAGAACGCGTTCAACTCTGGTTTGTGCTATGACCTGTTTTATGCCGGCCTTCTCGCAATACAAAGTGGGAACGCGGAAGATGGGATTGATGGGATGGAAAAGGCCCTGGAGGCTTCCGATAACCTGGAGGCCCCGTATCTCAGACTTAATATCTTGAAAGAACTGGCAACCAGCTTCAAGTTCGCCGCGAACAAGGCCAAGGCACATAAATATCGTACCGAGTTCGAGGCGTTAAAACGTAAGGTCCAGCCGAAGAAATTCATCGTGTTCGTCATCGATTGCTCTGGGTCCATGCAATCCCGCATCAAGGCAGCCAAGGAAGGAGCTAAATTCATCTTCGAAACCCAGATCAACCCGCAAGACGAGGTTGCCATCATCACCTTTCATTCAATCTACGAAATCTTGTTACCCCCGACTTTGAAAGGAGGGAATGAGGCAAAGATCTTGAAGATCATCGACGATATTTCTAACACCATATATCAGACGGCATTCTATGATTCCCTCGGCGTTGCCATCGATTTCTTGAACAAGAACGGCGGGAACGAGCAAAAATGGATCATCGCTTTAACCGACGGCCAGGATAACTCGTCGACCCGTTTCACGGTGATTCCTTTATCCCCTTTCCAGCAAAAACTCCAAAAGGTGACTTCCCTCGGGACGTCTATCAATGATAATCTCCTCGCATTGAACATGATCATTGTCGGTATTGGAAACGAACTGCGACTCGTCGAGGCAAACCTGCGCGAGCTCGTCGGAAGCATTAAACGCGGCACATACATACCCGTACCAGAATCGGGAGACGTAAGCAAGCAGATCAAGAGTGCTTTCCACGAAATCGGCGAGATCCTCGCGGAAATGGAGGTGGAAAACTTCGATGTGTTTGTTGATGAGCAAAAAGGTGAAGTATGATGCAAACCAGAAAGGATAAACCAGGCTTTGCGAGGTTGGGCCTAAAGGCAAGAATCCTCGCGGTATTCGTCATCGTGTGCTCGGTATCGATGCTAAGCATAAGCCTCTTATCGGCTGCATATTTTAACATTGCGGCAGCAACATCCAGGCAGCAGAGCGCGGATGCCTTGCAGCTCCAAATCCAGCGGAACATGCAGAAAGCGGCGATCGAGAACGCGGGCATCATCGAGAGCAAACTGGAAACGGCAGCGGCGCAAGTCGAATTGCTCGCGGAACATGCCAAGAGCTTGTTTGATTATCCTGCGCTCTACGGCTTCAGGACTTCCTATTATCACGACTTGTCAGCCATTCCCACGCCACCGATGCCACCTAACCGGTACATGGACAACGACAAGTATCATCAATTCGTGTCAAAAGACGTGTCGTGTTACCTCGTCACGACAGGAAATTACACGACCGATTACACGCGCGTGAGCTCCAGAATGAACAACACGATTCGGATTTCGGCAAGCATGGATTATCTGTTTCAAAACATTCTCGAGTCGCATCCGGACTTTCATTGGCTCTACATGGGCTTCCAGATAGGCATGCACAGGAGTTATCCGTGGCACGCGCTCACCCCCACTTACGATCCAACCGCCCGGACCTGGTATAAGACGGCAGTGGCGAGCCCGGGAAGCCCCATTTACACGACACCCTATTACGACGCGTCAGGGGGCGGACTCATGATCTCGATTGCTCGCACAGTGACCATGACGAACGGGACGTTCATCGGCGTCGTGTCCGCAGATCTCACGATCGCGACCATCCGCCAACAAATCCTCGATATCCAGATATCGCCATCAAGTTATGCCTTCCTCATCACTACCGGAGGAAAAGTCGTTGCACATCCGAACAGCACGGTACCTACCGACACGATCTCAGGTCTTGAACCATCGATTCCTACCGGCATCATCGATGACATGGTTGCTATGAATGACGGATTCAACACGTTCGTAAAGGATGGACAAGTCAATTACATCGCCTATGCTCCCGTGTCAGTGAGCAATTACTCGGTCGCGGTGGTCGTACCCGAGCGTGAAGTCATCGGCATTGTTGATACACTCGCGAATGACATAAACGCGGCGACATTGGCGGTTACTGTGCAGAACATGACACTCATCATCGCTGCGACGGTGCTCGCTATTATTTTCGGCTTGCTAGTGGCGATCAAGCTCGTGAATCCTATTAACATGCTCGTGAGGTTTGCCAGCCGTCTTGCGACCATGGACATCAAGAAGACACGCATACGTGCGGACGACTTCAAGATCGACGAGCAGCTTGAAACGCAGAACGACGAAATCGGCGACCTGACACGTGCGTTCAAATCGATGATTTTATCGCTGCAGAAAGAAAAAGAAAAGGCAGGTGAAAAAGTACTACCGGGCAAGCCTTAAACAATTCGTGAAGGAGAGGAGCATCGATGACTCAAAAAAGCCGGTTAACCTTGAAAACGCGGTGGAAAATATACCTGGGAACGACGGCATACTATTGCACGTTCGGTGATATCCTCCGTGGCTCGCAATCCGAGCTTATCACTTGTGATTACGACGAAAAACTCAAGGCTTACAGCGTGACCGGCGCTGAGCTTCTCAAGATGGATTTTTCTTCATCTATCCTATGTTTTTTCGTCGAGCATATCTTTTCGGATACTTCCCGAGACGTTATAACGGTTGATGTAAACGGCACGATAACCTTATTCACCATCAAATCGCCTGGGAATTCAGAGATTGCGTGGACCTTAAAGTTATCGAGTCCCGTAATGGCAGCGGCCACGACAAGCATTAAAGGTAGCGGAAACGTCGTGATCGTGGTTGGGCTTGAAGGAAGGAAAGTTGTCATCGTGAACACCGAAGGCGTCGTGGTTTTAGAGGTGGACTTTCCCGGTGGTGACATCAAGGGACTTATTACCGGCGATTTCTATGGAACAGAGCAGCAAGATATTATGGTCATCGATGAGCATAATGCAGTCTACCGTGTGACTCGCGATGGGAACGTGTCGAAGCTTCTTGTTAACATCGATGCAAAGATCATCCAAGCGAGGAAGATGCATTTCCAAAACATGGATTTTCTCTTATGTAGTAGTCAAGACAATAAACTCTACATCACGGATGCGGGTGGAACGATCTTGCTCGAAACCCCGAAGCTCGACGCAGAAATCGCCACCATCGGGGCAGGAAGATTCACTAGCCAAGGATTTGACGATATCGCCGTGTGCTTCGAGAACGGCTCGATGGCAGTCTTCGAACCCGTGCTTGCCACCAGCGACAAGAAATTTATTGAAACAATAGGCAAGGCAAGGAATTCCGAGCTTAGCATTCGTGACACGGAATTAACGAGCAAGATCAAGCAGATCCTCGCCATTTCCAAGCGTGTGAATATCGAAATGGTGCGGGACATGCTCGGAATTGGTAAAGAGACTTTTAACCGAAAACTTATCGATTGGGCAAAGCAATTCGGGTTTAAAATCGACGGAGAATATATCGTGCTCGATAATGCTGACGTGAACGGATTCGTGGCCGAGCTGGCGGATCTGGACAAAGATTTCGAGGAATGGGATTCAAAAGCACGATCGAAGGATGGTAAGCAATAGGGGTCCCTTTTTTTTTCTGCATGCGCTATAATATCTCGATGGTAACAGTCACGCTAACCCCAATCTTGCGGAAGGGTATAAAGTACGCGTGCATCGCCCCGGACAGCTGCGACGGACATTGTTGTTGGGGTGCTGGCTCGATCTACATCTATGGCGAGGACATCGAGCGGTTCCTCAAATATTTCAAGATGACCTTGGATGATTTCCTGGAAAAGCACGTGACCGTCGATGAGATTCCGTGCCACCACTTCAAGCACGATAAACTTATCCCGTCGCTCGAGATCAAGGAAACGAAGGAAAAAGCCGCGTGCCACTTCCAGACCGATAAGGGCTTGTGCGAGGTGTACAAGGTCCGGCCATTCCAGTGCGTTGGATACCCGTTCTGGAAAATGAACACGAAAAACAAGGCCGCGTGGGACAAGGTGGTCGTCTTCTGTCCCGGCGCGCAAGTTGCCCCGGCGATGGCCGATGCCCATTTTTACACGGCCGCCGAGATCAAGAAACTCGTGAAAGCCGAGCAACAGGCCGAGTACGATTGGGAGAAGGCCATGATAGACTGGAAAGGCGATTACAAGGCATACTTGAGAGATTTCCTTGATAAAAAGAAATTAGAGAGATAATAGATGCTTATTTTTTCTTGGCTTGTTGTACGAAATAAACGCCGATAACAAATCCCCAGCCAATTCCAAGAAGGATCATGTAGGAAATGATGAGATACCAAGCAGGGGCAGTCATGTCAGCATAACTCGAGACCAGGAAGCCGATGCCGGCAAGGAATCCTTGGATCAGCAAGAATTCGAGTAATGGCCATGTGCTTGGATTGCCGGATGCTCGGGCTTGTTTCCACACGTTTTTTCCAACCGTGAAGAAGACAATTGTCAATGCCAGGATAGCCAGGGCTGCGATGACCGAAATCGCCAGCAGCACGACCATCATGGTCAGGTCTCCAAGGAAAAAATTGTCGTAGAACCCTTCGCTATTCAATCCATTATACACGACGACCATCATCGCCACCGCGATGGGAAGGCTCTTCCCGAAAAATGATTCCTTTCTGCTGGCCTGTGCCATACCTGCCATCCTCGCCGGTTCGACGGGCTTCGCTGCGCGATGCACAAGCCAATGCGCAACGCCGATTGATGTGCCACCACCAAACCCGATGGTCATTTCCCAGCTCTTCCAAGCGGTTTGGCCAGGAAACCATGTACCCGCGAGAAACCAGCCAGTCCCCCCGACGAACGCGATGGCGAATCCAGCACCGATGATGCCGGCCAGGAGGATGCCCGCTTTCCGCCGGTGCAAGGCCTCGTTCACCAGGAGGCCGATAAAGAAGCCATTCAATGCCATGGCACCTAACGCGGTGCTCACGGTCCGCGCACAGCTCGGGCACGTCGTGAAGTTGGCATAATACCCGAGGTCGTAGAGGGGGAGAGCAATGCCCGGGAACGCTAAAAAGATGCCGATGCCCGCGAAGATCCCCCCGATACCGAATATCGCGCGGAAGATCCATTCCTTCATGGATGCTTTCTGATACGTGCTGGTCCACGCGATGAAAATCCCTGCTGTTCCGCCCCACGTCAATCCGCACCATGCGAGCCACGCGAATCCGTGGAACGGGTCGACCGGAACGGTGATGCTAGATGTCAGGTTAAAAACTCCATTGATCCATTGAAGGAATTGGCCATAACCATGGGAACCACCCACTGCAAAGCCAAGGATGCAAGCCGCAAAAATCCAACCCGATGCGAAAGGGCTGGAAGCCTTGCCGCGGGAGAGGTAATACCAGCAACTCGCCCAGCCTAGACCCGCGAACACGCCACCCATGGAACCACCATAGCCGCCCGTGCCGCGAATCGCCCAAAAGAATGCCCCGAACGTTGACATGAGCACGATGGGCAATATAAAATTAAGAAGGAACTTTTTTTTGTCCATCCATGTATCATTCCTTTTTTGCATTGATGGTTTCCAGCAACAAGTCACTGGCTTCTTTTTCCGCAGTATCGTAATCGATCGAATGCTTTCCATGCAGTGGCGATATTTTGGAACCAAATACAGTTATCTTGTAAAAGATGAGGGCGAATGGTTTCGATGGCCCTGCGTGGTTCGCGGCAAATTCCATCTGCTTGAGCGTTTCGTCGTCGTGGCCCCCGAGCAAGCCGAGGAAAAATGGATAGGCAAATAAACCGAGGCCGAGGAAGAAGACGACCATGTACAAGGTAGCACCGCCGAGTGGCGTCAGCGCGGCGGTGGCTGCATCGTAGAACAAGCTCATAACCCACGCGATTCCGGCTATGGCGAGGCAAGAGAGGCCGGGGGCGACGAGGGTCTGCCATGCATTGATATGAACCTTGATGATGCGCTTGTGCGTGAGGACCCAGGTGAAGATCACCTTGAATACGACGCCCGGTATCTCTGCGAATACGAACGCGTAGAATTGTAATGGACCGATTGCCGCCAGCAAGAATGTAATGCGGATGGCCTGCTCGATGGCCACGGCAATCACGTACGTTCCTGCACGGTCGATGGCGATGAGGAAAAACTTCGCGAAGTCGCCGAGGGCAATGAAAAGTTTCGTGATTGAGTAGAACATGATGACCATACCCATGGGCTTGTACAAATCGGGCACGACGCTGGTGACGATGCGGTTCACGGAAAAAGGCATCACGAACAGCGTGAAAAGGAGCAACGCGAACATGCCGAAGTATTTGAACCCGTAAGAGATGAACGCTTCCGTGAGCTTGATTTTCTTGTTGTTGTAGGCTTCGCTCGTGGTCGGGAGCGCGTTCTCGTACATGACGGTCATGAACAGGATGGGATACGTGAGATACGTCGCGATGCCAAGGAAGGAGCCCAAGTACGTGTAATTGTTGAGCATGAGCGTGATGATGAGCACGGAAACGAAATTGCCAAACAAGTAGATCACGATCGAGAGCATGGACTTCAACCCGAAAACGAGGGTCGCCCGGATAAGTGCCCGGTCAAAATCGAGCCGGAACATCTGCTTGATCGTGAACCGCACGTCGATTTTTTTCAAGAACGCTGCCGACAGCAACATCTGCGCCATGGAGCCCGCGTACGACGCGATCGACAAGCCGAGGCTCGACCCGATCACCTCGCCGATCAAGGGATTCGCTGCACCGATGTTCCGAAACGCGTCGGGGAGCACGGCCATCAAGCCGATCTGGAAAAAGATCAAGCTGATGAAGTTGATCAAGGCCTCGAGGTCGGTCCGCTGCGCGGATTTCAGCAAGTGCGTGAACACGTACACGATGCCGGGAAATTGCACAAGCGTGTTCACAACGAAAAACCACGACATAAATGCTACTGAAGTGACCCTCGGCACCAGGTACACGCCAATCAAGGAAATGACGGTGGTCTGTGCAAATCCGGAGACCGTCTGCCACCATATGAAAAACTGAATATACTTGAGTGCACGGGCTGGATCCGTCGACCAGTACTGCCCCACAAATCGATCGTAGCTTTGCGCCAACCCGAAGTCCAATGTAGTGAAAACAGCCGTGAAGATTGATGAGATGATGAATTGGATGCCAAACGAGCCGGGATCCTGGATGATGAACGTGGGCAGTACATAGATGATGACCACGAACAGGGGCGCGACGACCACGAGTGTGATGAAAAACATGACGAAAAACCCGCTGAGCGGCTTGTGATAGCCCGGCACCCGCCATGACTTTTGCTTGATATCTGGCATCGCGTTCATATCTTCCTTGGCTTGATCTTGCACGGCTTGCACTTTCTCGGCTGTATTTTTCTTCCCTTTTCCCTTGGTCGCGTGGTCAAGCTGTCGTTGCTTGAACACATCCAGCGGCACGAGCGTGAGGGGCGTTGACCGCGTGTATCTCCGGAAGTACCAGAACAATATGACCGTGATGGCACCAAACGATGCCAACAACAAGAGAATGAATGCCTGGCTGGATGCTTGCGGGATAGGAGCGTATTGCCAGTCGGCGAAGGTTTTTATGCTGCTGGCGGGCGCGTTCGCGAGTTTCATAAGCGACACGTAAACAAAATACGTCCAGAATGGCCAGTTCCCGAGGTTCTTGTTGGAACCTTTCCGCACGGGTGCGGCCAGCTCGATCACGCGGACCGACGGGTCGTTCAACGTCGCCAGGAGCGGGTACCGCTGGCTCCCGATCGTCAAGCCCTTGCTGCCATCCACGAGCACCGAGGCGTTCGGGTGCGATGCCGTCGTCTCGGTCAAGTTCAGCAATTGCGGCATCGAGATAAACCCGACCCGATCGAGCAAGATATCGGCGACCGGGTTCACGACCGTGCCGATCGTGTCGGTGACGTTCTGCCGGAGTTCCCAGGGATTGCCGGTCGCGTTGAGCACGGGTCGAAGGGGCAAGATGGGCTCGATGAGATCAAGCAACGACGCGGGATACGCTTGCGGCTCGTTATTAACCTGGAAGAAAAGCCCCATGGTGCCATTGCCAACCGCCCACGAGAGGTTCTGGACTTGATTCAATGTCAATGACGTGTTCGAGAACAAGTCGAGCATGATAACCACGTCTAGTGTTTGATTCATCGATGACGGGTCAGCAATCGTGAATGATGACATGTTTTCGGTCGTGAAGTACGTGACATTGAACGACGGGTCGATGGCCAATGCCGTGGCCCATTGATGGATTTGCTTCGCGCTCGAGTTGGAAGCAAGCACTGCCACGTCGAAGGCCGGGGCCTGCCGGGGCGCGATCGACGTGCCACGGGTGGAAGATTGAATCATTGACGAGGCCAATATCGCCGACGCGACGAGGCCGCACGTGACTACCAGGAATAGTTGCTTGCGTGATGGATGCATGGTTCAATGGATAACGGGTATGGTTAAAAAGGGATATTCCAGAAATTCTAGGTTATGCCAGAAATACCCGCAAAGCTTGGGCAAAATCCTTGCCGAATGCGCGGGCTGAATCCGGGTTCACCGTGGCGCCGGATACCGCCGCGTATGGTACTTCAACCGTCGCCACGAGGCGCATCCCACCTAATCCCCACGCCCACGCGCTGAAATCCTTCCCAACGGGCGTGTTCGACGCTGTATTCCAGCCGTTACCGAACGGCAAGTTATCAACAACCTTGAACGCGAGCGACCCGCGTTGCACGCGTTCCAAGACGCGGGAGAAAGCCTCCACGGCGGTCCACTGGTTTTTGTCTGGAAGCCCAATGATCTGGATTTTTTCATCGTGGATGTATGGGCAATGAAAGTCAAACGCCAACGAGCTCCCCTTGTCGAACCACGGCGGCAAAAACTCCTTGATAGCGCGGGTCTCTGCATAGATGGTGGTCTCGCCGTAATCCCGGTTGTGGTCCCACGGGATCCGGTTCTTCCCTTGATCGCCTTCCTCGACGCCATCCTTGTCGACGAACGGGACCACCGCGAACGCGACGTTTTCCCGGAACCAATCCCCTTCGGGTGAATTACCGAGGATGGACTCGATCACGCCTTCAACGACGTAGCTGGCCATGGTCTCGCAAGCGTGATGGCGGGCCGTGATGAATACCTTGTGTTTTAATCTCCCGTGAACCTTGCCAATCAATAAAATCTCCGCCTCGCGCCCCTTCGGCGTTTTACAGAGCGATTTCACGGCAAGGTGGGAATTGCCGAGATACAGGGCGAGAAATCGTTCCAGGTGCGCTGCGGTGTATGGCACGGCGAAACAAAATCGAACATCCTCCACACCAGGCGGGACGCTCGCGACGAAGGATCGAACCTTCACATGGTCCATGCCGAGCCAGGACCAGGTCGTCGCCCCGTCAACCGACCACGCGGGGCCGTTAGGCCCGAATGCCTTGTTTTCCTTGAATATAACCTTGATTTTCCTTCCAGCCACGCCTCGGACGCGAAAATACCAGTAAAACCAGTACCCTTTCGTGTCCCGGTGATCCGGGTGAACCCGAATGGTACTCCCGCGAATATCATCGACGATGATGTTCCCGCCGGGAAAATTGCAATCCATCGTGATGCTTTGCTGGCTTTTCTGGGATTTCATGGGAAGACGCCCAATTCTTTCAAGATCGCTTGCAACAATCGGTGATCGAGGCGCCGGGGACTCACGCCGTGTTTCACGCACAACGCCGCGGCGATACCGGCCGCTTGTCCGGTGTTCACGCAGATCGGCATGACCCGGAAGCTGGAGTGGGCAACGTGCGTGCCGGAGATGTTGCGCCCCGCGAGGAGCAAGTTGTCGATGTTCTTCGGAACGAGGCACCGGTACGGGATCGTATAGGGCTTGTGCTGCGGAAAAGTTTTCTGCATCCCCGTGGGATCGAGGCCGGCACCTGCCAGGTGGTGGATGTCGAAGTTAAAATGTACGTTGGGAACCACCCAGTCGTCAAACACCTTGGCAGCGAGGATGTCCTCGCCGGTGAGCGTGTACTCACCATCGAAGTGCCGAGTTTCCCTGATACCCACCGTGGTCGCGGACGTGAGATGGTAACAAGTTTCGAAGCCGGGCACGAATTTCTGGAGAAATGAAACGATGGGGCCGATCTGCGCGGTGCACTCGATCTCGGCATGCGTGAGATCCTCCGTTTTCGTCCCATCAATGCCCGGGCAATTGGTCATGTTGACCGTGACGACGCCGGGGAGCGTGGATGGGTAGAGCAAGACATGGCCAGCAGGAGGAGCGAGGTGCTGCTTGCCGAGGTCTTGGATGAGCCCGGCGGGAATCGCAAGATTAGATTCGAAGCTGCCGGGAAACACCGCCCTGGCTATATCGACACCGCCCACCTTGAACATTAGCGTCGCCGGCTGCATCTGTCCATCGACCTCGCGTCCGGCACAAAACGGTACGCCGGCCCTGGCCGCGATGTCGCCATCTCCGGTCGCGTCGACCACGATCCGGGCCATGAACGCCTCCCTGCCGGACTTGCTCTCGGCAACCACGCCCGTGATCATGTCACCCTCCATGACCGGCGCGCACGCAAGCGTGTGCAGGCGCAAGCGGACACCGGTTTCGAGGGCCATGTCGAAAAACACCTTCTTGAGCTTTTCCGTGTTGATGGTTTGCCAGGTACCGAGTACTTTCCCATCCTCCTTGAAACAATCAATGGACTTGTCCAGGATTTCCTCGTAAAAACCACCTTTCGTTGCCCCGGTCCAGTGGCTCATGAGACCCGTCGTCGCCATCCCGCCGAGCGCTCCCGATTGCTCGATCAGGCAAGTGCTCGCTCCATGGCGTGCCGCGTTGATTGCCGCGGAAACCCCGGCAGGCCCGCCACCCACGATCAAAACATCCGATCGGGCAACCACGGGAATTGTATGTGTTGGTTCGGTGATGGTATCCTTCCGGATCATGGCATTTCGCCTGGGACAATATTGCGTTGGAAGTAAGTAAGAATTATCGATAGACGATAAAAAACCGGCTTTATAACCGTAGATGGTTGCTAGACGACGGCAACCACATCCCTATCTTTTTTTTCGCGCGTCTCATTGCAAAAATCAAATGAAACTGCTTCTCGCAAGGCACGGGGAAACTGACTTCAACGCGCGAGGTCTCATCCAGGGACAAACGGACATCCCGTTGAACGAGATCGGCCGGGAGCAAGCCCGGGACCTCGCCAATCGCTTGCGGCCCTACCGCATCGTGAAGATCTTCACCTCTCCCCTCGTCCGTGCGCGGGAAACAGCGGAAATCATCCATGCATCGCTGGATCCGCGCACTCCCATCGTCGTGGAGCCCGCCTTGAAGGAACGTGCATTTGGCCCGCTCGAAGGCAAGCCCATCAAGAGCCTCTCCAGCAGCGATATCGAGTTCCTGCGGCAGATGGACCACGCGGTCCCTGATGGCGTTGAGCCCCTGGCCGAGTTGAAAACGCGGGTGATCGGCTTCTTGACGAAGATCCAGAGGGACGAGGCCACGAAATTGACGGATGATGATTCGGTCCTCGTCGTCTCCCATATGGGCTTGCTGCGCATCGTCTTCTCGTCCATCTTGAAGGTGGCCATGACCGAGCGGTCAAAAAACTGCGCGATCAGCGAGATCCTCGTCACGCCCGCGGGATTCAAGCCGCTCAAGCTCAACGATGCCGCCGTCCCGCTTGAGACGCCATTGCAGGGGGAACATGGAAGCGGATCGGGCGATAAAAAAACTGGGCTCTTCACCAAGATATACGAAACACAGTTGAAACCCAAGGTCGAATCGTTGATGGATAAACTAGGCACGCTCAAGTCGGTGCAGAAGGCCATTCAAGGTCGAAACGATTTGGCCGTGCTCGAGCTACGTGAAAAAGTAAAGGAACACCCGGAAAGCGAGTCCGCGTGGGAAATGTTGTGCGCGCTGCTGAATACATCAGCACAACATGCAGAGGGTACTGCGATTGCTCAGCAAGGCCTGGTTCATCACCCTAGGAACGCTCGCCTTTGGCGGTTGCTCGGGCAACATTTGCTCGGCCTGGAGAACAAGGAAGCGGCCGAGATTGCATTGAGAAAAGCCCTCGAGATTGATCCGGCTTTGGCTTCCGCGTGGATCGACCTTGGCACTTGTCTGCTTTCCATGAACGACACCCAAGGTGCGGAATCGGCTTATCGGAAAGCGACCACGAACAATTTAACAGCCCCGACAGCATGGTTGCTGCTCGGTTCACTTCAACAAATGGATGGCCGAGAAGCAGAAGCACGCGAATCATTCTTGGCCGCCGAAGATGCCAATCGCATCCCCATCAATAATGCACCCGTTTCCTCGAATAGCAGGGCGAGGGCTATGTGGTACAACGATGCCGGCTGGCGATTGTTCGCGGCAAGTTCCAGCAATCCCGTGCTGTTGCAGCAAGCCCTCGTCCTTGCCGAGCGCTCTATCGAGTTCTTGCCCATAGTGTATAATTGGGACACCAAAGCGTGCGTACTCGCGGCGCTCGGGCGATGGCAAGAAGCGCGGGAAGCTTTTCTGGCCGCAATCGCGGCATGCCGCCATCCCGGGGAGCTGGGCAGCGTGACGTGGGCGTGTTTTCGGCCCGTGCTGGAGAAACTAGGTGACACGGCCTTACTTTCGCAATACGCACGCGAATTCTCCGAGTTTTCGAACAAATAACTTCCATTGCGGTTGTATAAGCAGCTATTGCAAAAAGAAAGAGAAAATGCCCGGCATTTCAGCCGGAGCAGCAAGACGACCCCGCTTTCTTGGCCTTGCGGCGGCTAGCGACGTCGTAGAGGCACCCGCAGCCTTTTTGCTCGCTCATGTGGATTGCCTTCGCGGGGCAGTTTTTCTTGCACGCGCTGCATTCCGTGCACAAGTCGGGCCGAGGAATCTCGTACTTGCCGCTTTCTGCTTGCACGGGAAGGCCGAACGGGCACACTTCCGCGCAAGTCCCGCAGCCCGTGCATGTCTTCGCGTCGATGCGCACGCGCGGGACTACTTTGTCGGGTCTTTTAATGTCAACGATGATGAGGGGTTGCGACGTTGTCTCGTTCATTCACGAATGCACCTATTTTTCATGCTAGTAATAGACCTAGAATTGATAAAACTATGCTGAGTATCAAGAAAGCGATGTTCAAGACTTGGAACCGCACGTATTCACCCGCGATTTCCCGGGGGCTTGTATCCATGGAATAGCCAGAAAAGGACATGGTCGAGAAGAATCCGATCCAGAAATGGAACGCGGTATTCCACGTGATCAATGGTGGCAATGACGGGAATGGTTGAAACAGCCAAAGCACCAAGCCGACAGCGACAAGGTTCAACGTGCCCAGCACGAGCCCTTTCACGATGAATTTTCTCGTGAACGACACGGCCGGGAAGACCACGCCGAGCAGCAGGAAGTTGACGATTGCCATCGACAGCCACAGTTCTGCCACGAACTTGAGTATCCCCGTCGCGTAAGTAGTCGTGGAAAAAGCCCAGAGTAGCAATGCCCCAACCATAATGAGAAGGGAAGGCAATCCGAAAATCTTCCTCGCGGAGAACGTGAAATGCGTGAGGCCCGCGACGAGCCGGTGCTGCAGCGTGAAACGGGCGACCTTCCACTCTTCCGGTTTCTTGGCGGGGTGTTCCGCGAGGTAGGCAGGCAAATCCTTCGACCACACCGGGCCATACCGGGTCGTGAACGGGAACGCCGGAGTGTTCTTGGGGAGCTTGGGGGCCTCGATGCCGCCGGCAGAGAGCTGGGGCAGGATGAGAACCGTGGTTTTCGTGATGGCGGCTATGCCGGTTGCTTGCACCGCTTCGAGAAGCTGCTTATTGCCGAAATCCCCGCCTCGCGCCGCGCACCACACGTTGATGCCGCGAGAATCAACGCATAATACCCATGCATCAACATTCTTGCGGGCAAGGTCATTTATGACCTTGATGTACGTGTAATCATAATTCGCAGTGACGAGGACCGGGGAATCTGGCCCGGGATTGCCAGATGCGTAGATACCGGGCTCGATCGCCACGTGGTCGACTTGTCCCGAGAGCAAGCAGCGCCAGGCACGCAGCCGGGCGTGGATACCCTTGAAGGCACGCGGGGGAGGCCGGTAAAAACCTGCGTCTGCTTGGCTAGGGGCAGCGACTTTTTCGAAACCCATGGCTTTGATAGCCCCGTGTCTCCACGAATCCTCCGATATCAGCTTGAATCCGATAGCTGCGGGGTACTTGGCGAACCATTCGAGCGGATGGGTTATGCCAGAGGCGAGCCGCCGCATCTTGCGCTTGTACCACCAACGCTTGAGCTTGAAGCCGGCTTTCCACGCGCCGCGGGGCACGAACTCGTCGGCGATCAGTAATGTCCCGCCGACCTTGAGACCCATCCATGCCTTGCGCAAGAATACTTGCTGCTCCAGCGGACGCAGCTCGGACAGCACGAACGTGCTCACGACGGCATCATACTTGAATCGCCCGGGATCCAGACTCATAATCTCGCCCCACTGGAAATTGACCTGGACGCTCGTGTCTTGCACAATATCCCGGTTCGCACGTGCTTGCTTGAGCATAGCGAGGTCTTTCTCGATTGCCGTGACAACGTGGCCTTGTTGTGCCATCTTGATGGCCAGGGTGCCAGGACCTGGCCCGAACTCGAGCACCTCGCTGGATTTCGGGAGGTGGCTGAGGACCCAATCCTGCACCTTGGTGTTGACGCCCCCAGTGAGCGCCGTGAACCCTTGCTCGTATGTGGCAGGTTCCTTTTCCAATTTTTTCATAAAAACGACGGACATGTCCACTGCACCTCGTGATCATTCCAGGTTATCGATGAACCCCTTGATCTGCGTGGATAACGAACCAACGTTCACGAGCATCACGCAGCACGGCTTGTTATTGCTGGTTCGAGTGATGATGGCAATTTTTTCGCCGCCCTTCCATCCGAGCGCGTTCCGGACTTCTTTGGGAATCACGACCTGGCCGCGCTCATCCATCGTGGTCACGTGCTCGATGCAGCAGGCCGATCGTGTGCCTTTTTGCTGGCACCCGCAATCCTTTTCTTCGGTCATCTTTATCTATGCATCAGATCAATCTGATGTATTAAAGATTTTCTGATCAATCTGATTACCCTTGATTAAAGTATTCCCGGGATGCTCTTGGTCGATCAACGGAATGCCATTAATCAACGGTTCTTTTTTGCATGTAAGTATGCCAAAAGCAATCTGCGTGACGGGCTGGAAATACGAGGTAAATATACTCTCCATCATGCGAACCGCCGACGGCCTTGGCTTCGACGACCTCGTGCTCGCGGGAACGCAAAAGCTTGACGTCGATCGCATCAAGAAAATAGCCAAGCGCAACCTCGTCGACTTGGTCGGCGGCCTGCACTTGGTATATCTCCCCGACATCGATGCGGTCTGGCAATTCATCCACGAGAAGCACTACACGCCCGTGGTCATGGAATGCAACAAAGGCACGGGCACGAACCTCGACGATTTCACGTGGCCAAACAACCCGATCATCGTGCTCGGCCACGAGGTCGTCGGCGTGCCGCTCCAGCACTTTGCGGGGGCTCAGCAGGTGTACATGGGCATGATGCGAACCGCGACGAGCATGAACTTAGCTTGTGCTGCGAGCATCGCCATGTATTCCCTTCACTTGCAAGAAGTTAAGACGAAAAAGGTTCCTTGAGTTATTTAGAACGCCATACTAGCACGTTAGATTTCACGAGATCTCCCAAGTTTCATTCGTCGTGCTGGACTTCCGAGACTTACTTGAAATACTTATGGCGAC
This sequence comes from Candidatus Sigynarchaeota archaeon, assembly GCA_030587525.1. GTDB lineage: Archaea > Asgardarchaeota > Lokiarchaeia > Sigyniarchaeales > Sigyniarchaeaceae > Sigyniarchaeum > Sigyniarchaeum tengchongense. Next base: position 18,963 of record JAUQYW010000060.1, on the reverse strand, counting down.
GGCGATCTTGTGCCACCATTTCTTGCCATGCTTGTTCCATCGCTTGAAATCTTGTGCTGTTGTATCTCGGGAAGTTGGCCGCTGTTACTGCCATCGATGAGTTGTGCCGGTTCATCTTGCTCGCGGATTCTGCCATGTTTTATGTACCTCGTGACGTGCACTTCTTTTTGGGAGCTTCGTGTTAATGATAGGGCTTTGAATACTTGGGAATTGCCGGAGCCAGTGTTTAGCAGCACGGCGAGGCCTGCAGTTGCTCGTTTAAAATGTTCCCGGCATGCCATTTTCTACTTGGCTCCATTTTTCTACAAGCTTTTATATAGATTCAGTTTATCTTATGCGAGGATCATGGCAGAAGAGAAGGGGCACCTCGTCTCGAGGGAAATAAAAGGATCGAAGTTGATCACGTTTAACCTGGTATCATTTGGTGGCTTGCTCATCACGACGTATTACAATAGCTATGCATTCTATTATTATGTTTATGTCGTGCGGCTCGACGCGTTGCTGGTATCCATCGGTACGATGATCGGCATGATGACGATTGCCTTCGGTTCCCCCATCATGGGCATCATTTCGGATAACCAGCCGGTCGGAAAACATGGCAAGCGGAAGCCTTTCTTCTTGTATGGTCTCCCGTTGATGGCTCTTGGTAGTATCTTGACATGGTACCCGCCGAGCATGTGCTTGCCAGCCGAACCTGTCAACTGGGTTACAACTTTGTATTTCTGGGCGATGAGCTTTATAATGTATCTTGGCACAACGATCATCGGCGCCCCTTACCTTGGCATGATTCCGGAGCAATCCGAGACTGAAGCGAACCGCCTGGAAGTCTCCAAGGTCCAGGGCTTGTTTAACTTGATCGCCATGGTGCTCGGGATCATGTTGCCCATCATCGTCCAAAGCACGCTGGAAGATCCGGAGAATGTCCAGTGGTATAATCCATCCGGCCAGATTTTAATCACGATCGTGCCACTTCTAGCAATTTTAATCACCGCGATCGGGTCGATATTCACACTCGCGACCTATTTCACGGTCGACGAGAGTTTCTTGCAAAGCCCGGCTGAGAAAAAATCCGTAAAGCGAGCCGTCGTGCAAATGTTTCGTCCCGTCAAGCAACCGAATCCTCGAAATTTTTTCATGACAAATCTTTCCATGCAGACGGGAGCGAAAATCCTCCTCGCGCTGCCCATCCCGTTCTTGACGTATGTTGCCGGAGTTGGAGGCCTCACCTTCATCGTGTACTTGGGTCTCATCCTCATCACTGAATTCGTCGCTTTGTTTGTATGGGACAAGATCATTCCTAAAACCGGCGTGATAAAGGCGAACACGATGGGATTCGCCTTGATAACCGTTCCGTTGCTGTGCATGCTCGTCTTGTTCACGGGCATTAGTGGCGTGGCTATGCTCATTTTCATCATGGCCGATTTCTTGGTTGTCGCGTTCGGTCTCATCGTTAGCTTTCTTACCCCGATTCCGATCCTTTCCTCCATCATCGAGGAAGCCGCGGGAAATGGCACGGTGGATGCGCGCAAGAAAGAGGCTGAAAGCGGGCTGTATTTCGGCCTTTACACGTTCTTCACCTACGCGGGCGTCGCGCTGGGGGGTATCGTCATGGGTATCTGCCTTTCCGGAGGCCAGGAGGAAAATCCTTTCGTGCTCACGGTCATGCTTCCAATTTCTGGAATTATCTACGCGCTCGCCTTGATTTATAACCGGAAGCTTGCGCTCCCCGCGCTGAGCAAAGGATCAAAGTGATTTTACTATCCTCACTTTCTTTTATCCGATTTCTTCATCGAGGATCTCGTAAAACTTGTCTCTTGCTTCCTTCTCGATCCAGGGTCGATGCCCGCATTTCTGGAGCAGGATGAATCGAAAATCTTTCAAAATTTCGAGTGGCTTTCGAACCCCCTCAGCAGGGTGCGGATCGTGATCGCCGTGAATCGCGACCACTGGGCATTTCACCGTCTTGACCATGGCGAGGAGTTTCCCGCTCCGCCGCATTTCCGCGGCCTGGGGCCAGACACCTTGATAAATTTCTGTGGAATACACCATATCCTTTTCTCCCGCGGGATCATCTGGCAATGCATCGTATGCGTCACTCTTGGAAAATAATGCTCCAAAGCGTGCAAATGCCTCTGCTTTCCCAGCACCCGTGGTGGTTCCGAGGATCTCTTGCAATGACCTCACTTCGGTCCGCTCCGCTTCACTGAGACGCCTCAGGCGGGTTTCTTGAATCCCGGTTGCATATTTTTCTTCAAAAGGACCGCTGCTAACAAGGATCAACTTCTCCACGAGAGCCGGATGCTTGGCCGCGAGCAATATGGATAGCCACGCACCCCAGGAGAAACCGACCAGCGTCACGGGTGGACTTCCATTTCTCGCCAAGACATCCTTCAACTCGCGGATCTGGCCTTGAACGGTGGTCTCGGTCTGGAGGGGCTCCAACACGCCCCGGCGCGCAGAGAGCACCCGAGCCACCGGCACCATCTCGCCGCTCGCTCCAGGCCCGCCGTGAACGAGCGCCACACAAAAGGGCGCGTGTCCATGGAGTCTCACGTTTTCCATAATCATTAACATTTCTTGGTATATGCTTAAATGATTGGTTTCAAACCTCAAAAGCATTAACCCGAATCGAAACGCGTGGTAACCGTGCTTGTAGAAAAACACGAAGATAAACCATCAACATCGAATGCCGCGACGAAAGCATCCAACGGCATCGATTTCATGATCTTCACGATCGTGATGAACGCCCTTTCTATGCATTTTTTCTTGCAAACGCTGCGGTCGATCATCATCGCCCCGGCTATATTTTCCGAGTTGCTACCCTTGCTAATTGGCCTTTTGGTGGCACCATTCATCATAGCATTGTGCACGCTGCTCGTGGATGACCTTTTTCTCGGGCTGCTCGGGGCCATGTTGCAAGCCATTGGCCGTGGGCTCTTGATCATTCCCATGGATCCAGCCAATATCATCTATTACGCGGGTATGCTGTGCGGGATCTATGGCAACGTGATGCTGATGCTCGGGATGCTTGGTGCCACGTTCAAGAAAGTGCACGTCCATTCCATCCAGGACAAGGATGCCACGATGCCCGCCCTTGTCGTGTCGGGCCTGTTTGCAGGCGTGGCCTTGAACGTGATCCTGCGCTTTCCTGGCATCGACGTCGCGGAGAATCAAGTCGCGAACTACGTCCTCATCACGATCTTGCTCGCTTCGGCAATGGTCTGGTACACGAACATCGAGAAAAAGCATCCGATCCGCAAGAACTTGGACCAGATCGCGGGCTTCAAGCGCAAGAAAGACAAGCGGTTCCGCAAGACAGCCCATCTTTTTATGCTCGGCCCAAGCTTCGCCATCCTCGGCTTCTACTTCAACCGCTACGAGTGGCTATCCGCCGCTACGGGCTTGACAAACATCGTGCTTGGTTACATCTTGATCATCGCAATACTCATGGCTCCATTGATCCACACGCTCTGTGCCGGTTCAGATCGCGCCATTGAAATTTGTGGCATGGCATGTACAAGCCTGGCATTCGTGGGTATCGGCTTGATGCTTTACTTGCCTACGGGACTGTACATGCTCGTGTTCATCGTACCAGCACCGTTGGGAATCTACATAACCATCAATCGTGTCATCCGGCTCACGGGGCGCGAGCATGCAAACAATGTCGACATCACGATAATCGTCGCGTGGATGTTGGGATTGCTCGGGATGATCGGGCCGGCTTTGCTCACGCTGCTCGTGTTCGTGCCGTACGCCGGTATTATCATTATCGCGCCACTCGTTGCTTATTGGATCATACACCTTGCCGTGAACGGCAAAAAGACAAGCGGAGGAATGAGTTGAATGAAGATCAAAGATGCCACGCGGGGTAACAAGTCTCTCGTTATTATGTTGCTCGTGATGCTAGCGGTGCCAGCGATTCTAGTTCCCGTGCTGCAGATCAACGCCAAGCGCGTTCCCGCTGTCGATAAACTCGTCATGGCAGACCTTTACACGTGGTACGGCACGCCTGACGGGCCGTTCGGGGAATACCTCTACCGGAACTTTGACAAGCACGGCGCTATCGGGGACTGGAACCTGACGGGAACGACGATGGCCACACCGCAAGTATCGGTGAACGCGCAGCGCAAATCGTTCAACGCAACGGCCACATGCACGGGTCAAGCGAATAATGTACTCGTGCTGAACTCGACCTTAGCCGCATTTTCCACGTACGATCGCAAATATTTCAAGATCAACGTATCGATTTCCAACATCAACTTGCAACAAGCAATCTTTTCAATCCGGCTGCAAAATAAACTCTATACAACCAACATCACTCTCGACCAAGGGTTTACCGTTATCCGGAAGGTATTTCCCGCCGAGTTCAGCAAGGCAAACCAGACCGGCGCCAATTTTATGGCCATCACCATGATCGCCAACTCGACGGGGTATGGCCAAGCCTACAGCTTGCTCGTGGAAAGCGTGATCATATCGACATGGGCGCATTACAACGAAGACAACTTGGCCTATTACAATACCACCGTTGGCCAGTGGTTCAACTACCCGCCGTTCACGAAAGCGACGGACAAGAACGTGTACTTCCCGGGAAACATATCTGATGCGCTCGGCCCTATTCCGGCGTACGGCAATTACACGCACCTGTTTTACGAGAAAAATGGGCCGAACCTTGACCAGGTCGTTGCCCCGGCATCGTATCTAGGCATCTACGACTCCCTCGATCCCGTCGTCATTGAAGCCCAGCTGCGCTTGATGTTCAAGGCCGGCATCGATGTGGTCATGCTCATGCACCCTGGCGACTTCAATATTGCCGAAACGATAATGAACGTGGCATGGGATGTTAGACAGCGCTTCGAGGCGCTCGGGAATGACACATTCGATCTCAAGTTCATTTACTATAACGGATGGAATATCATGATCGATTTGCTCGCCCAGATAGAGAATTATGCCCATTATGACGATCTCTACCTAAAGGTGAATGGCGGCCCCGCGTTTTATGTCGGGTACACGGGCTTGCTTGAAGAACCATTCGCCACCTACGCGAGCGCGTTCAACGCGATCCGTGCAGCGCACCCCAGCGTGTTTATGATCGGGGACGGTTATTTGCCGCCGAAGGAGGAAATGCTCGGACTACTCGATGGCTTCTATTTCTACGACACGTCTGGCTTGATGCGTATGGGGTACGGGCTTCCTGAAATCACCGTGTACCAGCCCGACGGTAGCCCGAGCCATGGCTACGGGCGGCTCGACGAGATTTTTGTAGCATCATCGAGCATGATCCACGCGCATGGTGGTGTTTACGCCGCGACCGTGATCCCGGGAACCGACAACACGTGCGTGCACGACTTCACGGGATCGCCGCTGTATGACGGCCGGCCGGGAACGATCGTGGAGCGCACCGGCGGCTTGACGTTCAATTACACGTGGCAATGTTCCATGGCGGCCGGCGCCGAGTGGATCACGATCACGAGCTGGAACGAGCTGCACGAGGGAACCGAAATCGAACCCACGGTGGAAAATGGCACGTTCTATGTCCAGCTGTGCAGCACTTGGTCTGCCGAATTTAAAAATGTGTAAAATCGGAATTATTTCTTTTCTTCTTGACTTGAATTAGTATTTTCCTTAGCCTCGATGATCTCGGAACGCAATTTCAAGATGGAGGGTTCTGTGGGCTTGATCTCCAATGCAGAATCGCATTCGTGCAAAGATTCATCAAGCTGGCCAATATCTTTAAGTAATTTAGCGAGAATTATGCGAGCGTGGATATTTCGCGGGTGCTTTTCGATGGCTTGTCGTATCAGCAACTCGCCCCTAAGCTGATCGCCACTCTTGAAAATCGCATAACCTAGCTTGGCAATTATTGCAGGATTATCAAGCTTGATATCCAGGGCTTTTTTACACAATTCCATCGCTTGATCATACTTTCTCTCATCACAAAGGATCCAAGCAAGATTTCCCATTGCGATGGCATATCGCGGGTTAATCTCCATAGCCTTCTTGTAACAGCGAGCTGCCTCGCCCATATTATCGAGAATTTCGTTCATAACGCCGAGATTGTTCCAGGCAACATTGTTTTTTTCATTCCTCTTTAATGCTTTTTTAAACCAATCGATCGCTTCGAGGAGGAAGCCTTTTTCACTAAAGAGGTATCCGATATCTATTGAAGGAATCTCATCGGTAGGATCGAGCTTAATTGCATACTGATAGCATCGCATAGCATCGTCTGTCTTTCCTATTTCTCCAAGCGCCATTCCGAGGTTGATCCAGGCTGAAGGGCTTTTTGGATCAAGCTCAATGGATTTCTTGTAACACGAGATCGCCTCATCATTTTTATCCATATCGCTAAAAACGATGCCCAAGTTTTCCCATGTACCGGGCCGGTGAGGCCAAATCGCCAAGGCTTTCTTGAAACAAGCAATGGCGTCCTCGTGAGCGCCTCTATCGCTGTATTCGATGCCGAGTTCTTCCCACGTTATTGCAGCCTTTGGGTAGGCACTCACGACTTCTTGAATCATTTTAAATGACGCATCACGGTTTCCTTCTGCCCGCAAAGCATAAACGCGTTTTAATTTCGCAGCTAGATCTGCCGCTTTTTTATCGAGCACTTTGCCCGGCGTGTCCTTGTTGTTCACGAATCGTTCCCTTTCATAGATCAAAAATTTCATAGAACCAATATCCTTCAATGATAAAAGGATTATGGCCTTCTTCCGTATTGGTGAAATGCAATGCCACGTGTAAATTTGTTCCCCACCCGCATGTCAAAACGCGTGCTAACGAGATACTATTCGCCGCTCGTCATCGGCATATATGCCATGTTGCTCGTGATCGCGCGGTTGCTCTATCCCTACATCCCATCGTACCCGTATGGTTGGATCACGTCGACGATAAGCCGCCTTGGATGGCCCGAGGAAAACGTGACAGGGTGGTTCTTCTTCAGCGCGGCATTCCTCGTGCTCGGGCTCGGGACGATTCCCGTCGCAATGCATTATCGCTGCGGCCTCGGCAAGGTGAATGCCACGCTGGCCAAGCTCGTCTCCATTTTCTTGCTCGTGGCATGCATCGGCGAGATCCTTATCGGTGCCGTTCCGAATTTCAATACACCAGACAAGATGTTCCTTCTTTGCCATTCAATTTCCGCATTTGCCTCGTTCGGTGGCACTTATCTCATGGCATTGTTTATGTTCATCGGCATAGCCTTCCGGAAAAAAGTCGCGAAGATAGAGTGGCATGTATCATCGAGATTCGTGGCCGTGTATGCCATCATCTTGGCATTCGGGCTCGTGTGCACAGTACTGATGATCGCGACCGGCGCTGGCGCGGGATTAACCCATTACCACCAGGATCCCTCTGTGCCGTTGATCGCGTCCATGCCCTTTTGGGAATGGCAATCCTTCCACACTATGCTCGTCGTCGGGTATCTTCCCCTCTTCATCGTGCCAGAAGCGTGATGCCGCCCGGGACGTGATGCGGAGCGGATTTACTCCGAATTTTCTCGCTTTTTTTCTCTCGTAGATATGTTTTTTTTCTCTCGTAGATATTTTTCTCTCGGAGATATGGAGATATGGCCTACCCGTTCACGCGCCTTGAGGGCATGAAAACCGAAGCCGGGCTTGATCCCGCGATAAGAGAGACCATCGCCACGATCAAGTCACAAGTGTTGCAGCGTGTCAGGCCGGCGAAGGAGGAAATCACCCGTTTGGCGATGGTGACCAAGCGCGTGTCCGAGGCGCTGGGGGCCGCGCTGGACGGAGGGCCAGTAACCGTGGATTTCATCGAGCCGCAAGGGTCGACAGGCATCAAGCAAACGCAACTCGCGGGCGATAGTGACGTCGATCTATTTATTGGCTTGAACCCGGGGTTGCTGGAACAATACAAGGGGATGTTAAAAAAACAAGTCCGGGAAAGCATCAAGAACATCTTCACGAAATCGATTAACGACGTGCTCATTCCCGCGATCAAGGAAAAATTGCATCCACAGAGCATTATGTTTTCTTACGCCGAGCATCCCTATCTCACGGTCGTCGTCGATGGGGTCAAGTTCGACATCGTGTTCTGCTTCCACCTCACGAGCGAGTACATCGAACGAGAAGACATCGTCACGGCCATGGACCGAACCCCGCTCCATAGTAAATTCGTGCGTGACAACTTGACGGACGCGCAGAAGGACGAGGTCCGCTTGCTGAAGGTTTTTTTCAAGGCAAGCTATGTCTATGGCGACAAGAGCGCTCCGGGTCCCATGGGCTTCATCGGCTACGGCCTGGAAATCCTGATCCACTTCTTCGGCACCATAGAGAACGTGATGGCCAATTTCTCGCGGTTACCTGACCAGCCAATCGATATCTTCGGTCGCACAAAGAAAGAACTGCGCTCGATGCCCCGGTTCGACAACGACTTTCTCATCATCATCGATCCTACCGATCGGAATAGAAACGTGGGATCGAGCACGGAAGCCCGGTGCTTCTACCACGCGCAACAAGTGATCGCCGATTTCTTGAAAGCTCCCAAGACCCAGTTCTTCGACATAAAACCGATCCCGGATCCGCAGAACGATGACCCGCATTTCTTCGCCGTCGTGTTCGACAACGCGCGGGAGGTCCATTACACGATCGTGCGGGACAAGCTCTACCACCTTGGAAATCTGGCGGAAAAGAAGCTGGAACGGGAACAAACCGGCGAGGAACGGTTCGGAACCATGACCAGCGCGATCCTGCTCGCCAAGGATGAAAAGCAAGCCGCGATCGCCTTCCACGTGAAAAATCCCTCAATTCCAGCGACGTTCCACCAGCTCGGCCCTGCGAGAACGGAGCCGAAAGCTCGCATCAAGACCTACCTTCAAAAGCATCCCGATGCAAAGGTGGACGACAAGGGATTCTATTTCATCGAGCGGCAGAGAAATATCACGAATTTCAAGGACGCATTGACCAAGTTCTTGAAAGCAGAAATTGATATCAAGGGCCTGTCACCCCTTAAGGATGCTGCCGGGTTTTACGACCCTTCGAGCAATCCGGGATTGCCCATCGGGCGCCAGGCGATCCACGTGCTCAAGGCCATGGTTTTGCCCCATATGAAGCAATCTTGAAGGAGGTCATCATTTTTCAATGAAACATCCATTTCGTTGGAAATGGATTGCAGGGAAAAAAGAGACCACGAAAAGAAAGAAAAATATTACTTGCGAGCGTAGATGAACCGCTCGAAGGTCGCCGCGCTGGGCATCTCTTGCGGGAGTTTCTTGCGCTTCCGGATGTCCATAATGGCCTTCTGGTTGTCCGGGACGGGCTCGAACCCGAAGAATTGATACGAGAAGAATGCCTTGCCTTGGGTCGCGGATCGGAACTCGTCCGCGATCTTCAAAGTCTCGGCAGCGGGAACTTTCCCTTGGATGATGACCAGCACGCCGCCCGATGATTCGTCAGGGATCATGTTCAAGACCGAACCACGATGGGCCGACAAGATGCCGATGATCGAGCCCTCGGTGCCCGTCGGCGTCTTGATCTCCACGCGCTGGATCGGCTCAAAGAGCTTGGGCTTGGCCGTCAGGAAGCAAAGGCTCAGCCCCGCGACCGTCATACCGGCGATTTCATTATACCCTGTATGGGCGGTGTCCTCATGAATCGTCGCATCGGTGAACGTCACCTTCATACCCGTGACCGGTTCCTTGGCCAACGGGCCATTCTCCACCCATTCCCTGAACGCTGCGCAGCAATACGACTTGATGCGTTCCAACCGTTGCAATCCGTGGGTGCCGTTGACGAACATGTTTTGCTCGTAGATGTCCCATATGTTGCGCGATTCCTTGGGATCCCATCCTGCTTCATCACGCAAGACCTTGGCACGATCCTTCTCTTTCTGCTCGATCGTGACTCTCCCCTCGGCGAGGAGGCCGACCGTTTGGTCGTCGAGCGGTTCGAGATACATAAGGATACGGTTATGTCCATTGCTCGATTTCGTGTGATATTCCCTGCTCTTTATCGTCGGCTTTTCGCGGTACACGATGATGGGATCGGACTGGATGACGTCGACCTGCTTCGTGATGCGGAACATGAGAATCTCGATCTGGAGCGGGTCGATACCGCTCAAGATGTATTCACCCGAATCCTTGTCCTTCTTGAACGTCGCCGTGTTGTCGGCCATGACCCACTTGGAGACCACGTCCGCGAGTTTCCCGATGTCTTGCGGATTCTTCGGCTTGAGCGATTGCGAGACTACCGGCTCTGCCACGTACTTGATCTGCTCGAACGGGGTAACATCGAGTGCTTGTTCATCGGTCAGATCCCCGGAGACGAACGATTCGCCTGCCGGGCAGATGAAACCAAAGCATGCAAACAAGTTTCCAGCGGGAACTTCCGGGAGGTCCATCAGATCATCAAGTTCCATGACCCCGAGGCGCTTGATCTTGACGCGCTCCTTGCGACCCATCAAGAACAAGCTGTCGCCGGGTTTCAGCGTGCCGGAAAAGACACGTCCCGTGACCGTGGGGCGGAAGGATTTCTGGTCGATCGAGATTTTCGTGATCATGCCAAACAATTGCCCGTTGCGATCCACCCTGAGCAAGGACTTGCCGAGTTCGCTCTCTATGTCCCCGGGCCACTTGGCCGGAATGCGGTATGCTGCTGCCTCGAGAGGATTTGGCAAATGCTCGATGACCATCTGCAAGATCACGTCATCGAGAGCCAGGTTCTTTCGCAGCCAGAGCACGTCGCCGGCCGCGTATTTCTCGAACACGAGGTCCGGCTTGATATTCTTCGCCTTGAGCACGCTCATGTTGAAGCCCCAGCCATCCTTGCCGCTGCCGACGGCGACTGAATTGGCCGTGAACGAGACCGTCCAATCTTTTCCCTTTGGTTGCACTTGTTCGATGATCTGGTTGATATTTTTGACAATCCTGTCAATACGCTGGTAGAACTCCTTCGCTTGGATGCGCAATTCCGAGATCAACCGGTCGGCCTTGTTGATGTACAAGATGGGCTTGCACAACTCCGTGCCCACGGACAACCGGATGTTCGTTTCCGTCTGAGTCATGACACCTTCCAGGGCATCCACGAGCAAGATCGCACCATCCGAACCACGCAACGCGCGACTCACTTCTCCCGTGAACGAAATGTGCCCGGGCGTGTCGTTAATTTGAAAGATGTATTCCTTTCCTTGATATTGATAGTTGAGGAGCGCAATGCTGTTGAAGATCGTGATTCCCCGTTTGATTTCATCTTCCTCGGAGTTCGTGACGCGCAATGCTCCCGCGTCAGATTCCCGAATCAACCCGGCGCGCTTGATGAGATAGTCCACCATCGTGGTTTTGCCGTGTTGCACATGCGCCGTGACGCTGAAAATGCGCCGCACGTCAAACGGCGAGTTGACAACCATATTTTCGATTTCTTTTACATTTTTAACTTTGACCATTAAAAGGGCCTTATTTTTCTTTCTCTTCCGTTTATCTTCAATATCTTTTAACTTCGGGCATAATCGGTGGTATTTACCCAAGGATCTATAGTCAATCGCGTGCACCTATCGAGTGACACTCGGGTGCGTGGCGAATGCTCGAAGTATCTCGCTAATATGAAGATAAAATGAAATCCCACAAAAATACTTTCTTCACAACTTTTAACGAGATTTCATAGTGGATTACGTGGATTACGACACGCCCGCATATAGGATTATGTCCTGGAAGGCTGGATCCCGGGCTTGCTCTTTCAGCATAGCGCGGCGATCGAAGCAATGGCACGGCATGAGAAACGCACGATTGGCACGACACACCAGCTCGGATTCTTCGCTGCGATTATATCAAAATATCGAAATTTCATAAAAATACCTTATTAACTCGGAATGCCCCGGAATAGCATAGCCATGCAATCTGCCCACGTTACATGGAAAAAAGAAACCGTGCCAATAAAAGCGGGACGACTGGATCTCTCATCAAGAGGCATTGAAACTGTCGGTGAGATAGCCGGACTCGAATCGCTCCCCTACTTGCAAGAGTTGAACCTATCGAACAACAAGCTTCACGAGATCGAGGGCCTCGACAAGCTCGCATCGCTGCGCGAGCTCGATCTCGGCAACAACGCGATAACCGTGATGCGGGGCTTGGACAGCTTGGGGGCACTGCGCGTGCTCGATCTTTCCGGCAACCACATCGGCAAGATCCAAGGCCTGGATCGCGTTACCGACTTGCGGGTGCTGAAGCTGGCGAGGAACGAGATCGAGGTGGTGGAGGATCTCGACAACCTCTCGCAATTACGCATTCTTAATGTGAGCCAGAACCGGATCCGCACGTTTGCAGGCTCCCCGAAGTTTTACAACTTGCGGATTCTCGATCTCAGCGGGAACGACCTCGAAACGATCGAGCATCTCGACGAGCTCGGGCTCATCCACGAGTTGGATCTCCACGATAACAAGCTCCACGTGATCGAGGGCTTGGACAAGCTGATCTATTTGCGGGAGTTAAAGGTCGATGCGGAGCAAATCCCCGATGCCGTCGCCCGAGATCTCGCCCAGCTGAACAAGCTGAGCAACGCGGAATCGCGCCGGTTCGTCCATTTCTACTCGGAGTGTCCCGTGTGCGGCAAGCAGAACCACGACACGTCGCTCGCCGAGTTTTTTTTCAGCACGGATCCCGCGACTCAAGGACTTCGGGACACGTTGATCGCGTTCATGAATAGTGCCAAGGACGGCAAACCAAAGCAGAAGGTCGGCATCCCATGCTGTGAATGCTATGAGAAATTGTACGGGTAAAAATAACTCATTTTTTTATCTAGGAAGCTAATATTCAATCAACATGCCACGGTATCTCTTTAAAATCCCGCTCCTCGCGCTTGGTGAGCTCGCGCCTGTCCTGGACGAGGCATGCACGATCTTGAATACCGTGGAAGATACGACCATCTCGATTCCGGGAGTCTCGATTCGCAACGCTGAGATCGCGCTGGACAAGGATAGCCTGGTGAATGCCGAGTTTTGGCTCGTCAGGGATGTCACCAAGGTTGATTTCGAGGAAGCTATGAAAGGCAGTGACGGTATCTTGTTATTCGTCGATCCCGCTTCCGATCCTAGCGCGGACACTACACTCGAATACCTGAACATCCTTGAACGATCCATCAGGTTTTTACCGGTCATGATAACGATCGTGAATGCCGCGGGGCAAGCCACCTTGTTTGACGATGGATTCATCCGCAAGGTGTGGGAGCACCGCGTCGTCGAGTGCATGACCTTGAGTCAGGCTGCAATCGAACATTTCTCGACCATCCTCAAGGTGTTGCTGAACGGGATCATCCAGCACCCCGACGCTGGCCCGGTGAACCTGGAAGGTGCGTGGCTGCGGTCTGGCATCGCTTGGCAAATCATGTCGGCAAAGATCGAGCAAGATTTGAAGCAAATCGATAAAATATTCCTCGGGCGCACTTTTTACATGCTCTCCATCGTGGCCAAGGAAAAGAAGAGGCTGGAATCCCTCGTGCTGGGGGCGATCGGTGCCCGATGGCTGGAAATGGCGACCGAATACATGCTCGCGGCCCGGATCTGCGAGCAGCTTGGGGAAAAGGCGAGGGCGTATTTCCTCAAACAGAAGCACTTGCAGTTCCTGGTGAACCAGGCCACTGCTTTCGTCAACCAGCATAAGTTCGAGGAGGCCGCGCTCAAGTTCCAGGAAGGAGCCTTTTGGAACCGCAATGAGTTCGTCGACATATCGTACGGAGAGGATTTATTCATCAAGGCTATCGACGCGTGGGTATCGATCTTCGAGTTCGAGAAAATCCCAGATCTCCTCGGACAAATCAAGTCTCCGGCGAGCTATCTCGCCACGCTGAAGGAAAAGATCACGCGGGGCATCGATTATCTCGTCAAGCAAGAGCTGCTGGAAAAGGCCAATTTCCAGCTCGACACCATCACGAAGATCTACTTGAAACACGATCTGCGGGAAAGTGCCACGGAACTTGCCAAGAAGCAAGTGCAGATCAAGCTCGCGATGCTCAAGGACAAGGTGGAGCAACAATTCATTGGGGATTCGCTCTTGCTCGTCGACGAGCTCGTCGCGGTGCGGGATCACATGAATATCCCCGTTTCCATCCCGGATCAACAGCTCGCCGCGATTTGTGCATATCTTACCGAGGCACAGAGCTATCACGAATTGGAGAAAATCATCCCGCTCGTCCAGGACCAGCTGCTCGTCAAGCAGCTCTCCGCGAGACGGGTCGCCAAGGAGAAGGAAACCGAGATCGAGAGCCGGGAAAAGAAGGAGGCCCTCAAGAAGAGCGCTTATCAGCGGTTGCTGGTGTATTTCAAGGAGCAGCAAGAAGATGCACTGCTATATGCAAAATCTCGACGGAAGATCTTGTTCGATATCGCCGATCAAGGCAATCCAGACCGTGCTGCCAGTTTCTTGAAGATCAACGCCCAGTGGTTGAGAGATCTTGACCATACCGACATTGCCTCGGACCTGGTCTTCCAGGTCATGGAGCACCTCGTGAAGGGCACATACCTGCTCGACGTGAGCGGGCTCATCGATTTCCTCCCGGATTCAAAACAGGAGGCCTTGATGAATATCATCGCACAAAACATCCAGTCCAAGAGCATAACCGTCAATGATCTCTATTTCAGCAGCGTGATCGAGCATTATCAGAACCAGGCACGGACCAACAACTTCCACGCGCAAGCCGATGCACTGGCGACGTGCTTGGCCCAGGCTCTCTTGCAAGAAGCCCGCCTCGCGAGCAAGGACAAGAATGCCGATGCAATCAAGGTTGCCACGGCGAAGCTGGACAAGTTCAAGCTGCTACTCTCTTTATCCGAGGTTCACGGCAAGGTATCCACGAACGTTGACGATATTCTCGAGAACCTCATCCAATTTCACATCGATTCCAACGATCTCACACCCGTCGAGGACTTGATGAATCAACTGGTCGATCTCGACAAGAAACGCCGTTTCACTGCCCGCCTCGTGCAAATATCGCAAGAACAAGCCTTGAGCAAGGAGGACGAATACAAGAAGCAGGAAGAGTCGAGGGTTATCCACGAGGAGTTGCTCGAGCTCAAGCGCCTCTTACTCCTGAATCAGCCACAGCTTGCGGGCCATCGGGATGCCAGGGAAGAATTACTCAAGGCATGGAAAAATGACAAGAAGATCCCTGAGCAATTGACGTGTTTCGTAACTGACCCGGATGCACTGTTGAAACCACTCGACAAGTACGAGAAAAACCAGCAGGTGGCCACGCAATTCTTCCTAAAGTCTTCGAATGCTAGGGAGATTGCGCTTTCGGCCATCGCATCGCAACTGCTCGCGTTGAAGCGAAACGACACGGTCGCCATCACGAACATCCTCGGCATCATCGAGAAAGGTTCACCAGAGGTGAAATCAGCTATCGAGGAGGAATATGGCTGGAAGCTCGCGCTGCTGCTAGTCAAGGCCATCCACCTCGAAATGGGTGCCGACATCGGGGAGGCCATCATGCTCATGGAGCTGCTCCCCCTCATCAACGGCGAGCGATTCTTGATCTACAAGGTCCTCCACAAGCCCGTTCCCGAGAGCGTGAAGGTGAAGAAGGAGAAACCCCCGGCGGACGAGTTCGAGAAGAAGATCGACGACGCGCTCCCCGTCATCGCTGAAATGACTTGCATGGAATTCGAACCGGTTCAGATGGCGCTGCTCGCGAGGCGGCAAGTGCTGGAACGAGAAGGAAAATTGTATGGCTTGCCGTATCTCGTGCAAAAGAAATTCGACAAGGCGGCGCTGTTCTACCAAGACGAAGCATTTCGATTTTTCGATGCAGGAGATATTCTCCTGGGATGGACATCCTTGTGGATCTCGATCATGATCATGGCACGTGAGCACGTCGATGTGAAGGAAATTTCCGCCGTCTTCAAGAACATCACGACGACTTACAAGGGCAATGAGACGATTGGAAGCCATTGCATGACGAACGCGATTAGCATGTTTTTACGATGCATAGAAAAGAAAATCCCGTCCAAGTTGCAAGATTTCAAGAGTATCTTTGATAGTTTACCACTGCTCGATAAAGAGCGAGAATTATTCGACACGAACGCATTGAAAATGATTTGAAGAGGATGTGAAACATGGGACAGATAAAATTGGGTTTCCATAACTTGTTTCGGAACAAGGGCCTGGATGAAAGCGCCGCGTGGGCACATCAGGTCGGCTTCGAGACGTTTGAACTGGCGGCAGGACCTGGTGCCATCGTCGACGTGAGCAAAGTGCTTTCCGGCAAGGCAGGCGACGTGAGGACTCCTTGCAAGAAAAATTCCATCGAGATCACGAGCCTGGCATATTGCACGAATCACCTAGACCCGGGCAGCCGTGACAAAAATAACGCCCACATGAAAAAGGTGATCGAGGCCGCGAGCCAGCTTGAAGTGAGCCTCGTGGCATGCTTCGTCGGCGGGGCCGGTGGCACCATGTACCAGGAAATGGGCTTGTTCGAGGAGCATTTTATGCCCCTCGTCGACCACGCCAAGAGCCACGGCGTGAAAATGGCCATCGAGAATTGCCCCGCTGGAGGCTCGAACATAGGCCGCTCACCTTATTTCTGGCGGGAAATTTTCACGGCATCCGAGGACTCGCCGAATCTCGGCCTGGAGTTCGACCCCTCGCACCTGGTGTGGCTGCAAATTGACTGGAAAAAGGCACTTGATGAATTTACGGCCAAGAAAAAGGTGTTCACGCTGCATGCGAAGGACACGGTCATCAACAAGGATGTCCTCGCGGATCGGGGTCTCTACGAGCCGGGATGGTGGGAATACAAGATTCCCGGGCTCGGCGTGATCGACTGGAAGGCGCTGTTCAAGATCCTCAAGAAACAAGGGTTCTCCGGTGCTATCAACATCGAGCACGAGGACAACGCGTTTATATCTGGCGACGAGAAGATCAAGGAAGGTTTGTTGCTCGGCCTGAAAACGCTCAAGGACGGTCTTGCTGCTAGCAGCAAGTAAATCAAACAGCCCATACCTTTGCGCTCGAAATACCATCTACTTTTTCCACGAGAAAGTCACGGATGCAGTTCGCGGTTTCCTCCGGGTAATCGAGAGGGAAGAAATGCCCCGCCATCGGAATGATATTGACCTGCACCTCGCCAAACCCACGCATGGTCTTGAACGAAAGCTCCAGGGGTACCACCTCGTCGAGCTCGCCGCAGATCATTTCAACGGGAATACCAAATGCGTGCCGTTGTTTCGAGGCTTGGATGTCGGAAATCACATGCAGCTCGTCGACCATGCCGAGCAAGTCGGTAAGCATCTCGTCACGGGTCAATCTCGGCGTGAAACCGTCGTGGAACAGGTCAACAGCCTTCTGGGCCAAAGCATGAAGGTCCTCGCGCTTCATATCGAGAATGCCAGAACGCGTCTCCAGTGGCAATAGATTCCAAAACGCGTCGCGCAACGTGTTGTCGATGAGACATGGACCGGGTGCGAGCATGGTGATGAATTTGAACCGGTCTATTCCAAGTTTTTGGACTAACTGCCGCGCAATGGCCCCGCCGAACATACCAAAGGCAACGATGCCGAGCCGGTCGATCGCGAGCTCATCGAGCAATTCCTTTATCGTTACCGCACGTGCTACGGGTGACATCTTAACGAAGGTAGTGCCGGCATCCCTTGTATCGAACTTGAAATCGACCAGGATGCAACGCAAATTCAGCGCATCGATGCTGCGGACCAAATCATGAAAAAAGGCCGGGGAAGAATCCCACCCGTTAATGAACAATGCGATCACGGACGGATTGCCTTGGGAAGGAATGTATTCCTCATAAGCAATGCATTTCGTCCTTTTCACGAAATCCCGGTCGGCTGGAATGTCTCGATCCCTCGTGCTTTTTTTAGAACGGGCGATCCTTCACCCGATTCATCTTGTGGAGATAAGGATCTAAATGAATCCGGGTATAAATACAAGAGACTTCGGCGCGCGCGAGTCAATCGCAATTTCCAATGTCACGATCCTCTATTCGGGCAATCCAAGGGAGTTTTCGTTCATTTCTGAATGTAAAATCTTATGTAATCCTTGCAAATCAATAATAAAAGGAGAAATCACGTTTTTGGCTGATTTGATGAGGAAAAAGGAGTACCTTGGTTATATTTCCTGGAGCTTGATGCGGATGATCCATTGCAGCGCCATGAATGAAATGATGCCGAGCAACAACCCAACAACGAGCAGCTTCATGGCATACGAACGATTCAATTTTTGCAAGCTGGATTGATACACGAGAACCATGCCGATACCCGCCGTGAACAGCATGATGGCCGCGATGATGCCTTCGATGACGAAGGAATCGTTCATGCTGGGATAGAAAAATAGCGGATCATTTCCACGAGCGCCGACCGCGATGGGATTACGCACCATGAAGTAGATGCCGCCGCTCATGAGCCAGAATAACAGGATGTAAGTCGCCATGAGCACGAGCATACGTGGCGGGGAGGGCAACGAGATGGTGGAAGCCCCCAGGCTTGTTAATCTGATTCTTGGGATGCGTATACCGAAGACCAGCGTTTTGTCCTTGGCAGTGCCCTTATATATTTTACGAGCTGCGCCAGAAGTCGATGTTGTAGTATCAGACATCAGAATCAAGGATAAAACGTCGAGGTAAAAAAAAGACTTTATGGTTCAGTCGTAACCATAAACGATCTCGATCTCCTTTCATTTTTACATGCGGAAGAACCGGGCCACTTGTGGCATGATTTCCCCTTGTATGCTGATGATGTATTCTTTCACGGGAATTTTTTTGCCGGCTTGCTTCATGGCCCCGTCCACGACGGATTTTTGGCCGAAGCAGCACGGGACTTGCATGTGCACGAGCGTGATCGACTTGACCGCATGTTCCTTGAAGATCTGGGCGAGTTTCTCCGTGTAACTTTCAAGATCGCTGTCCAGCTTGGGACAAAAGATGATCAGCACCTTGCCTTTCAAGAATTCCTGGTGAAAGTTCCCGAACGAGAAGGCCGTGCAGTCTGCAGCGACCACGATGTCGGCAT
>JAUQYW010000532.1 GCA_030587525.1 Candidatus Sigynarchaeota archaeon | reverse complement strand
CGAGCATGCCATCAGTATCGCTTTCCTCGAATTTAACCCGTCTAGCGCCTCTTAAAGAAGGTACAAACGAAAACTTTCTTGTCGCATCTAGAAATAACGTGTTTACTATTTCGGCAATTGATGATCATACGCTGAGCGCAATAAATGTTGGAGTGACTGCCTATACTCCCACGTACGAGATAAAAGGCTTTACTTGGACATTTCCGGCGGCGAGTAATGTGAGCTTTAATCTTTCCACCGTGTGGGCAGCAGGATGTTCAAGAGCAGACCTCTATATCTCTGCAGAGGACCTCGCGGGAAATGAAAATTGGGAACAATGCTTATACCGGCTTATCTACCTCGATGATGCTCGAATCATTCAACCAATTGGCAAAGCAGCAACTGGAGAAGACATGTTATACGGGGATTTGTTCGAGGGTATCGTCGTAGATTCTTTCGGCATACCGCGAGTTAACGAAGCTGTTGAAGTATATGTCAATAGCAAGTTCTTTGGTAAAACCATGACCAATTCCAATGGTTATTTTTCATTAACACTGGCTTCGATAGACTCTTTCTCTCCCGAGTTACAATATCTAGCTGAATGTTCCCCAAGCGGGTTCCATCGCCAATTCTCGATGCTTCCGGGAACGGATATCTTAGATGCTATGAGTAATATCCATTATACTCGTGATATTGCGATACTAGAGAAGGACTTTACAGCCATAGGTACACATACACTATATCGGCAATCGAAATTTAGTATCTCTTTATCGAAGTCACTTGAACGAATTGCAAATCTTACTTCTTACGAAGGTATCCAAATCGACTTGCTCATCCCCGACGTGGCATCAACTTTGTGGCAGTGCACCACGTTCGATTCCATCACGCTCACGTTTGTTGACGAAGATCTCCACGAATTTCCATGGACTTTGGACCGGCAAGCCTTATTAACCTATTTCGATCCTGCCAAGCATCCAGAAGCCCAGGCGGTCTTAATAAACGGCAAGAATTTGCGACGTGTGCGGATAAACATCCCCTTCCAGGTACTTGCTATGATGAATCTCGAAAATGTGCCGTTCAACATCTCCACGCTTCAAGAATTAAAAATATCAGGGAATGATTCGGCTGTATGGCCAGGAACAATAACTCCCGGTGCTCTCCCCATACAACGTATCGGTATCTGCGGCGCACGGCTCATTGACCAGCTCCCTGGAAACGGGAGCGCTACTCGGCCTGTGAACGTGCAGATGGTTGCAGGAAGCTCCAGGGCCGCATTAGAGTTGACATTTAATTATATCTGGGTAAGTTTACCTTGCAATTCCACGTGCTTCAACCGAACCCTTAATTTCGATACTGGATTGGATGACTGGTTCATGACTTCGACGCAACTCAACACCACGGCTTACCCACTGCGATTAGATTCAGGAAACGGGACGGCAACGATCGAAAATGGCTCCGTTAGATTATCATCCGCCCTGAATCAAGACACGCGTATCACCTGGATTCCAGAATCCTCAGGACATCTAATACCGTCTCGCGTGGGAGCTATGATAAAAATAGATACAAATGTAACTAATAATTCCTTGATAATGGACGGATTCAACTTCATGAGGCAAGAAGCTGAAGCTGATTTACCAAGCACGATTGCATATCTCACTCTATCAGATTCATTAGGCCCCGCAATTGAAGTTGGTTTCCACAAGGTTTACGATGATCTAGTGATTTATGGTTGGCATCGTGGAGGCGAGGCGGATAGTCTTACGGGCTGGGAAGATGGTTGGCCAATCCCCCTCGTAGGCGGATCATGGTACAATTTTAGCATTGAAATCTGGGACTGGTCTCAAGGAATATTCCAGGTAATCGTGAACGGGTCCACGACGTTAATTCCCGGCATGTTCGAAAGTGGGGATTTGTTAACTGGAGGACTAACCTCGATTGCACTTGGCATTGCAGCGAGTGGTTCATTTAACGGCACTACTAGCGCGTGGTTTGATGACGTGATGGTAACGTGGCCGGGCGCGAACCTTGATGCAGTCTCTATTGCCCCGATCGACGTGGTATTCGATAGCAGCGCCAGGATTTTGGCAAGTACCTATGATTTCTCGACCGGCACCGCTGACCGTGATCAATGGAATGGTATCAATGCAGAATTCGGCGTGAATGCTGGAAGAGGTGTCCGGATACAACCAGAAGGGAGGATCCAGACCATGGCAAGCTATACACCGCAAGGCGTCTGCACGAGCAAGGTATTCGACCCCCCAGCAACGCTCAACATGAACGAATCGATTAACGTGACCGTTATCATCGAAATGGTGGATGCAGGAGATATAACTGCAACCGGTGGTGGTTCCTTGTTGTGTGATGTAACCTTGCCGATCGGTATGCACGAGCTCGTCTCTAGTATCACGCGGGTGCCGTCTGGATACAATTGCGAGGCATATGTTGATGAAAATATGGTATGGAGCTATCTGTATCCAGCAATGAGTTTATATAACACGTACGGGATTTGCTCGCACGATGCCATAGCCGTGGTACATGCAGTGACATTCTCATGGCGTTGGTGTGGTGAGCCTGTTGCGCAGTACGGAGATCTATATACGATTGCTGCGACAAGAATACAAGCGGATCCCGGTTATGGCACAAGATATCACGATACCTTCAACCTGGTGAATCCAAGCAACAATTATGAGACTACACGGCCTGGATGGACCGTGACCGGGCCATATAACTCCATGAAGGTTCAAGGTGGGGCGCTACAGATAAGCGGTCCGCTCCATTATGGGTCTTCTTCGGGTGACATAATCGTGACCAGTCCTGCGTTTGATATGGGTGTTCAAGAAGCTGGTACCGTCGTAATTGATTTGGAATGTTACGGCGTAAATACGCCGGGCATCTACAACGCGGCATTCAATATCACGGGGTTAACCATCTCGGATGTATCTGCATTTTGGCTTGGTATCACTGGTTCTTCGGCAGGTTGGCATTTCAAATGGCCGGGCGGTGAGGAATCCGTGACTCGTGGTAACACCACGCGTGGGTTGTTGGTTATTGACTTTAACAGCACATGTTGGAACGTGCAATTCGATGGCGCGACGATTGTGCAAAGCTTATCTCGACTAAACAGCGGGGTCTTGGAACATGTCGCCTTTACCGCCGGGAATCATACTGCCGGTAGTATCAAGCTTCATGATCTTGAGGTAAATCCGCCTTACATAGCGCCGGTCGGGGATTTGAAAACGTACCCCATATCCTGCTTGCCATGGCAGTATCTCGTGCTGGAAGGGTTGAATGCCACGACCGAGTCCTATGATCCTATTGGGATCTCGATATCCGACATCACCGGGCAAGCTTGCTCGTTTAAAATGCTCGGCACGGTTGACTACACCTATCCGCAATGCCGGTTGCAGTATCAAGGAAGTATTTTGTTGCCGAGTGTAACGGCTAGCATGATCGAGAATCTTACCATCGCGAAAGAACAACCAGCGGTCGACTTGATGATGGATGAAGAATGGATACCACCGGTAGCAACAATCAATGATACCTTCTGGACAGGTTCATTTACCTCATGGGAGCCGTGGAATACCACGACAATTCCCGCGCAAGACAGTGCTAAAGCTCAAGCAACCGTGGCGACTACAGCACCGAGCTGTTATAATTCGATACGTTCCCTGCTTCCATCCTTGTTTATCAAGACAGTCCAATGGAAAGTGTTCAATTACAGCACGTGGGAGTACGATTATTTCGATGCAACTAGCACCGCGACGCGAAACTTCACGAAAGCATATCCAGAGATTATATCCTTTTCAATGGCATATCAAGACGCGATTAACTTGACAATTACGATTAAGAATGGGTCTCAGGATGCCATAGTTCTGCGATTCGCCTACATCCCGTGTAATCACGATAATTGGACCACATGGGATGATAATGTTACGATTCAAGGGATCCCGGTTTGCTCAGCAAAAGCGTTGCGTAGTTTAGGAACCGGCAAACCTCGTTTGATCGAATTTTCTGAGATTAATTGGACCTCGCACTCGTTCGACCTGAGGATAGATGGTGTTACGATGGCGCGCAATTTGTCATTGGCTAACAATACCACGAGTATGGATGCAATCCACATTGAATCAGTCGGAAATACCGCGCTCGGAGTCTATTTCGACAACTTCTACGTTGGTGAAGACCCAGATAAGAAGCCGAAGGATTCCGTGCTACACGTGGATTATGAAACCGGCGCGATGATGAGCGGGTACATCTGCGATGACGATGGGGAAGGATTTCTCGGATTGCCAACAAGCCTCCAGAACATTACATTGGACCGGTACAACCTCATCATCAATGGATGGCAGCCTTACAACGTGACCGTGAATGCATCGCAATCCGCAATTATTCAAATATGGAATGCCTCGTCGAGCACCTGGTTTAATTGGCTTGTTATGCCCATCGGGATTGGCGGGCTTTACATGCAATTTATAAATACGACGCACCCGACCGATGTTTCATACTTACCACCTGGCATATATCGGGCACGGCTCGATGCTGGTGAGGGAGATCCACGATACTTGACCATTCAGGCATCCTTCTATATCGTTGTTGATCAAGCCAACACAAAGATCACGATAACCCCCGGCACCAGTTCTTCACGTTCACGCGTCGATATATCAAATTATTATGCAAGTCGTGAATACACGCAAAGCACGTTCACTGCCGGTGCTGGGCAGCCGTGGACTTTCCTCGACCTCTCGCGTACTTACGGAGATCCAGCAACATTCTCGTTCACCATCACCGACGCGTCTGGCTTGATGCCCCTCGCGGGCGTGCCGGTCTGGTTAGCGATTGGTATCGTTCCACAAACGGCAGACGAGCAACGTTCGCAAGAATATTATTGGGATGCGATGCCGTCGTTCCTCGCTCTTCAGACTCAAACTGGTGAAGTGCCTCTGGGTTTAAACACGTATTACGAGCAAGAAAAGACCGGGCGCTCGATCTACTATCCGTTTTACAATGCATCATCGCTTGCTTGGGAAAGATGGGGTCCATCGATTTATCAATATGATTACTCAGACCAGGCAGGAAAGGTTGAGTGGACTATCAGTGATTCAGCGCTGCGTGAAATCGTTGGAGATATAACCCGGGTACTAAAGCAGTCGGTCTTCAGCTTGGCAAGCATCAAGCTGGCGGTTCGCTGCTGGTACGACCCCGATTTCACGTGGAGCGACGCGCAGTTACCGCTTGTCGAGGACGGCCGTTACGTGTCATTCGTGAATGCCTCGGGTGTCGATAATTACGTCGACGGTGACGAGATAAACGATCTTCAGAACCAGGGCGTGTATATCGATCCATATTTCGATTCGTGCTATGCAGAAGGATACATGTCGATCGAAGCTGAGGATCTTGCCCTGATCGCCTCAGCAATGGAACTTACCCCCGTCGACGATCGCATGTACCTGAATTTCATGGCTGTCGAAGCCGATGACCAGGGTAACGGCCAGCTCACGCCTGAATGGCAGGAGGATTGCATTGGTAGCCATGCGGATCTGGAAACTAACCCGGTCTCGATAACCGCGGAGATTTGGGATGAAACAAACACGAATCCTGTCGTCCAATCCCAGTATCTCGTTGCTGAGACAGATGGTGATGGGGTGGTGTCGATAGAAGTCTCGCCGGCAACGATTGGTGAAGAAGGCATGAATAAATTATGGCCTGGATTTTACACGGGGCATGCTTATGCCGAGCCATCCATGTATTACAAGGCTGCAAACACGACGTTCAAGATCGTGATCAAGGGCAGTAACGGCATGAACATGTCGGCTCCAACCATAGTTTATGACCTGCTCGCAATGGCAGACTCGCGTGCCATCGTGTATAGGGATTCATTAGCAGCTGGTTCACTTCCGGTTCTTGAAAGCACGGCGCCCATCCTATCGGGAACGATCCTTGCACGAAACACGACGAATCTCATGCCGGGTAACTGGTCGGCAAATCCCGACATCGAGGAACCTGGGTATGATGGTGTCGAAGTGACGATTCTTGTTAACAATGTTTCTTCAGCCTATCACGCGTTTGACATGCCATCAAATGCGACGCTCGATCAAGCATGGAACTTCTCCATTCCACTCGATACATGGGCAGGTAGTAACGTGTCCATCGACATCTGCGTGGAAAGCCTCAATAACGCCACGTCAAAGGAAATCCTGATCACGGGGCTCCGCATATCTGACACGGGCTCTGCGGATAGGAGCGACGCGGATTGGTGGGACTTGCTGTCCGAAATCCCCACCGGCGCAGTTGAAAACACGACGAAAACGTACAATGCTAACACGGGTGATGTCAATGGCTCATTCATCGTTCATGACCCGTCAGGCACGAACACGACCATCAATACCTTTGACATGAACATGACACTTTACGGCGCTGCACGCAGCAATACCACGGACGTGGTGAACAACGCATCGGTGCCAGCGATCAGCATTTTGCATTTGGACTGGGCAGAGGATGCACCCGCGAGCACGGTTTTCTCGTTACCCGGTTTGCTCGTGCCATGCCGTGGAAAGAAGCTCGATCACGTGCATTACGACGGCATATTACCATCTGAGCAGTTGTTTTCAGGATGGCAATTCCCCCAGTCGACCGTCGATGAGAGCGTGCGTTGGTCTAACGTGACTATCGGTGGTAACCAGGTTCCCGGCTTGTATATCAAGCCATCGGCCTCCGAGACCGTGGTCGTGGAATATGAAAATCTCTACATTCCTTACCGCGCTGGGATGGCAGGGTCGATTGCACTGGCTCCAGCCCCGGCAGGTTCCACCATTCGCGTAACCTTGGGATTCGAGAACTTGATCGACCCGACGAATTGCTGGTCGTGGAATACGACGCTGGCCACCAGCGTGAACGGGACCATCATGAATTTCACGATTACAGAAGCAATGATGGCCTCCATCGCGGAGCGAAATTGCCACGTGCAAGTGAACGTAAGTCTCGTGAATGGCTCTGCAAGCGATGCACGCGTCCACCTTTTGGGGCTTCGCATCGAAGGCTGGGAAGACTTGATTCTTGTTTCATCAGGAATGCCAGCGCCGTTACGAGCACGTGTTTTCTCCAATACGATGCTCTATTATTACACATATGATGCTATCACGAATCTTGGTGTAAATGAGCATCCCGGGACGATAGACGACATGCGTGTCGAGCTTTCAGGGAACATCACCGACTGGTTGAACGTGCGGAATTATTCCATTCCTTTCGATCAGGAAACGTATGATTGGAAGAATTGGAGCCAATTCAAGGATCTTTTCCAAGAAGATACGGGCGGTAATTGGAAAACATTTTACGAACTCGATCCAGCAAACAACAATTCGGCATTCCTTTGGTTCAAGTTTGACGAGGTGCAAAAGAACGTGACCGAGCCGGTCGTCGTGTCTGGGAAAATCAAGATCTTTGACGGCTCGAACACGGACCCGATCGATAACAAGACTCGCAAGCTCTCGATTCTTGTCCAGCCGTACCACCATGTTGCATACCAGTATTATTGGGCCATGAACGGGAGCAGCAGCATAAACACGACCTTGCCCGATCCTATCACCCTGGATAATAATTCCACGGATGGCCTCGAAAACGTGATCCAGGTGGCATACCGGCGTCCCGTGTCGGTAAAGGACATTGCGTTCACGGACTGGGGCGCGCTGGTCGAGGTCCTTCCACCCGTGCTTTCCGACAATTCAACGAACCCGGCGTTGGCAAATGTATCATCGATAACCTCCTGGCTCAACGTGACCGGCTGTCCTGACGATATTACTGATCAACCCGAATGGTGGGACGAGGTCTGCACCGCGCCCACGTGGCGTTGGCTGAACTGGACGAACGCCACTGCATCGATGGGTGGCTTGCTTGAGCAAGGTGCGGACGGGATCGGTTCGCTAATCTCGTATGACTCGTATATTGGTTCCAGGGCCATGATCCTCCACACAAATCCCAGCAGGCCGGCATTAGCGGCGATGATGGACGTTCCCGAGGCGCCGGTAGGTGCAGAATGGGATGAGTATTCGTATATTGGTTATGATGTGGTAACGCTCAACGCTTCTGCAATATCACACCTGAGCGTGCTATTGAAGGTGATTGACGCTTATGGTGATCCACGAATCGTGAATCTCACCACGACGTTTCCGAGGAACGAGACGTACTTGAGGCGTCGCGAATCACTTGCGAATTTGATAGGTACAGGTGAAAGAGTTGTTAATGTTGCCTTCGTAGTCATTCCGAAAGATTTATTTGGACCACAGAAAAACTATTCTGTCGGGATACTAGGCTTGTACTTCGAGCACGAAGATTCCATGGCAGTCTTGCGCGCGGGGATTACGACGCCGGGTAACGTCAACGTGACAGAAGACGTGGTGTTGCCAATAACGCCATTTACATGGCCGCTATTCGACGTGTTTACGTGGCGAGATAACACGACGTTAGTCGGCACGCTACGGTCGCTGGAGATCATCTCCGGTCAAGACGTGCTTATAGATGTACAGCACATGGCTGTCGCCGTTGCAAATGAAACATCATGGAACATCGTGGATACGCTCTATGAACACGTGTTCGATTGGCAAGCTCGCAATTACGAACTGGTGGCCTTCCAGCTAGCCACGCCGTACGCCCGGCCCCCGACCATGCTCTGGACGGCCACGGGAACCGTGAACGCGACCGCTTATGCCCCGTGGAGCCGCCTCGATAGTTTTGACCTGGATTTCTCGGGAACCATCGATCTTTCTATCCAGCGCCAGGATATTCGAGGTGATGCCAATTACACGGATGGAGTCGAAGATGCAACTTCTATCGATGCTAATGGGGACGGCGCATTCGAGACGACCATCATCGACACGTGGTACTCGGATATCACCACGGTTGAAGGGTATGCGGTTAACAGCACTAGCTTGGTAAAGCGCGTGCTCTCCGATGCTAACGGGAACGGCGTGTTCGAGTCCACGAGCATGGATGTCGTGTGTGTAAATAGTCAAATCGTGAACAGCACGCGTGTCGTTTCGTGGAACCAAGTGACGAAGGAGTGGTCGATAACCACGTGGGATTTTGCCGGCGCTCGTCCATTATTTTACTACCAAGACACGAAGGATTATAACGAGGATGGTAGCGATGATTGGAGCCTCGCTGCCCAGGACGCCTGGGATGACCGTTCGCCTGCGGGATTACCCACGTACGAGACGAAAGTCGAGACGGTTCGCGTTCCTATGTACAATGAGACAAGCCAGTCTTGGTATCGAAACGAGACCATCACGAGCACGTGCGACATCTCGTGGAAGAATCACACATTCCGGTTGCTCGACGTTGACGGGTACACGAACATAACTTGCGACGTGTACGTGCTCGATGGCGTGGACGTGGTGATCGACCCGCGCATCAGCATTCCCGATGAATGCAGGATCGGCGTCAATGGCTGCATCTATTTCGTGGACATGGATAATAATCTCACCAATGGCATCGAGATCGGTTTCGTGCTGACCAACATCACGAAGCAAAAACCGATCCCGGAAGCAATTGGTTACTTCCAAAACCTGGATCGGGACTATGCCATGAACACGAGCCGCGAGGTATATCTCGGCGACAGTTTCAGCGACCGGTTCGTTCCCACGTATTGGCTATCGAACACGTCGGCGACCGGGTTCGCATATATCACGGGGAAGGCGTACAACGAGGGCTGGACGCAGTATTGGAACAGCCACGACGTGCCGTTCTGGGTCGGCATGATCATGGACACGGCGGAGATGATAACGCTCATGGTCTTGTCATCCGTGATCACGTCTTGGGGCATGGCATTTGCTGTCGCCGCAGCATCGACAGGTATTGGTGCCGCGATAGCTGCCATCACGCTAGCTGTCGTTTTTTTCCTCAACTTATTCCTCAATCTCTGCTACCAGGAATATCGCAAGAAACCAATCATGAAGCTCTTGTTCGAGCGGAACCCCGAGTACGCAACAAACGCTATCGGTGACGCGGACAAGACGAGCGGCGAGGATCTCGGTGTAATGGCAGGAGGCACGTCGTACAAGTGGAAGGGCATCCAAGCCGCAGGCACGCCGATCTATCCAAATGCAACGGCAGCAAACAATAGCCGTTGGATATGGCTCAAGCTCCCCGATCTCTTCAACCAAGCAACAGTCCAGGGAACGACAACTGAAGGATACATTGAAGACCAGGGCTTGTGGAGCAATGCATCGATCATTGCGCGCCACGAGATGTTCGATTATTTCTTTGCGACCGTATATCCCACGCAGATGAATAACGTGTCGACGGCAACCGGTGGTTTATTGAACAACACGGTGGCCGTCATTGATCATGATTGCATCATCGGATTCATGCTCGCAGGTCCCGACAGCATTCCGAGCTTCAACGCGTCCCACCCGTTGACACCGGTGATCGAGTACGAGACCGCAGCCTACGCAGCCATGTACAATGCCTATGTCGCGACGGGCAGGGAAGGCGGCACGGCAAAGTTCTACGATATCCTCATCCAACTCGTGCAGCTTGTCATCGCAACCCTTGCCACGAAGGCCATCATGACACGTGTACCGGTCTACAGGGGTATCAGGCAAACAGGTGTAAGATATTGGGCGGTAGAACCATGGGGTTCTGCCACTGAAGTCGTGAAAGATGTCGTGCAAGAAGCGCTCGAGGAACTCGTTTACGAGAACCTGGTATCAACAGGCTCGAAATGGTTGTTCCGGCTGGCCGGGTTCCAAGGAGATGACGTGATCTTCGAGAATTTCATGGGATTGCCAGGCTTGACGTTTACAGTCGATTACTTGTGCGAGCAACTTGGCGAAGCAGTGGTCGACATGTTCGGGGTTTTCAAGAAGCACATCATGGAACAGTATGAATCTTGGCAGACGAATCGCATGCTGCAGGAAACCATGACGCCAGACCAGTATCAACAGTACCAGGAAAGCTCACTCGAGTCACGCCGGCTGATCGCCGATGCGATGAGAGCAGCTCAAGCGAACGACGCGGACGCGTTCACCGACGTGTACGATAGGATGACGTATAGTGAGATAGCAACGCTCGCTGAGATGGCTACTACTGCTCGCGGCGCGATCAAGGGAAGGCTGTCTGGCTGGATCATTGCGAAAATGATGGCAGAGATCGGGCTTACCGAGCACCTTTTCGCTCCCGGTGGCCGTATCCAGATTACCATGGTAAGCGCGGCAGGATACAACGTGCTCGCGAACCCGAACACGTTCACGAACCCGCGGCACGTCGACGCAAACCTCGGGAGCATGGTATGCGGGCTCGTGGCCATCATCCAAGCGAACCCGACGTTGACGATGTACGAAATCGGTCTGTTGCCTGCGACGCTGGCGTTGTTCGGCATCGCACCAGGCACCGCCCGCGTGGACTTTGCAGTGCGGCGGCAAGGTGGCGATTGGACTAACTACGAGAACACGCACGCCATGACTGGCGAGCAGTTCCTCGCTGCCGCATCTGGCGGGACGATCATGCTCACGGACGCGCAGAATTTCGGACCAGAAAATAATTTGCCACAAGATGCCTTCAAGGAAATCTTAGATGCAATCAGCAATAACGACGAGGCAGGTACGGTTCAAGCATGTGTGAAAGCGATAGAAAGTAATCCCGGTTGTTACGACCAGGTAATGAGGTTATTGGCGGATAGAGGGTTCCTTCAAACACACCCTGGATATGAATCGGTCTTCAGCCGTGCTAATGAGATTGCTACGGAGCTAGGATTAGCTTTTGGAATAGATGCAGCACCGCTGCACCTCCTTGAGAATGTTATGCTCGATGCATTTGCCGGTAATATACCCGCGGCCGATGAATTAATGGGCAATATCAACGCAGCATTTCAAAATCTTATGGATGGCCCCGATAATGCCATCCGAGTGCTGAATGCAATGGGAATGGCAGGACGTATGTTTGATTTAGCAGAACAGGCGAATAGGATCTTGCCCGCTGAGGTTTTTCAAGGTCAACCATACACGACCGAGGAATACGTGAGCTTATGGGATGGAGTTACATTAAATAATTTCTTAGATTACATTGAGAATCCAGAAATACGAGATCAGATGATTGAGACATTATTAGATGATTTAAGTGATTTGAGTTATGGTGCTTGGCTGCATAATCTTGATATAGGAGCCATATCCGAAGCATTATTAATGGATTCGAATGGGATTGAAGAGATGTTTACTGCAGGATCCGGGGAGAATAAGGAAGGACGCATGTATGAATATATAAGTCATGAAGTACCTTCCGTTCCAGCAGAGGTTCCATCTCCAATAGGTACTGCTCCAGAAAACGGAATCGAGCTACTTTGGACGATAGACCATCATGGTACTTGTGCAGAAGCATATATTTGGGTCAGCATCTATAGAATGTTGATGAATCCTGCACTCTATGGCCAGGAATTTCATGTAATGATGGAAACCACCTTAGATACGTGTGCTAATGATTATTTAATAGCAATGCAAGTGAAGGAATTGGTCTGGCAACAAAATCATATAGAACTGATCATTTACATGAGTTCACCATATCAAGGAACGAATTATGATGAAGGCATTGATTGGCGACATTCGCTTGTACTCGGCTATAATGATTTTCCCGATTTTTCTGAGGTAACACATAGTTATTTTAATGCAAATTCATTGAGCGCACTTCAGCTTGATATTAATCTCATCTTAAATAGGTGTAATCTTGGTAGATGGTCAACCGTGATAGCAGGTGTGTTTGATACTCACTTCGACAATCTCAACCATGTCGTATTTAACACACAACTATTAGGGCAATATCTTCAATCATACCATGAGTGAGGTTCGGTTAATCATGAGCTCGAAATATCCCCCTCGGTTAGCACCCCGCGATGTGTCCATCATAGAAGCTTACCATCTCTTACCTTTCTTTGGCCTCGTGTATTCAACAAATGACCTTTTTGTTCTACCAGGTGATCGCACCCTCGTTGTTAGCTTTGATCTAAGGTTTCAAGTATGGGACTTGGAAACAAAAGAATTGATTCACATCGTTGATCATCACAAGAAGGTGAGGAGCTCAGCAATCTTGAATAACACACAGAGGCTGGTTATCGGTGGAATAAACCCCCAAATCGTTATCATTGACATCACCACGGGAACAATAGTCCAGGAATTTCACGAGCGAGAAAGTCTGGTTATCTCGATCGC
The DNA here is from genome assembly GCA_030587525.1 of Candidatus Sigynarchaeota archaeon. GTDB lineage: Archaea > Asgardarchaeota > Lokiarchaeia > Sigyniarchaeales > Sigyniarchaeaceae > Sigyniarchaeum > Sigyniarchaeum tengchongense. The sequence goes on along the minus strand of JAUQYW010000532.1, from coordinate 44 downwards.
CGTCGCGAAAGATGATTCAAAAATCGTCTTTGTGGATGTAGATA
>JAUQYW010000499.1 GCA_030587525.1 Candidatus Sigynarchaeota archaeon | reverse complement strand
CCCCATCGTCCACGTCCGGTTCGACACGACGAGGGTGCCATTTGCCGAGTACCCGATGCTATACCATGCCTCGTGGAGGTCCGGGTCGGGCGACGAGAGTGTGATGCCAATCGTGCTGTTCGTGTAGGTGGCGTTGGTGGGGCTCGAGATAGTGATGGTCGGCCCCTCGATGTCGAGGTGGACGGTTCCTGATTTCGCGGCCTCGCCGTTCCCGACGTTATCCACGCTGTAATAGAGGATGGTGTAGGTCCCGTTCGGATAAGCTCCGAGGGTGAACGGTGCCGCGTAGAGCGTCCACGGGCTCGCCCCGATCTTGTAGAACCGACTCGCGATGTCAGCCCCACCGGAGTTGTCGGTAGCGACCATGGTAAACTGGGTGGTCTTGTTGATGTAATCCGAGCCTTGAGATGGTGTGAACGTGAGGGTCGAGTTGGGTATTAGCGTGTCGACCCGGACCAGCCGGGTGCCGAAGGTTTCCACGTTGTACACGTTGTCGATGCTGCGATAGTCGATCACGTGCGTGCCGTTCGTCGCGATAGTGAACGTGTTGCCTGGGATCCACGAGCCGCCATCGACCCGATACTCCCGGCGCGACAGACTGGCCCCGCCTGGGTTGTCGGCACCACCGAGTGTGAAGGTGGTCGTGCCGTTCACGAAATTCGGCGCGAAGGACGTGAAGCTGATGGTCGTGTTCGGCGCGAGGATATCGACGCGGAAGGTTTGCGTGCCATAGATCTCGTAGTTGAGCACGTTGTCGATGCTGCGGTAGTCGATGGTGTACATGCCGTTTGTGGGGATCGTGAAACTCGTGCCGGTCGTCCAGCTGCCGCTGTTGATGCGGTATTCGGTTCGCAAGATGCTCGAGCCACCAGCATTGTCATCGCGCGACAGCGTGAACGTGCGCGTCCCGTTCGTGAAGTTGGGCGCGAAGGTGAGCACTGATAGGGTCGTGTTTGGCGCGATGGTATCGACGCGAACGATACGGGTGCCGTAGACTTCCACGTTGTAGACGTTATCGACGCTGCGGTAGTCGATGGTGTACGTGCCGTTTGTGGGGATCGTGAAATTATCTCCGGTGAACCATTCACCCATGTTGATCCGGTACTGGCGATAGAAGATCTCTGATCCGCCCGTGTTGTCCGTGCCGGACAGCGTGAAACTGTGCGTGCCGTTGGTGAAGTCCGAAATAAACATGAACACGGTCAAGGTTGTGTTCGGCGCGACGGTATCGACGCGAACGATCCGGGTGCCGAAGATTTCGATGTTATCGAGGTTATCGACGCTGCGGTAATTGATGATGAAAGTACCGTTCGTGGAAATAGTGAACGAGGTTCCGACGATCCACGCGCTACCATTGATCCGGTATTCCGTGCGTAAATTACCGGAACCCCCGGTGTTGTCGGTGCCGGCGAGCGTGAAGGTGGTCGTAGCGTTCACGAAGTTGGGCGCGAAGGAATCGTAACTGATCGTCGTGTTCGGCGCGATCGTATCTAACCGAACCGAGATGGATTTGATGCTCTCGGCGTTGCCGACGTTATCGACGCTGTAATACTCGATGAGCAAGGTGCCATTCCCCACCGCTCCTGCTGGGAAGGGAATGACGTATGGCTGCCAGCTGCTGCCATTGAGCCGGTAGAACGTGCTCGCCACCCCGCACCCGCCCGTGTCGCTCGCTGAAAGGTTGAATTCCGTGGCTGGAATGACGAAATCCGGTTCGAGCGCGAGAACGTAAGATAACGTCGTCAAGGGGGCGAGCGTGTCCTTCACGAAGATGATGTATCCAAGTCTTGTATTGCCCCATGAATCCGCGGCCGTGATCGTGATCTGGTGCACTCCCTCGGTCAAGGAAAGCCAATCGCCCGAATCCACCAAAGTGGACGCGTTCCGCGGGAAGAGTCGGATGGCCAGCGCATCGACTTGATATGTGACGTTCGCATAATTCACGTCGTACACGTTAACTTGAAAGGAAAACGTGGCGTTATGAATGGTGCTATTCGTCGGAAACGCGATGAACATCTCCGGCGGAGTCACGTCATTCGCGAGGTTGAAAACGCACACAAACGTGTCCCAGTTCCCCCCATTATTGTCCGCATCATAGGCATTACCTGTCACTGGAAAGTCAACCACGTCATCTGCTGTCCGGCCGACGATATATGCGAGATCGTTCTCGACCACAATCCCAAAACCATGGTCGGGACCAGAACCGCCGAGGATCGTGCTATAAAGCAATGAAGCCCCGGTCGCGGATAGTTTGGTCACGAACACGTCATCGCTGCCACCCTGAGTCGTGGTATGGGAATCATCTGTCACGGGGAAATCCTTTTGGGGATCCCCGGTCATGCCCGTAACGTATGCGTACCCGTTTTTGGCCATAATATCATAACCTCTCTCGGCTCCCAAGCCACCGATGAAGGTGCTATAGGCCAACGAGCCCCCGTCCGTAGATAGCTTGGTTACGAACGCGTCTAGCGTGCCCCCACCATGCGTCGTGTCAAACGTGCCGACGGTCGTGGGGAAGGGAACCACGTTATCCTCCGCTTGCCCAGTGACGTATGCATACCCGCTCTCGACATCGATCCCGAAACCTTGATCATTTCCCCCACCGCCGAGAAAGGTAGCGTAGACCAGGGACAGTCCGTCCATCGCCAGCTTGGCCACGAACACGTCGAAACCGCCGTTATGGGTCGTGTCAAACGCACCACCCGTCACGGGGAAATCCGTCGTCGAATCCTCCGTTACCCCCGTGATGTAAGCAAACCCGCCTTCGACCGCGATACAATGTCCGACATCGAATCCCGAGCCGCCGAAGAAATTGTTGTAGATCAAAGAGCCGCCATCAGAAGCGAATTTGGCCACGAACGCTTGACCCGTTCCACCGGGCCTGAATCCTGTGATGTATGCGAACTCGGCCTCGACGGCGATGCTATAAGCCATATCGTCCCCCGAGTCGCCGAAGAAGGTGCTGTAGATCAAGGAGGCCCCGTCCGTCGACAACTTCGTCACGAACACGTCTCGTCCGCCATTGTGGCTGGTGTCGTATGCGCCGCCCGTCACGGGGTAATCTGGCGATCCATCCGTGGTATAGCCAGTGATGTACGCGAAACCGCTCTCTACGGCGATTGCAGATCCCGTATCACCTCCGGAACCGCCGAGGTAAGTGCTGTAGACCAGTGAGCCCCCGCCCGCCGCGAACTTGGTCACGAACACGTCGGTATTGCCATTGTGGGTCGTGTCATAGGCGCCGGTCGTGATGGGGAAGTTGGTCGCCGCGTCCCCAGTCTCCCCCGTGATGTAGATGTATCCATTCTCGACCGCGATGCCGTTCCCGGAATCGTCGTCCGAGCCACCGATGAAGGTGCTATAATCCAGCACGATGGGATCGATCACCAAGGGGGAAGATGGATCGTAAGAACCAAGCACGAAACGCACCTCATCCGGATTCGCGCGAACAAAGGAACAATCCACGTGCACCATCGAGCCTTCCGATTCCTGGTAAGCAAACAAGCCATCATCTATCAAAGCGGTTTCTCCAGACCGTATCACAATGCTCGCTCCCGTCGATCCGTTTATTTCAACCAGGTCTGCCCCGGCGTACCGTATATGAATGGCCCCCGGGTTCGCGCCGGCCGCCACGTGGAACTCGTATTTCAACTGCCCGTTCTCCTGCGTGTACACTAGATCGATGCCAGGATACAGCCCGGTGTATCGCAAGCCCCCGCAATCTTGCAGCCCGGTCCGCCATGTGGACGGGTCGGAGCCAATCATATAATTCGTCACAGAGCCAACAGGCTCGTCCCCCACGGGTACCACCAAGTTGCTTCCAGGAAATTCCAGCACGAACAGGTAGTCATCGACGATGTAGAACACGCGGGACAAGCCAAATCCTGCTTGTACCGCGCCGCCAGAACGGAAACAGAATTGGATACCAGATTTAGTATCACGCGATGGTGAGAATACCGCGGGTATTTGGGGGGCTCCCACCATTTCGTCGCGCCAGGACACGCCGTCTAGCCCGCGAGGGTTGAGGATCTCCCCACTACGTATCACATCACGCATAGAACCAGCATTATCGTCTCCCGACGGAATTACCCGCGTCAAGATAGAATTCGCAGTCGATAAAATGATGAAACACGTGGCCAGAAGAAGGAAAACTTTGATGTTTGAGTTGGTCATTGGTGTTCCTGGCGATCGGCTCATAATGCTCCCACTCGTATGGTTTTTGACGTAATGTAATAGATACACTAGGATTTAACCATGTACTATTTACAAATTCAACCAGATATACGACATATTCCTGCGTGCAAAAATGGAAAGGTACCACCACCAGACTAATTTTGACCAAAGCACCCCATATCCCCTTTCCCGCGCGGCCGGGAAAACAGCTCTCTTTGTTACCCGAATCCTCCTTGATCCCATAACAGATATAGGAACGTGAATAGAATAGCATAGCTGATCGAGCGTCACTCGCTAGGTGCTGTGTGGACCTTGACCTCCTTGCCCGGGTCTGATTCTGCCTTCACCCAATTTATTGACTTAGAGTGTCCCATATGAATTTCCCCTTGATCGCTCAATTCTTTCTAGTCCTTGCTCTTCTCCTTGGGCGCCTTCCGCAAGTAAATCTCGTACTCGGCGCCCGGGTCGACGAGGCCATTCCGCACGTAGACACGGGGTATCCAGAAAATGTAGTCGGTGCCCATCTTCGCGGGCTTCGTGGACGTGGAGGGCACCACGGTCGTCCGGGTAGACTTCAGCGAGGCACTCGGCATCACGGTTGGAGAATCCTCGGAAAAAGCATGAAAAAAACCTTGGATCACCGCGATGCTCCATCCATCTATTGGTCTTTATAGGTAAAAACTGGCTAGATCGTGATCGCTGTACTGTGATGAATATTGGCGTGAAATGGTGACGATGCGTTGAAGGAAATCAAGGGCGAAATCAAGGATAAATGCTATATTTGCGGGAGAACTGCGGAGAGTTTCATAGGGGATTTCAACATCAGCGAAATAGACTTCAGGGCAGAACAAAACAAGGCTGTCAAGGCAGTCAAAGCGGAGAAGGATAAACTAATCAAAGATTTCAAGGATAAAGTGAACGCTCTCTTGAAAAAGATCGAGAATCTACCCGAAGATATTGATGTCGAGAACACGCCCTCGCTGGCCGAGATAACGGACTATACAACGATTGATGAAGTTTCTCCTAATGATGGAAGATATCACGCTCGCAGCGATAATAACAAAGGTGGAAAGACCGTGGCCTCCGCGCGAGCTAAATTGAAGATGGTACTCGGTATGCTGGATGATGAGCAGGCAACCGCAAAAATCTTCGACAAAGTAAAGTCATGGAAATCGTCGGCTTTTATAAGTCCGCGACCTGAGAAAGGAACCCGTGCTCTGTTTATAAAACTCGCGGAACTTGAAGATCGAAAGATCTTCAAGAGATCCAGAGATATCGGAATCCGATGTCGGAATCCGATGTCATTCATATCCAGAGATATCATTCATATCCAGATGTCATTCATATCCAGAGATATCGGAATCCGATGTCATTCACGTCGAGCTCGTCGTTTCGCTGTGCTATGTCTGCAAAAATCTGTTTTCACATGCAAGCGACGCCGCGTTCAGCGTGATACACCAGCATGATGATGATAATGCGGGTGATGATTAATTACCTTCTCGATTTTCTGGATCAGTGCCACCCTCCATTCCCCCGCTATCGTGGAGGCGGGAAAATCAAGACGTCAAGCAACCATCCTGCATCGAAACGAAAAGCTGATCAAAGATGACCATAATCGAAACTGTTGAAAGCCTCATCGAATTCATGAAAGAAATCAAAAAGGATGAACCCTTCACCCTCATCATCCAAAATAACTCGCCAGATCCATACAAGCCTCCAAGCGGTGTCGGGTGGAAGAAAGCAATATCCCTGGAGGCTGCGGTGACGAATGCACAAAAGGAAGTCCATATCAAGATAGGGCATGGCACGAGCAACGCGTATTTTTACAAATGAAAAAAATTTTATCACGCTTTTATCCCAGGATAGCCGACTGAACGAGCATATAGGCGCATGTTTCTTTATCACGATGAGCACAGCATGTTGTAACCGTGGTCATTCATGAGAGACGAACGCAAGGACCCAGATAGCATCATCCGAGCCATATTTACAGAACTGGGAAGAGGTGGCTCGAAGACCCCGACCGAAATCGCCAAGGCGATTAATGGTAATTCGGAAACGATAAGAAAATACCTTGAATTGATCGAATTCGTGCAGGACCAGCAGCGACTCGTGTTACGATCGACCGAGGATGATACCGTTGCCATGCTGGTGAAGGACGACAATTAATGCCAATAAATCACTTACAAAATCTTGGGCGATTCTTTTCCTTTATCTCGGCTTTTTTTGAATATGGATAATGTTAGGCGTTCCTTCTCCAATTCTTTTCCAGGATTTCAAGGACCCCTTGTATGGTGGTTTTTGCTCCTTATAATTACCATGAATCTTTATGTAATTCTCCACGACGCTCACCGCGTCTTCAATCGAGCCAAAGCTTCCGTCAAATGGCCATACAATCGGGCTTGTGGGCATATCGTAAGAGAATTCTTCTATCGAATAGATAATTACCATAAGATTTCCACTCATTTCAAGCGGGAGTTGATTATTTCCTCAAGCTTCGGTTCTAATGCATCTTGATGCTTGACGATTCTCAGAAAGAACGCGATTTCATGATAGCAGTTGCCTCCTTTCTCCCATGCTGTGCAATCTGGGTGGAGTATGGCGTTAGATGCGATATTGAAACTAAGTTCATAGGATTTGGTTTCATCTTGCGAAGAAGGCATCATCGCTCTATATTCCTGGCCATGAATCGAAAATTTGGTGAGCTTTTCTAAGTTAAAGAGTGCTTTTTCGGCGATTGTCTTTTTTCCTTTTGTTTTCAAGAAGTCCAAGATCTTTTTTTGGGCATCCGTGCAACCGGTATCAATCTTTCCCGTGTTCCCTGAAAGGAGATCTATCCCAAAGAGCTCCTTTAGAAATGCAAAGGTTTCTTCGATGGACTTTCCAACATCGTCAGATTCATCTCGGGAATCTAACACGAATGAACTACGATCCTTTGCCGGGTTGAACCGCACTTGAGAAAAGAATCCTTTATCCGAATCGAATATACGCACTTGTATCGATACATCTCCGCTCATTTCCCCTTCTTCCGCTTTAGAATACATATCGTTTGACGTTTCGGGGAGGGTATCAGTCGTTTGATTAAGTCTCCATTGGGCAGAACCATTATCGATAACTTTTTCGACGGCGTGGAAACCCAATTCTTCCATTTTTGGGACCACCTTGTCGTAATAAAAGTTTTCTGTGTACGAAAATTTCTCCCCGAGTGTTGCGTTCACCCCGCATTTTTCAAATATGCTTGAAATTATTCTTTTAATGGCTTCGAGTTTTGGCAATCTAGTTTCAACCCATGCCATTATGAGATGTGTATCCTTGAATAAAACCAAGTAAAACCAATTTTGAACAGGAACCTTGATGGTCACTATGGGTATTTTCAAGTGAAACATCTTGGCAATCTTCATGTATGATCGGGTCTCTTTATTCCGTTCCTCAGAAATAATGGCAGGAATTATCTTCATCGAATTGAATTCTTTATATTCTTGGATTATTATGCCCTCGACCTTGTCTTTTTCATTATCCGATGCTTGTTGAACGATCATATCGAATGCGAGTTGATTCAGCATTTCTTTATTGATTTTTTCATAGCAAGACGATTCACTTTCCGGGAGCTGGATGATAATTGCGTGCATTCGACATGACCTCAATAGAAATGTTCTTCCTAGTTATGTTCAAGAATGTATTTATCGACCAGATATTGACCGCCTATAGTAACAGTGTAAAATCTATTCTTTCCTGATCGCGTGAATTCGATTAAATGCAGTTCGAGCAAGGTTTTCAAGTGGAGGGAGGTGTTATTCGGTGTGACGTTCATTTTTTCAGTTATGTTAGCAGGCGTGAGCCCCTTCTTAGCTTTTGAAAGCATCGAAAGAATCTCCATTTTCTTATCAGATATTTCATTTCGCTCCTTGGAATTGCTCATACATGTTTTCAACCCAAGCATATCAACCTGGTACTCGATCATCTGCCTCGTGATTTTGCGCTGCGCGCTTTCTTTTACCATGCTTTCGAGAAAGATTCGGATAATCTTCATGAAAATGCCTGGATTATGAAACGAGACCGTGCCCATGTAATTTACGAGAGATTCATCAAATAATGCATCGACCGTGAGTGGAGTCTCCCCCTTTTCGGTAAACAATTCAAACCTATCATTGACGATGTTTTTCAAAGACGGGGTGTCGAGTTCATACTTGTCGAGAACGAATTGAGACACCGGGTCAAGCACGTTCTCGCTGCTCCTTTGATGCAAGTAAAAATGTTCATACTCAGCGGGAGCCATCGTAAAAATGATACATTTTATATTCGCGCACAATTTGACGGCCTGGTTGAACTGTTCCCCGGAAGCATGATCGATCAAGATATAATCCAAGCTCGACAACAAGTTTTTGATAGACTCGCTTGATCCTGCAGTAAAAGTATCCTCCCCTGGTTCTTCATCGATTTCCTCGTTTGATTCACGTGCATTACGCTCCTCGAAATGCTTTCTAAACAAATCATAAAAGTTGATGTAATGGCCTTTCAAGCTCGAGTTTTTATCGGATATCAGTTTCAAGGCCTTGAGAACAAATGTCTTACCTGAGCCGAGGGAACCCGTGACGATCACGCGGCTTTTCACGTTGCGTTGGCATAAGGCAATCTTGTACAACAAATCGTCATAGATTTTGCGTGGCACGAACTTCAATTTATCTGAAGGCTCGATAACCTCCATTGAAAAAGGATCTTGCTGTAAACCAAAAAGGCCGAGCCATGGATTGACGTGGATCAGGTTGTCTTTTTTTGCTTTTTCGAAAATAGACTTGTATTGATCGAACATCCACGATTCACTTTTACTCTGCATATTCCATATTGCCTTATTAATAATTAAAGTTATTGCTAAAACAATTTAAAGATCACCCTTTTAACATGGATGCGACACGCCCCCGTGACCACCTCGGAGATGCATTATACATTGTTCTTGGGCGCTAACGACCAATAGTCTTAAATAGTAAGGGAACAGTTAATAGATTGAGCAAGACGCTCACAGTCATGCATTCTCACTACCAACATATTTATCAATTGCGTGTGATGCGTTTTATGACAATATCAAATACCCCCCAACAACGCTATCCGATTGCAAAAGAACCTTGTCGGTATTGCAGTGGCCCGGTAACATGGAGCATAAAAATCGACAACAGGTTTCCGGCCCATGTGACGCTTGAAGGTTTTTTGCTGGACGATGGTCGTTGTCCGAAGTTCAAGAAACTAAATCCACAGCCTGCACCGCTGCTAAGCTCTTCTGGTACCAACCTCGATAATGGCATTGGGTCGGAATTCTATCTCGTGAACCAAGACCGTGTGCCGCCGTTGTATGCCTACGAGATCAAGCACGGCAGTATGGCTTTCCAGAAGGTTGCAGGAAAACTAGCTTACCAGTCGAAAACCAGGTTCGGCGGGCATTGGACCACAGCCGACTATCGGATCATCTCTGATAAAAAGGTCTATCCCGCCGTGCTTGAACAGTTCTTGAAGGAACTGTGGAACGAAGATCTACCGCCGTTCAAGATGGTGCGTTCCATTGCTCCGGATACGGCATGGAGCCCGAGTTCCTTGGCCATCGCAACGTTCGTGGCGCGGGAACTTGTGAGCAGTGATCTTCAAAAGCAAATAGACAAAGCCCTCGACAGCGAATCGCGCAAGGACAAGAAAGATGTCAACCTCCGCATCGAGGCTGACGTGCGCCCGTGGGTGGTCGATTGCAAGCCGGTCGTTTCAATCTCCATCTCGACGAGCATCGAGTCGAAGGTTGATTTGAAGACGTATACCGGGTCAGCACCTCAGTAAATGTATAACGCGGGGTTGTAGATCTATTCCACCGAGGATGTCTACCCTATACAATGTGTAAAAGACTTGTGATTACTCCGAGAGTAATTGGGATTAAATACCATTGCGATACATTGCCAAAAAAAGCCTTCAATTTCGGTATCCAATTATAAGGGCGGACCTTTAAAGTAATATCTAACGCTTTCTGGATGATGGAGATTATTTCATCGAAAAATTTAATGAATAGATCTTCTTCTGAGGGTTCTAGTATTTTGCTCTTTCTCGAGTGCCTCCAGTCTTTAATTGAGTAGGTATGAGTGTGCTGTTCAAGTGGTTTTATGTTTGTTAAAAAATACTTCTTTATTTGGTCATTCTCTAGAAATTCCAAAGCTTTATTTTTATTTTCTTTTGATGGAATAAATCCTTGTGCGAATGCATCACAAATTTCTTCAGTATTCCCAATTATGCAATTATAATATGATTTACTGATATTCGATATAATCTGCAAGATTTTGCTAAAAATACCAATTAATTCCTTTAACCTAGCCCTATTCCAATGAGTATCTTTTCCTTCTCGGTCTTTTCGGTGAAGATCATTAATCTTTTCGAAATAAATGAATAAGAAAATAAGGGCTGTCACTGGGTGGAGCTTGAGAGATCTATTTCCAACCATCCTCACAAGAATTAATACAGAATAGATGATTACTAAATAATTAAATTGCTCTTCGATTAATTGGATATCACTTTGATTAATCGAACCACGAAGGACACCGCCTAGCCGAATATCCATAACACAGATAAGATACATTACCACACTTGAAAGGTGTGAAAGGGTAAGATTATTTTCAATCATTTTAGTAATTCGACGTCTTTTATTAAAAAAATCGAAAGCATAAAAAAATGCAGAGAATGACAATATTCCATATAACAATTGTCCATAGTTTATTGAATTTTCATTGAAACCGAAATGGGAGAAGCACCATGGGAAAAAAGCTGAGAAAAGTAAAGAAAATTCGAATAGTTGAAAGAACTTGTATTTAATTAAATGTTTTTTCCTTTTTGAATCAGCTTCAGCAATCATAACAAGTGGATGATCCATATCAAATTCAAAGGAAGAGGTTGATTCTGTGAATTGAATTTCTTTGTCATAATTGTTTACTAGAAGAGGGAATGCTGATTCTCTCCGAACAAAAAACTCTTTTATTGCTTTTCTATCTGATTCCCAAATTAATTTCAATTCTGCATAATCCTTAATATTTTTGTAGAAAACTTCCTTCTGTTTCGAAAAGTCTTCGGGACTAGCGAAAGGATGTAAAAATTGTTCCCATTCTTTCCATCCTCCTACCTCTTGTAGCCCCATTTCAAACTGGGCAATTGTCATTCTTGTTTTGGATCTTTTATTCGCTTCTTCTAATGCGAATGGGATATAGGCCTCTTCATGAGCCTTTTTCAATCTTCTCCAGACACGCGTGTCATCAAAGAAATCAGGAGTTATGTCAATCTGTTTTTGTTTTAATATCGGTGTAAAGAAAGATTTCATTTCCTCCTTCTCATTTGCTTCAATCTTGGAGATTTCCGAAAAAAATGTCTCTAGAGTTATGATAATTTTCGGATCCGTTTTCATTTTCTTTCTTTTTCTTAGAGCTAACTGGAATAAGGTTAAGGTCTTACTTTCCAGAGAATTTAAAAATTTTTCATAGTCTTCCCTAATTTTCTTGAATTTTTCTTTAGATACTATTTCGATCTCATCATTTTCTACGAGAAAAGAACCAAAACTAACACGAATTTCCTTCTTCCCTTGTATGCGAAATTGTGTCATGAAAATACTTTCCAATTTGGAAGATTCTTTAGCTAACACACCGAGTAAGAGTCACTCTACCATGTTATTAACACTCGCAGTATAAATGTATCGTGCAAAGGCAAGGTGCCATATGGACTTTTATGACATAGATCTTTCCAGGTTCATCGTGGGCATTGCTCTTTTCTTGAGTATTATGCCGTAAATCGTTCCCTAGCAATTTATTCTCTGCTTTTTTCATGTTGGTTGTATCTGCAAAAAACATTGTGCCCCCATACCCCTCTTTCTCATATTGTTTTGCTCTTGTCTGCGGATCCAAAGTTCTACCAGTTCGTATCGCCCCTTTTACTGGTGCGATTTTATTCAATTCCTTTTGGGAAGCTTTTACCGGCTTCAAGCTATGTTTTGGCATTGATTATCATTTCCATAGGAGAGATTGTAAAATATATCGAATTTCCGGTTTATAAATTATATGGCACAGCGGAATTTCTAAAGAACATAAAGATACTTGATGGCAAGCACTAAGGAGAAAAAGTTAAAGGTGCTCACTTTCCCACGGCTTAACATTTGCTGTTAAGTGATAACGCTTTATATGTTTCTTTTCGATCGAGTATTCGAGTAGTCATCGTTGATTGTTTGCATCCCCTCATCATGGAATGCCGCGGGGCGATCAACCGATTGTTCTTCATATGCGACAAGGATGTCCCGTCGAAAACCCACGTCATCTATGTGAGGCCTGATGAGCGAGAATCGACCATCGGGAACGAGTGGTTGAACCACCACGAGCCAATCTTGCGTGGGAAGATCGGCGCGTGGCTGAGGAGAATCCCGCGAATGGTCCAAACAACATAAGCGCGCTAGTATTGTTCCTTAAATGCTTTAATTTCTCGGTACTATTATGAGCGAGCAATCAATCCGACCAGCACCACGATTTCTACCGACCGATGACCGCAAGCCAAGCCTCATGACGCGTCCCGGCGGTCACGAGAAGCTCTTGCTGTTCCAGGAGAGCGTGAACCTCGGCCGCCCGATCATCGCCCGCGAGATCGAGCCCTGGACCGACGCCGCCGCGCACGAGCTGCTCTCGGACATCATGGCCGCGCACGAGGCCGGCGACATCACGACGATCGCCCGGTACAAGGGCAAGAACCCGCGGCGCTGGCTGGCATCGATCTACCCCTTCGCCATGGAGCCACGGTTCGTCGGTTTGTTTTTTCCCGACGGCACGCTGCTCGGCTGGGTCTCCTTCACGACGTCGCCGTACCTCCCGGGAAAGGCCGTCCTCGGCATGGTCATACGCCCGCCCTACCAGAACGCCGGGCTCGGCACCGCGGCGCTCTTGCACGCGAAGAAGTACCTGCACGACATCATGAAGGATGCGAGCATCACGGGCATCTTCTTCGAGACGCAGGAGGACAACGCCCGCGTGCTCGCCATCGCCAAGAAACTGAAGGTGCAGAACACGGGGCGGCGCATCGACCAGATCAAGGGCGGGATCGCCATGCTCGCGTTCACCAATAACCCCGGAGTGGAGGCGTGATATCATGGAGCAAGGAGAGGGCTGCACGTTCTTGTACGATCATTGCTGCAAGGCTTGCGGGAACCCGATCGCAGCACGTCACGAGGCCATCGGGGATGCCATGATAAAGCTGGATGCCTTGGCGACCGATGTCGACGTGGACGGCGACCTTTCGCCGCTATATTGCCCCGCGTGCCTTGCTGACGCGCTGGAGCTGGCCGATTCCTGGGCGCGGCTATGGCAACTCGGCAATGCCAACCACGAGGTCGACGTGCTGCTCGGCATAAGTAGAAACGACGAGCAATTAAAGGGGGAGGGTTAAGAAATGACGATCTATCGGAAAAGGGGACTTTATAACTTTCTTCCTCCCTCTCAATACCATATCAAGGAGAAAGCAGCATCCGTATCTTTGTTGAAGAATATGCACAAGGTAGATGGCAAGAAGATAACAAGCGGCACAAAGGAATGGGCGGATTTCAACATTAATCTGATCGATGGCTGCGCCCATAACTGCCGCTATTGTTATGCCAAAAAGATGGCCGTTCGCTTCGGGAGAAAGACGGAGGCAACTTGGGGAACAATGCGCATCCGGGAGCGTGACGTGAATAAGGCATATCGAAAAAAGAAAGGTCGGATCATGTTTCCGACTTCGCACGATATCGTTCCTGAAGAACCTTTCTTCAAGGCTTGCATGACCGTCCTTGAAAAATTGCTGCGTGCTGATAATAGCGTTCTAGTGACAACTAAGCCGCACTTGCAAGTCGTGCGGTATATTTGCGAGCATTTCAAAAAGTTCATGGATAAGATTCAATTTCGATTCACGATCACGAGTATGGACGATACCAAACTCGCAGATTGGGAACCAGGGGCGCCAAACTTTCAAGAGCGTCTCGAATCTTTAAAGTATGCTTCCCAGGCGGGATTCAAGACGAGTATCTCTATCGAACCTTGCCTAGACGAGGATCCAAGAAAACTAGTCGAGATACTCAAACCGTACGTGACAGAATCGATCTGGCTAGGATGTATGAACTATTCAGGGAAATATCCGTTCAACTCAACTGAAACTTTAAAGAAATGGGTTCAATGGTTTGAGAAAGAAGAATTGATGAGATTTAAGGATAGTATTAAGCGGCGCTTGAGATCATAGGAAAGTAATAGTATCCTGATCAGCGAATCCCCGCTTCGACTTTTTAGAATTCTTTTCAACAGAGATCTTTTTTCGATTTTGCAATTCTTTCAAAGCTTCTCTCAACCCAGGTACTACTTCTCGAGTATATCGAATAACCAATTTCTTCAATTCTTCGAAAGTATACGGACAATCCTTTGGGAGGGTCAATAACCAATCTGTTAACTTAGGTTGACCCGGCCGTGTCTTTAATCCCATGAAAGACTCCAAGGTTTTAATTCCTCTTAATTGCTTTTCTTGGCGACCGTGGAATTCATAACTTCCCTTGACCCCAATGTTATACATTATCGGTTTCATTACCTCCAATCCCTTGTATTGCGTCGTGGCGTGAACCATATCGTATATATGAGCATTCGTTTCCGCATTTTGAAATTTATATTTCAAGGTGAATTTTGCGTTCGTCTGCTTTTCTAACCGGTCACGGAAACTCCTAGAGATTGCGTCGGGTCTTTCACATTGTGCCTTTGCAACAATCGCTTGTATGTCTTTTTGCCATTCATCATAACCAAACAATTTATCAAAGGACACCTTTTTTGTTGGGTCATCAAGGAAACGATTTATACTCCCTACCATCAGGGTGTAAAAAATCTCTGGTCGTCCTCCTGTCAAGGAAAAATCGAATATTCTTTCTGTAATCTCGAATGGTATATCGTCATAGCCGAAAGGATCAAGAAAGAAGAAAGACGGATTGTGACGCAAACCGGCACCATGTTTTGTAATGATCGATGGAAAAGCGTCTTCAAATGAACTATTCAAGCATTCGATTTTGATTCGCGGATTCGGAGGAAGAATATCAACTACTTTTTTCAATTTGAAATAATTTGCTTCATTCTTTTCTATATAGATTAGAAAAACTGTTTTGATCTTACACCAAGGTTTGTTCAGCACTTGCCGTATAGAGGAATAAGCAATCGTTGGCGAGCCTGGTTCTCCTCCCAGGTAACTACCTCTTCCCGCAAACGCGTCGATATAGAAGAAGGTGTCCCAGTGCCGTCCAACGATAGCTAAGAACGCACCGACATATTTTGTTAATATCTCGTGCTTAACTCTGGAATGTTTTTGGTACACCCATTTTGCATCATCATCATCCCGAAGCACCATACTATCCATCCTTTATTTGAATTAAACATGTCGGTCTTTATCATTCATTGAAAGAGGTTTCGAGGTCATTGGTTTCAGAATTCCTTTATTCGCACAGTTTCTATATAATACATTTAGCCACATAACATCGTGGTAAAAATTCCTTAAGAATGGTACTAATGCTATGTTAATAGATTATTATCGAGCTATTAATTGATCTGTTTCCGCGCGTCCAACACGCACCATGTCTTCTGTTAATCTTGGGTATTAAACCGATAAACAGCCGAGAATTTCTAAAACACGATAAGAGACCTCATAAGCACCCGTTCGATGTTAATCCCGATAATTAAGTTACGATGGTACTTTATCGGAAAATGAACCATTTTTGTAGATGGCCTCCGCATTTTATGGGTTGATTTTGGAAATAATGCATCACGTGGAATATTTTACCACCGGAATCGACCCCTTTTTTTTCCGCGATCATCCATTAATATTCACTCGCGATTTCGCCTTCCCGGCCTTGCTTTTTTCAAAAACTTTTCTTTAAATAGCCTCGGTATTCTTCCCCGACACCTTTCATTCAAGGCGACATCATATGGCAATCACGAAAAATGCAGCGATCGCTGCCCCTCCGGCGCAAGACTGGGCAATGCTCCGGCATGCACAGCCCGGCGACGTGGCGGCGATTCAAAACATTTACCAGGAAGTATATCGAGGGACTTACACGTACCAGGAATACACGGACGCCCTCTATCTTAGCAAGGACATGACGGGCGGCCACAGCGGGTGGTACGTGGTGGAAGATGCAACCCGCGAAAAGGAAATCGCGGGCTGCGTGTCGGCGACGATCGACGGCGTGCACGGGCGGGCTTACTCCCGCGGCATGATGGTGCGCCCGGGCTGGCAAGGCCGGGGCGGCGCGAGCCGGCTGTTCGGCGAGGCATTCCAAGATTTCTTGAAGTGCAACGCCGGGAAGGTCAGGATGGTCTGGTCCGAGACCCGCAGCGACGGCGTCAAGCCACAAGCGGTCTGCGAAACCATCGGGCTGCAGCCCATCGGCATCTTGCCCAGCAAGGACGTGTTCTTCAACCGGCGCGAGACGCCGGTGCTCATGGCGGTCTACGCGAGCAGCGCGTGGGCGACCAGGGACACCAAGGTGCGCATCGTGCCCGAACTCGTGCCCTTGTACGAGCAGGTCAAGTCGATGCACCGGCCGATGCGAAAAGACGACGTGCAGGTGATCGAGACCACGGCACCATCAAAAGCGCGCTGCAAGGCTATAGTCGACATCGAGCCATACGAGAAGAAATACGGGTACACGACCTACGTGTTCACGTGCGATAAGACGGGTGAATCGATCAGCATCAATGTGAACCGGCAATGCATGAACGCGGAAGGCATGGAGATCCATTGCACGAAAGCGGCGACGGCGCAAGTGTTGCTGGCGTTCTTGCTCGGGTACCTGCAAGCAAAGGGCGTGCAGTACATCGAGGGCCACGCGCCCGGGACCAAGCCCGCGCTCCAGGAGGCGTTCCTTGCCGTCGGCATGAAGCCTTGCGCGTACTTGCCCGCGTGGGAATTGGAGGCCCAGTCGGGGCTCCACGTCGACCACGTCGTGTTCGCGTGGCACAAGCAACCCATCGATTTAACGGCGACGAGCTTCACGCCGAAGTCCGAGGCGCTCGCCCGCGTGCTCGGTATCTGGCCTATTATGTGATCTTTTCTTTCCTCTATTCCTTCTCCTTCTTTTTCCTGCCCTAGGACGTTAAGTACATCGGTTATTTCTAGGATCCGCAAAAAACTTACCTAAATGGTCAAAATAATCTTTTGCAGCCGCAACAAGATCTAAATCACAATTTTGGCACCGTTTCGCGTTCAGCGGGACTTTTGCATTGCATTTCGGGCACGTTATCTATAAACTTTTATACGGAAAGATATAAATAAAATTTGGGAAATTGATATGGTGGATTTCAAAAAATATATTGGTGAAAAGAAAAGGGTCTTACCTACTGATCCTTTTTCCATATTTTCTAATCTTGATAAAAAGAGTGGAAAGGAATATCTTTGGCCTTCACAAAAGCAAGTATTAGACGAATGGAATAAAAAAGCACGAAATCAGAAAGATGTTATTGTAAAACTTCCTACAGGGCAAGGTAAGACCTTGATCGGTTTATTAATTCTTCAATCATTTCTAAATGAAGGTAATGGCCCTGCAATTTATTTATGTCCAAATAAATATCTCGTATCTCAAGTTAAGGAGCAAGCTGGGAGCTTTGGCGTTAAAGTAGTTACCTATTCAGAAGAAGATCATCAAATACCTCTTGAATTCAGAAATTCAGAATCGATCTTAATTGCAACCTGCAAAAAATTATTCAATGCAAAAACAAAATTTGGGATTCAAGGAATAAATGATGATTATATTCCTATTGGTGCAATTGTAATTGATGATGTGCATACATGCTTGGATATAATACGACAATCCTTTACGCTTATAATCGAGAAGTCAAGTCCGCTCTATAATGAACTATATCAAATTTTTTCAAGTTGTTTAGAAAAACAGAAACCGGGTACAAAAATTGCAATTGATGAAGGAGAAAATCAATATATTACTGTCCCATTCTGGAATTGGTTTGAACGAGAAAAAAAAGTCGTTGAGATCATAAATAAGTTTAAGGATAGAGATGAAGTACAATTTGTTTGGGATTTGATTAAGAATGATATTCATTATTGCATTTGCATAATCTCAGGAAGAAAAATCGAAATCCAACCTCGAATCATTCCGATAAACAAAGTACTCTCCTTCTCTCGTGCGAAAAATAGAATATATCTAACAGCTACTTTAAACGAAGATGCTTTCTTGGTAAAAGACTTTGATATTGATCCTGAAATCATAAAACACCCATTAACCTTTCCAGATATGAAATATAGTGGGGAACGATGCATTTTAATTCCGAGTTTAGTGGATGTTAAGTTTACACGAGAGTTCTTAATAAAAGCAATAAGTAATTTTTACACGAAGCCCTTAGGTTATGGAATATTTGTGCTTGCACCATCAAAAGCGATTTCTAAAGATTGGCAGACTAAAACAAAAATAATAGACGTATCAAAAATTTATGAAGAATTAAAAGAGTTAAATCGAAAAATAGAACAAAAACAAGTCGACAACATAATTGTATTAATGAATCAATATGATGGAATCGATCTTCCAGGCGACACATGCAGAATTCTTTGTTTGGATAGTTTACCAACCTATTCCCCTTTAATGGACAGATATATGCAAGATTTAATGCCCGATTCTGATTATTTAAAGAGGAAAATGGCTCAAAGAATTGAACAAGGAATGGGACGTGGGATAAGGGGAAGTGGAGATTGGTGCGTAGTAATTATTATGGGAAATTCGCTTGTTAACTTAATGGCTGTTAAATCTCAAAGACAATACTTTTCAAAGGAAGTCCAAAAGCAGATCCAAATTGCAGAATCGCTAGTTGAAATCCTAAAAAAAGAATACAAAGGTTGGGAATCTATAGAGAAGGTTATTGAGCAATGTATTCAAAGAGATGAAGGATGGAAAGCCTATTACAAGGACAGTATGGAATCTATTGAACCGGAAATCCCAAGGAAGGATTTTTTAGAACGGGTATGTGTGGAAAGAGAAGCTGAGATGTTATATCAATCCGGACAAACTTCGAAAGCCATATCACTAATCCAAGCATTCATTAATGAGAATAAATTAAATACGTTAGAAAAGGGCTGGTTTTTAGAGCTTATTGCTATGTATAAATATGATTTTGATAAATCCGGTTCACTGGAAGTGCATTTGTCTGCTTTTTCAAATAATAAATCTTTACCCCGTCCGGATGCAGGTATCCAGTATGAAAAAATAACTAGTAAATCGACAGATAGAGAAAGAATAATAATAGCCCAACTTAAATTTTTTGAAAAACCTAATGCTGCAATAATTGGTATTAATGAAATTTTAGAAAAACTAACGTTCAATAGTGGTCAAACTGCTACTGATTTATTTGAAGAAGGCATAGACCAATTAGGTGAATTATTAGGTTTTAAAACTCAAAGACCAGAAAAAGAGTATGGAAGCGGTCCTGATAATCTCTGGAAAATCTCTAGTGATGTCTTCTGGATTATTGAATGTAAAAGTGGAGTTGGTAGTGATAGAGGAATATCAAAAGATGAATGTGGACAGATGAGTAATAGTATTGCTTGGTTTAAGGAAAAATATCCACAGAATAGAGGAATTCCAGTTTTTATCCATCCATCATCCGAATTAGATGAAAAAGCGAACATTTCTGATACAGTATTTTCGTTAGTGCCAGATAGGTTAGATTTGTTGAAAAAAGCGATAAATGATTTCTATGCAACTTTAATGACCAAGATTAACACCATCAGTGAACCAGAGGTAACGAGTTTGTTCCCGAAATATAATTTTGGAGACAGTGATAATCTGCAAAGAAAGTATCTTTTACCTGTTAGAAGAGGTTAAAGAATAATATCCGATCATGTTTTTGATAAATCCCACGCCTCGATCGGGTCGTGATAAAACTTGATCTCGATATTTTCGAGGATATCGCTCGGTACCTGCGCCTTGAGCGGTTCGGAGATATCAGGCAGCAAGATCAGCTTTGCCCCGCTTTCCTTGCCGATCAGGATGATCTCCGCGAGGTTCTGGATGGGGATCAAGGCGCCGCTGATGGTCATTTCACCGACGATGATGGTTTTTGGCTTGAGCGGGATCTTCGTTAATGAAGAAACCACGGAGATGAAGAATCCCAGCCCTGTCTGGGACCCTTGATGCGTTTGCATCAAGTCGACGACCTGCACGTGCACGTCGAAACTCTTGATGTCGTGCTCCTCGATCTCTGGCTTGATGCGTCTCAGATTGGCCTTGATGAAATCCCGCACCGTGATCAAGGCTTCCTTGATAGGCTTGCCGGCCAAGCCCGTGGCGTTCCAGGTGCCCTTGCCCTTCCGCAAGCCGACCTCGATCCTGTACAGCGAATAGCGGCCGAAATTGTTCAATCCCAGCGTGAAACCGATGCCAGGGTCGTGTTTGGCATCAAGCGGGGAGTATTGACTCGCCAATGCACCCTCGGGCGTGGTCACGAACTCCTCGGCCTCGTTCTTCTTCAAGATATAGGAGAAGTTCGTCTTCCGAAACTCGACCGAACCCATCTTGCGCAGCTGTTCCTTGACCCGCCGCCGGAACTCGAGGGCGACGCGCACGCAATCTTGCAGCTCCTCGGTCGTGAAGCGGCCATCGGGATAAATGAGCTTGAGCATACCCGATGTCACCGCCCGCACGCGCACGTAATCGCGCTGGTCGAGATCCTCGCCCCACTTGACCTCCTTCTCGATGTCGGCGTAGAAGGACTTGTCACGCAGCACCTGGAAGTACTCGGCCATGATGTCGACGATGAAGCCGAAGTGCCCCGTGAACATCTCGGCCTTGAATCGGGGGAGCTCCCAGCCCGGCAAGTACATGTGGAACCGGTCGAGGAAGGCGAGATCTTGCATCTCGAAGGGGAACGGGACGAAGAGGTGGGACGTGCGGAGCGCGGTCTGCACGTCGGCATCCAGGTTACCGACAAAGACGAGGGAGGCCTTACCTGTGAACTCGCCCTTGCCGCGGGAGAACGAGCCCGACTCCATATAATCCTTGAAGATCTGGAGCTCGGTCGTGTCTGAGAACTCGGTGAGGCCTGCCACCTCGTCGAACGCGACAACGTCGAAGAAACTGACGAGGCCAGGCTTGCCGGTGCCCACATTCGACACGAAAAGGTTAGCAACGCTCGTCTGGCCGCCGCTGATCAAGATGCTATGAGGGGATAATTCCCGGTAGGCGAAAGACTTGCCCGTGGAGCGCGGGCCGAACTCGACGAAGTTGATGTTCCGCTCGACGTATGAGACGAGGCGCGCGATGAGCAGCATATGTTGCCGGGGGGTGAACTTGGACGGTTCGAGGCCGATCGAGCGGAGCAGCACCTGGATCCACTCGTCTTTCGTGAACTCCTTCCGCAGCGAGATGATTTTATCTGCAAGATTGGCGCTGAGCTGGACGGGCTGGAAGTTGCGGAGGACGAACGGTTCGACGTTGCCCTTGCGCGACAGCGACGGGTCGTAGCCAATCTCGGTGATACCCCAAACGCCATCGAGCAGCATACGCTCATTCTCGTGCACCATACGGTCGTCCACGTGGATGTAATTGAGATTTAAACCAGCTAATTGCCCCCAATACTTGTCCTCCGAGGGCAGGAGGCGGATCCGCAGGCGGTCGAGGATCTTGTATGAGCCGAGCTCGCGGATCTTCGACTTGACGACCTCGATCTTCTCCGGGTTGAGGTAATGGTTCTCGAGGGTGTCTCTGACCTTGGCCATACCCGCGTTGATGACATCCTCGTCGGGGTTGGAGCAATACTTGCCAAGGAGGAACTCGAGCACGTAAGTGGGGACGGCGTAGGCGCCCTTCAGCTTCGAGGCGAGGTCCTTCCGCACGACCATGCCGGGGAAAGCCTTTAGCACCTTCTTATCGATGTCGTCAAGTTCCATGATAATCTTCACTGATCACGAATGTCTTGATTATGTTAATATATCCTTGATTAAATAAATGAATCCGTGCCATAGGGTGAGGGTGGTAAGACGTAGAATTCCTTTTTCTTGATGATCTCGTTGTCTGGGTTCTTGATGCAGACTGCGATGGTCATGATGGGCGTAGTCTTGTCGAAGCTGAGGATATAGTTGCGCTTCGCACCAGATGGCAAGGTCGTTTCCTGGGCAGGGTCAACTAAGATCCGAGGATCCTCTGTGACGACCTTGATCGTGATCGCTCGTAATTTTTCGTCTCGATCGCCTTTCTTCTTGGTCTGAACCTGGATTTGCAAGTATCTTGACGTAGCACCTTGCGTCTCCCGCAGGTAATACGTTTCCTTGCCCTTGACGATGAGTGGCTCGCCATGGTCTACGGGTTCGATGCTTTCTATCTCGACCGAAGGCTTGAACTCGCAATGGCTCGAGAAATGCAATAAATCACATTCCTGGAAGCTCAGACCGCCATGGATGTAGAACGGATCGTCAATTGCCGATTTCTTGAACAGCGTATCACCACGAGGGAATATAAGCGTCTTGATATCGGGCGAGCTCGCGTCGACTGTGAATGGCAATTGGTTCACGGGGAATATATGCCAGTCTGGATAGTCCTTCATATCATCCCCGGTGAACACGTGGTGTGAGATGCAATGGCGTTTGTGAAGTTTTCCGATGCTATCTGGCTTCGTGGTCAAGATCTTGTCATTACTCGTGAAGAGGAACCCGTGGTCGGCAATCACGAAGATGTCCCGGATGCCTACCTCGTGCAACTTGAGGATGATGTCGCGCAACTCGGCAAGGTGCGCGGGTTTCTGCTGAATGAAATCGGTGAGCGTGAAATCGTGGTTGTCGACCTTGTGGGTATCAAACTTGTTGTACCATACGATAGGGATGACGGCGTCCTGTTCCTTTTCCCGTTTCTGGTGCAAGACGTCGATGTCGGCATTGAAATTGCTATGATCCACGTGATGGATGACGACTCGCTTTCCAGCGCGCAAGAAGATCTCGCCAATCCGGGCTTCACGTGCCTCGGGGCCGCCCAACAATTTCATCGCCGAACCATCTCTCGTGTCGTTGATAATACCTGAGACTAAATTATCACCAGAAAGCTTTACTTGCAACTTGTCGCCGAAATTCAAGGCAGAATTCCAGCCAAGATCCGTGATGCTCGGCAAGATGCTTACCGTGCTGATGCGCTGGATCCCGGTAACGCTTTCGACGATTTCATCCTTGTTTTCCTTCATCTTGCGTTCCAGTGCAGCGATCAGATCCAAGGCAAGATCCTTTCGCATCGCGTCGCAGAAGACGAAACCAACCGGCGTTTCCCTGGACACGGCGGCGAGGGCAACCTTCCAGACGTTCTTGTCGAAATCGCTATAAATGCTCTTGCCGTTTTCCTGGAGCACGTGTGAATAGTGGCTGGAAAACGCGACATTGAGATGTCTATTGAACTCGTGATATCGGGCATTCAATTTTCCAATTAATTGGGCGAAGATGGTGCAGTATTCTGCCCCGTCGAAGATATAATGGAACACGGGATCGTTGATGGCCACGTGGAGCGATTCGATATCCCAGGCGTCGTCCGCGATGTCTTTCCACTGCTTCTTCTCGGGAATGCGATATGAAAAGAATTGCCCAAGTTGCCGGACGAAGTGCCAGAAATCCTTCATGGATTTATCGTGGTCTTTTGAGACCGTGAAGAAGAGTTTTCGCTGCGACCACCAGACGCGAGTTGCCTTGTCCCAGAGCGCCTTTCGTTTCTTGATGATTTCATCAACCTTTGCACACCACGGCTTCGCATCGATGGGCTCGCGTTCTTGCTGCCCGAGAAGATATGCGGCGATGTTGATGTCAATCATGCCGGTGAGAGAAAACGAGTTGATAGTTTCCTGGAGCGTTTCCTCCGTGATGGCGGGGCTCGTGGCAGCTGGAGACGATTGCTGCTTACGCAAGAGAAACGTCCACTGCTGGAAACATGACGCCAAGGTCTCGTCGGCGTTGGTGATCCAGTCCGTGATCCAGTCCCGAAACAACTGTGTCGTGGATTCAAGGAGTGGCTTGGGCGCGGGCGTGGCTGGTGTGGTTGGTGTGGCTTGCGATTTAACCGCGAAAAAAGGATCGAGATTGGAGGAGGATGGCTTCTTCTTCGAGGCGGGTTTTGCCTGGACGGGTGGCTTTCCATGCTGGAAGCCGAATCGAATGATTCTCGTGAAAGTATCGAACCAGTCTTCTGGCAAGGGAAAGCCTTCGATCCCGAGATCAGCGAGGAATGTAGAAAAATAGCCAAACAACGTGCTCCTCGTGCTTTCGTCGAGCATCGGCACGTTCAAGGGGTGAACGTGGTAAATCAAATCGAGCAGGACGGTCGCGTGCGTGCACGGGGCACGAGTGCTCGCCAGCGATGCCCACGCGGGAGATCTCGTGGCCTGAAACGGATTTATGGTATTATCTGAAGTGAAAAGTAACAACCACGCCAGCGGTTCGTGGAAAGTGCCAGAATCCGAGACGATGGACGGCACGGGAAGCTCAGTTAAATACTTAACAGCATAGCGGTTGAGTTGCGGGTACTTGTCCAGGACTGACGTGGTTGCCTTGCTCTTGACCAGGTCGATGACGGGATTCATGAGCAAATCGATGAATCCTTCCAAGACGATGGACTTGGAAAACATTTGATAGTAATAAAAGGACCGTGCCTTCCCGACTTCCCCCGCGTTCTCGCCATGCACGTGCACTATCCAGCGATGGCGATACCAGCCAGCATTATCGTCGAAATCATCGACGATGGCTTGGCGGTCGATGAACTCGGCCGGGGATCTCGTGGCGATGATAGACAAGATGTTGAAATCCCCGGTGAGCTGTTTCTGCTGGGCGTTGTTGAAATAATCGAGGAGAACGTCATATTTGTCGTAAATGACGAGGAATGGCTTGTCATTTTCGAGGAAAAAAGCAGCATCGAGGAGTTCACCAAGAGTTTGGCGGTCGCGTGCATCCCGTGCCATTATTGATCCTCCCCCGCAGCCTCGACAGTATCGTCTTCTCCATTGCTGCCATCATCTGCCTCTTCCGAGCCATCATCTTGCCGTTTCCGCTTCGGTTTCTTGCTCTCGCCTTGTTCCTCGTCGTTGTCATCGTCATCACTCTCATCC
The DNA here is from genome assembly GCA_030587525.1 of Candidatus Sigynarchaeota archaeon. GTDB lineage: Archaea > Asgardarchaeota > Lokiarchaeia > Sigyniarchaeales > Sigyniarchaeaceae > Sigyniarchaeum > Sigyniarchaeum tengchongense. The sequence continues at coordinate 5,899 of JAUQYW010000499.1, read as the reverse complement.
TTCGAACCCACATTCCGCAACTGGTCGAGGGCGTCAAGCTTCTTGAGCACGTGCTTGAGCGTGCCCTTTGGACAGATGGCGTGGTACTTGACGGGAAAGTCCTTTTGCTTAATCTCGGGGAGGTCGAAGCACAAGGGGATGATGTTGACGAGCACGCCGAGGAAGTGGTCGGGCTTGTAGCCATTCTTGATGACCTTGGCCGCCTCGCCGAAGACCCATTCCCACGTCTGGTCGTCGCCCTTGCCCTTCTGGGCGTTCTTACCCGTGAGAGCATTGGGATTCGGGATGGCTGCGTATCCTGCTTCCAAAGCAGCGAATACCTTGCTGAAGTCTTCGAGCTCATCGATCCGGGGGACATCCTCCTTCGATAACGTGCCGATCACCTTTTGTTGCTCGAGCGACCGCAGCAGCGGGGCTATATATTCGACTCGAATGTTGGGAAGCGTGTTCTCTGTGATTTTATGATAATCTACGAATAAATCGAGAGCATTTTCCTTGCCAGACTTCGAGCGGGACGAGAATTGCCAGATGATCGGGCGGCCACCGAACCGCTGGCAGTGGTAGAAGAAGAAATCGTCGGTGATCCAGTGCTTGACATCCTTGCCGAGTAATTCCTCCAGTTCCTTCAAGATGGGCTGGATGCCGTGGATGTCACGGTCGAATTTCTTGCAAAGCAAAGTAATTAATCGATCGTAGAGACCGAGTTCGTCTGCCTTGGTTGTGTTGAGGGGGATAATACCCTTCGGGATTGCCTTGGTAACGTTCATTAAGCCTGCCAGAATGAAATCCTTGAGCCATATGTCCCGCTCGGCTTGCCAGCCTAGCTTCCCTACGAAGGTATCATAATATTCGTCTAGTGCCTTGGACGTCTCTGTATCGAGTAAACCTTCGTAGAGAATCTTATTAATCTCGTCGTCGATTTCATCGAGCCGCTGTGTGAGAAGATCAAAGCGATGCTCTACTAAATCTAGTAATTTTTTGGATGTGGCGCTCTTTCCTTCCAAATCACGGCTGTTTATCACTCGGGTGGTTTCACTATTGCAAGGAATATATTCTTGGCAGAATGGATGCCCTGTTTTTGGAAAACCCTTGTCGTTTATAGTTGAATTATTCTTAATGACTTTATCAACTAAGGATTCAGCAAATATTGGGGACATTGGATAGCCGGTGTCCCAATCCCTCCTTAATTGGAAAGATTCTTTAGAAAGTGTTGATAAGAGTAAAGATTTCTCCTCCAAAAATCTTAATGGAATTGGGAATCGTGCAATTATACCGCATTCCCATGCTCTTTTAAGAGTTTGAAGTCGTCCGAAAAACATCCCAATCTTAGAATTTAAATATGCAATAAGAGTTTGTGGATTTACTGATTTCTCAATAATCCGAATACTCATAGAGGCAACATCGCACATGGTCGAATTTTGACATATACAGAATCTACCGCGTGGCTTTCCAGAGAATCTTGACCAAATAATCTCCGATTTCCCTATCAAGTCTGGATTTCTAATAACACCATTTACACTTTTAATCACTTTAATAGACTCCGCGTTCCACCAAATTAAGAAACCATTACTAAAATAATACCTTATATCGCCTCCACCTTTTGAGAATGGAACAAATGGGAATTCATTATTATTAGGAACTTCATTTATTTCATTGATAGATTCTACTTTTCGAATATATCTTTGATGGACTTCGTGTGACAATCTCACAAAAATATCATTGTTACCTGTTGCAATCCCTTGAAATGCTCTTCCTATTTGTATTCTCTCTAATTGATCATTCTCATTCTTCTGGTTCTGGTTAATATCAAGTATTTGGTATTTCGTGAAGAACTCGAGCAGCGGCTTGAATTTCTCAGCAATAGACAAGTCGATGACAAAACGGGGCAGAGAGAGAAAGTCGGCCTGGTCGATGCGGTTCCAGCCGCGTGGCAGCTTACCCTCGCCTGACCACGAATTGATGTTTTGAACGTCTTTGAAAATCTCTGCGATATAATGTTCTGTTGAAAATGATTTGTTTATATCATACTGTGGATACCGGTAATATCCCGCAATATTCTTGCTTTCTTCATTATTTTTTCGCAAAATGAATAAGACGGGACGGTTTCCCGCATCGGGGAGCGATCCATATCCGATCATCAAGAGATATTCAATAAATGATTGTCTAAGAAGAATTTCCGACCGGAATTTCTCAAATTTTGGAAGGTGCAAGAAAGAAAAGTCTGTAACCATAGTGATATGACCATTCACTTTCAATAAACGCACCGATTGATCAACAAAAGTAGAAATAAGATCTCCATACGTGTTCGGATAAAACTTTCGAAATTTTTGCTTCGTTGCATCCATCGACAAGCCGAACGGCGGGTTTCCCATGATGATGTCGTACTTTCGCATCAAGACCTGGGCAAGGGATGCGGCATTCTTTGCTTGTCGCCCGAACAGCTGCATGCCGATGTTGCCTTGTTGTCCCGCGAGTACCTCGGATTCAATGATTGATACAAGGTCCAACGCTGCTTCATCATCCGGCGATGTGTTTTTTCCGTTCGGCATGAAGGCGTCGAGTTTCGGGGCTTTTTTCGATTCGATCCGCTTCTCCAGCTTGATCTTGTTCATCTCTGCTTGGAGGCCTTGGATGTCGATGAGCGAGCCGAGCTGGTCGGCGTTGTCGAATTGCTCAACGACGTCCTTCATGATCTTCTGGATGCGGGGATCCTTTATCTGTTGGATAAAGAGTACCCTGTTCTTGTCGTGCGGGATGCGGATGTCGCAGCAAATGATGTTCACGGGCGGCATCTTGAAGGTCGCGAGCTCGGCTGGCGCCCGCGTCTTGATCACGTTCCTCGCCGAGATGTAGAGTGCCAGCGCCGATAGTTGCGCAGGACGGCGGTTGATGTCGATGCCGAAGATGTTATTTAAAAGTATGGAACGCACGATCCGGGAATATTGCCAGTCGGGATGCGTTTCCTTGTACATGTCGACGAGCTTTTCAAAGGTGTAGACAAGAAAGTTGCCTGAACCGCACGCGGGGTCCAGGATCCGCAGCTTCGTGATGTCCTTCGTGGGAAAGTCGAGCTGCACGGGTATCTTCTTGATGAAGAATGGACTTTGCGAAAAAATCTCGGAATTGGGGCTAGTATCTTGCCACCAATGTCCCAGTGAGTTATCAACGAGTACGCGTACCATCCAACGTGGTGTGTATACAGTATTTAAGATGGATAGATAGTTTGGATTTGATGGTGATCCCCTTCCTTTACCACTCATCGTTTTATGTCCTTTTCGAGCCTTGAGTACGTAGTAATGGTAGAACCAACCGATAATATCTGATTTTTTATAAATATCGGGACTTACCGTGTTGATTTTCTGCACAAGTTGCTCGATAACTTGCCCGCCAGGCCAGATGTGCGACGCGACGTCCGATTCATCGAATAATATACGCACTTCCTTCCCGATCTCGTCGAACGCGTCTCGCAAGACGAGTTGTAGCCACTCGAACATAGTCTTGCCCGGTTGCTTTTCCTGGATCCGCGCCAGCCGTGCCGCCCGGTTGCCGAGGTCTGCTTGGGGAACCAACGTCGATTCTTTAAGCAAGTCGAGCGCCTCCATCACGCGAATGGCGAACAACCGGTTCAAGAATGTATACACCAAGCGATCGACGAACCAGAAATGCGCTTCTTGCCACGTCTCGCCCGTCGCCTCCACCTCGACCTTGATTGTGTTCCACAACTCGCCTTGCAGCGCCTTGAATGCTTCCCGCTCCTTCTCATCATCGAGAATGCCATATTCGACGAGCTCCTCCAGCGGGGTCAAGGTTTCGGTGCTTTCCTGGATTCCCTTGTCCGCCAGTCGCTTCTTGAACTCCTGCTCGAGAATGTCCTTGCATCCCTCGATGATCGATTTTAACTCGTTTCCCTGGGCCGTCTCAATAATATCAATCGACCTTTTTCATTCCTATCGTGATCTTGACCTTATTAATTCGTCCCGGCTCGATCCGCTTCAAGCTGGAGAGGATGGTGGCAACCACGCCTACCTTTTCTTGCACCTTCTTTGCGATGGTCGCGGCATCGTCGTTGGCATCGACGATCACGTCCAGCTCGCGGGAAAGCATCTGGTCTTGCATCTCGCGCAATGCCCCGAGAAGATCGCTGTAAGCCTTATCCAGCGCCGAGGCGACGTCGACGAGTTTCATGTAGGGCAGCCTGCAAGCCGTGCATGCCTGGCTTTCGACGTCCCACGCGACCGGCTCGTCGGATAATGCATGGCTTGTCTTGAACGATGGATGGTCCTTCTTCATTTCGTTCGCGATCCCATCTATCTTCTTCAAGACGTCGGTATTGCCCGCGTGCACGATCTTTTGATTCTCGATATCCGTGATTTTTTGTTCGATCTCTTCGTGAAGGGTGCAATATTTTCCCCAGCTCGCGAGTTCCTCGGCAGATGGGCCGGCAGGAACGGGTTGCCCACCACCGCCCGTGCCCGTGCCGCCTCCGGGACCCACGACATCACCCCTGCCTGGTGGCCCTGGCGGCGACACGACCGGCTTGAGATTTTTCAAGATGGCATCCAGTTCGGTCTTGATGTCGAGCTCGAACACGCGGAGCGCGTTGTAATCGGATTTGCACTTCAGACAAACGTAACTCTCCGCCACCGTGATGTTCTCTGGCATTGCCAGCGATTGCTTGCACGTGAAAATCGACGTAAGCCGCTTCGTGTTCACCTTCATCGACGGTTCAACCCGTCTGATCGCATCGTTGATGGTCGCGACCGCGGCGTGCACGTCGGCCACGAGTTTTTCGTGCAACCGGATGTACGATGACCAGTATTCTTCCCACGCGTGCTTGGCGATGTCCCAGGCGTCGTTCCAACCCTTGTCGGACAAGACATCCGGGTTCCCGAGCATTTCTAAGGCCTTTTCTTTTTCCGAGCCTAGCGTGTCCTTCACCTCGGGGGCGGCTTGCGTGTTCAGCCAGTTCGCGAACGTAACAGATAGGAACTCGATCAAGTCGTGGTATCGATCCAGCAAGCCTTTTTCCTTGAGCTCGCGAATGCGATACAAGTGTTGCTTGGTGCTTTCAAGCTCCTTCTTCCTGGATGCATCCGTCCCGATGGCATCGAACACGTCGATGAACGATTTCACCCGCGCGACGATGCGGTCACTTCTCATGATGCGGTCTGCATCAGCTTTCAATCCAGACATCGATCGTACCATCGCGCTACCGAAGGGGAACTTTTCCAGCTCGGGTATGTTTTCCCCGGCCAGTGTTGAAAATTCTGCCAGCACCTTCTTGATGGCGGTATCTATCATTTCCCGCCCAACCTGAGAAACGGGCTCCGAGAACAAGTCCCGCAGCAACGTGCTCGTCTTGTTTAAGTCATCTTGGCTTATCGACTCCGCGATCCTGAACTGCAAGGCCCTGAACTTCTCGCAATTCCCCTTCGTGTCCGTGAATGTATCGTGAATCTCCTTGTCCGCGATGTTCTTGATCGATCCGCCCTTCACGGGATCCCACTCGCCGTTGCGCAATATCGCGGCGACGGTGGCAAGGAGGGTTTGTTCGTTCCACGAGTACGGCGCGGCATCGAATGTCGTTATCAAGAACTCCCCCGGCACGTTCTCGATTCCCGGATGCTGGTCGCGGTATTCCTTGAACTTCAGCATCACGTGGTTGTATTGCTCGCACTGGTTCGGCGCGAGCTCGTTTGGATCTATGAAAATGGGAATGGATGCCGTGAACGATTTTGATCCTTTCTTCAAGGTCGTGGGTATCCGCGTGGAAACCTTCTGGTCCCATTTCAGGATGAACTCGATGTCGGCAATGCTCGGCTTTGCCTGCCCCATGTATGCATACGGGTTAATTTTCGAGTAGGCATTCCTCACCACAGGCACGAGGGCCTCGTAGATG
>JAUQYW010000483.1 GCA_030587525.1 Candidatus Sigynarchaeota archaeon | reverse complement strand
CTTGGCAAAAAAACGTGCTGCAAATCCCACGCTCAAGGAATCACGCCCTGGTGATGCCGGAGCCAAGCCGGAATGGAAAGTGGAAAACATCGTCGCGACCGTGGCAATCGACATGAACGGCGAAAAGATCGACTTGAACCAGATCGCCCGGAAGTATGCTGATTGCGAATATAATCCCGAACGATTTCCCGGCCTGGTCATGCGTGTTCCGAGCCCGAAAGCGACGGTCTTGATCTTCACCACAGGCAAGATGGTCATCACCGGCTTGCGCGATGCCAGCGAAGCCGCCGTGATCACCAAGGACGTCATCAAGAAAATCAAGGGTGCAAAGATCGAGATCACAGCCGAACCCGCGATCACGATACAGAACATCGTGGCAAGTGGTAACTTGCACGTGTCCGTCGACCTCGATAAGGCAGCGATCGTCATGGACAATGCCATGTACGAGCCGGAGACGTTTCCCGGGCTGATCTATCGCATGGCCGAGCCTAAGGCTGTCTTCCTGATATTCAGCACGGGGCGCATCGTGTGCACGGGGTGCAAGACGAAGGAAATTGTCGGAACGGCGGTTACCAAGCTGATCGGGCAGATCAAAGAACTAGAGGTCGCAAGAGTGGGATTAAACCACGATGGTAGCGAGAATGACGATGATCTTATGTAACTGGTCTATACTACGGATTTATTATTGAATGACCATGGGCAGAACTATATGTCTCTCTACGTTTTTGTCATTCGCTTAGTGTTTCATGTAAATTCATTCAAATTCGTTAAAATTCGAGATGAAATAGATCTATTTGCGATATGTTATTAAATAAGAAAACCATATTTCAACACTGAAAAAAGATTAAGGTAGAAACAGCGTGAAAACTATGGGTAGAACACCAGCAACTGCCAGGCGTCCTCGTTTTTTTATGGCACGCCCGCTGGCGGATCCCTTGCGGTGATGCTGCCGGGACTGTCGTGCTATTCGCCCTCTCCCCCTCCCCTCTTTTATTTTTTTTTCCTGGTGGGCTGGGTTCTACCCTTTCCTCCACATATTATACCTCTATCTTCCCACATCTCGATAATTAAGGCAGCGATTATAACCAATAACTCTTTGAGAATCGCGAACTGCCTATGTATCTGCGTGTTATCGCGCTACAAAGCGTCCATTGCATCATGTTCACGTTAAAGTTTAGCAAATTTAACAGATAATAGGCATAAAAAATAGTACAAAGTGATAGCTCTGCGATCAAGGTTTTTACATGAGTACCGGCACCGAGATCCCAACGAAGTGCATAATCACGCTGATGATGCCCCCGCCGCCGATGAGCGTGCCGAGCATTTCCATGACAAAACCCATGAGGAAGGGTTTCCAGCCCGAGTGCCCGTGCGAGCCGAGCATAATGAGCATGCCGATGATCATGAACAAGCTCGAGATAAAGCTCACTGCACGCAAGATCCAGCCCATAATCGTGGTGTACACGTCCATGGCAGGCCCAAGCGGGAACGTGTAGAGCCCGGCCCGCGCCACGGCATTGAACGTCGCGGGGATCGCCCCAAGCTGCATTGCTGATAGACCGCTCAACACGCCACACAGGATGATGCCGTTGAGCAAGAGGTTAACGCCACGATTGCGATTCAGAGGCAAGAGCAGCGTCCCGAGTGCCATGATGATGAGCGAGACAAGCAAGCCTATCACGACGATGTTCGCGAAAAACGACGTCACCAAGAGCCTGAGAAATGCGAATGGATCCATTTAAACAACCGCCTCCTTCTTTCTAATATCGAGATCAAGGTTGAATTCTTTATGAGTTGAAAGAATTGAATTGTCATGCATATTCGTACCATCACCTCTAATCATTCCAGCAATTTTCTCTTGTATTCTAACTCGGGGTCATGAGCCCGGGACGCTCCGATCTGGTTTCGAACCCTGTCACGATGATTGGCCACGTTCTCGGACAGCATGGTGAGGCAGAGTAACTTGATCGTCTCGTCCGAACCGGATGATGGCTGAGCTGGCTGTGAAGCGCTTTTCGCCATCCCTTCGGCGGCTTTACTCGGCGCCTTGCCTCGACATTTGCACATCAAGTAAATGACACCAACGATGCCGATAACCAGCAATATGGTGCCCCCTTGCCCCTTGAGCGAATCGATAAGACTGCCGATACTGCCTCCTCCGCCACCTCCGCTTCCACCACCCGAAGTGCCTCCCTCACTCCAGTCAAAATTCGACATGAAATGGGTGAAATGACCAGGGGAATAATATGAAGTGATCAAATCCTCGCACCAGGTCGACATGAACAGGTTCTGATCCACATCACGAACCCCGAAGTTAAGTATGCCACTCCAATCCGCAGCCATAACTTCCTCCCACTGCGCAGTTGTCATGTTCGAGGTAGGACCTATATCTTCCACAATCACGAGTTTACGATAGAGTTGTTGAGGCGTGCTAAAGTATATTCGAGCAGAATCTTGGCATTCCGAAGTGGGCTTCAGGATAGTCGTTATGTTCGTCGCGTGGTTTGCTGGTATCCCGTACACGATCAAGGGATCTATTTCCTCGAAATCTGGTCCTGGAGTAACAGTGGCAGCCCAGGATACAGGGATCGAGTGATATTCGACGGGATCGAGTAGTAATGTCTGATTTAGAACATCGAACGATGCGTAAGGTACAGATGAGTTCACCCAGCCAATTATCACGTCGGGATAGTTCCCGATTGAAAGCGGCCGTCCGACAAGAAGTGCTGGACCAATCCCCACTTCGAAATGATACATTCCAAGCACGGGATTGTGGATAGGAAACCAAGCCGAACCGTTATACTCGTTGAGTATCTGCATGCTGATTTCGATGTTTCCAGGAAAAGGTTGAGTTACCAATCCAACATTATAGACGGTTGAAGGCATGAAAGCATAGCGTGATCCTGACGCATTGATTTGGCCCGGCATGGTAGATCGTGCATTTTTCTCCGGTTTAGTCAAGG
>JAUQYW010000469.1 GCA_030587525.1 Candidatus Sigynarchaeota archaeon | reverse complement strand
GTTCCAAAGGATGATGTCTGTGATGTTTTCCCTGAGATAGAAGTAGGCCGTAGCGTTTGCGCTCGCCACGAGGGTCAACGTGTATGTGTAATCTCTCGGCCATTCGATAGAGCCGACATAGTCGTTATCCAGCGGTTGCAATGGCCACGTGCTTCGCGGCAAGATCCTCGCCGATGCCCGTGCAATCAGGGACGATGCCACAACCGTGACAGCAAGTGACAAAAGGAAAATCGATGATGAGAGGGTGCGTTTTATTGCCATGGGTGCATCACGATCGGTTCCTCGACCACAGAGCATAAAAAAGTGCACACTGGTACCGGGTAAATTCTCATGCTCGGATTTAACACGATAAAAAGAGAATTAAAAAAAGCCAGGACGCGATTACTCTTTGTTTTCGATGACCTGTGGTTGAACGGTTGCCCTTGGCGCGTTGGCCTCCACTTCCTTGCCAGGCTTCGCCGGGACATCCGCGAAATCGGGCAGCTTCGTGTTTCGCAACTCGTCGGAGATGATGTCCTTCGTGATGCCTTGCTCGCCCAGCATGTTAGAACCACCAATCAAGAAATGCTTGATGACATAGGGTAGCTTCCTGAAGAGCCACCGCCACTTGCCGAACGGGTTCAAGAATTGCTTGGCTTGCTGCTTGATGTAATCGTGGTCGAGGTAACATGCTGCATAGGCCTCTTTCATGAGCCCGTATATCTCTTCGGCGCTCAATTGCTCGGTCTTCATCATCGTGTGGAAGAGGTCGTAGTCCAGGTAGTTGGTGCTCGTGATCATGCCCTTTGCCTTCATTTCCTCGTAGAATTCCGTGCCGGGAAACGCCGTGATCGGCGTGAATTGCATCATGGAGAGCTTGAGCGACTTCGCAAACTGGATGTTCTGGTAAACCATCTCCCGCGTCTCGCCGGGAAAGGCAATGATCATGCCGCCGTAGACGGAAATACCTTCTTTCGAGAGCATTTCCACGACTTTCTTGGCCTTTGCAGGCGTCGTGTGCACCTTGTTCATGGCATCCAGGCTTTGCTGGTGGAGCGATTCGATGCCGAGAAACACCTGCCGGAACTTGGACTTGCTCATCAACTTGACCAGCCACGGGTTTTCATAGAGCGTGTCGACCCGAGATTGGCAGCCGTAGTGCAGTTTCCTGGCGACCTTCGATTCGATGATGCCTTCCAGGATCTGCTTGACGCGGCCTGGGTTGATCGTGAAATTGTCGTCGGAGAAAAAAATGTATTCTTTGTTGTTTACGGCGACATGTTCGATATCTTCCAAGATCCGTTTCAAGCTCTTGTAGCGATACGAGACACCTTGCCCGTGATCTTCCCACATCTTCGCGATGCAGCAAAACTTGCAGTGGTGCGGGCAGCCCCGTGACGTCTCGACAACGTCGGCCCTTGCGCCCATGAAGTAATACTTTTCCTTCCCCTTCATCAAGTCGCGGCGCGGCAAGGGAAAGATATCCAGGTTGCATTCCAGCGCCCTGGGCTTCGTGTGCAACACGGAACCATCCTCTTGCTTGAATGAAATGCCATCAATGTCCTTCAATTCAACATGATAGGGATTCCCATCGAAAAAGTCGATCAATTCACGAAAGGTGTGCTCCCCCTCGCCCCGAACGACGACGTCCACGGCGGGATCCTTGGCAACAAACTCAGGATCGAGGGTGGCGTGATATCCGCCGATGATGGTGACAACACCCAGCTCCTTCGCGATGCGCGCGACATCCAACGCCGCGTAAATTTGCGGGGTCAGGCTGGTTATCGCAACGACGTCCGCGCGGCTAAGTTCCGCGCGAAGGACCTGCTCGTCGTACGTGTCGACCTTGAAATCCAGGAGCCGGGCACCATGCTCCGGCACCATCGCCGCGAGCGTCATCAGGTTCAGCGGGGGATTCTTCACGAGCGGGTCGAGCCCAGACATAAGCTTTCCCGGGTTCACGTACAAGATGTCCATGTTAACCAGATCCTTTCTTTTCGCCCGGGCTCAGCTCGGCGCCGCATTTCGGGCAATAGTTTCCTTCTCGATCGATGATCTCGTTGCACTTCTTGCACTTGAACGGGACCGGTACCGGTTCGACATTCTGCAACTCGCCTAATTTCCCGTGGACTGCCTGGAGTTTTTTTATCAGCTCGTCCAGCACGGCCTGCACTTGCGTGCCGATGGTGGCTTCTAACAAGCCAGATTTCACCGATTGCTCGATGCTTTCGAACAAGAACTCGACATAGTTCTGGAAAAACGTGATGTCCGCCTGGTAATTGTCCAGGAGAACGTTATCAATGGTCTTGCCGAGGTCATCCTTGATCTTGTATACCTTCACCGCGGGACCTAAGGGCGTTTTTTCATCCTTCTCGTCGATGAGATGCTTCTCATCGGTAAGCCGCCTCAAGATGGGGTAAATCGTCCCTGATTGAGGCGCCCACGATCCTGCAAATTGTTTCGCAAGGTCGCTGATCAGCTTGTACCCGCTGATCCCTACCGTTGATGCCCGGATTTTCAAGAGCGTGATGAACTCATGGGCGGATAGCTTGATGTGCCTTCCTTTATACTGGAATTCTTTACCCGAAGAGAACACGATTTAACTCCCTCCTTGGTTCCGTTTTGCTTTGGCCAGCTCGTTCTCAACACTCCGATCAAGCCATGACTTCTTTTCGCCACTGGCATCAGACTTGGGAACGGACTTCTTGTAGACGACCGCTTGGATGATGACGCCGAGCAACCAGAAGCACGCGGGCCACAAGAACCACCAATAACCAAAGCCCGAGAAATAGTTGATCGCTAGCAGCGCGGGCACGGATGCCGCGTAGACGGTGGCATCCATGATCAGGCCAATTCTTTGCCCACCCGTCACACCGTGCGAGTACACGTTGTAATAGGCACAGTGCGCCGCGATGCCGATGAACCATCCAGCAAGTGGATACACGAACCAGACCGTTGCCAAGCCCGTTAGATAATTAATGACCAGCAAGGCCAAGTTCACGCCAATGAAGGCCAGGAAGTGGATTTTAAAACCCAGTTTCTGCAAGACTTTTTCCTTGGCTATGTGTTTCAATTCAGCCTCGGAAAACGGGGATTTTTTTTCTGCTTCAGCCATAAATAACAACTCAGTTTTCCTTTTTTAATGTTTTTATGCTCAAGTGGATCTCTACTAAGCACTCAAGTAGAGCTCAAGTAGATCAAGTATATAAATGTTTTTATTCATCTAGAATGAGTTTGCGACTGATTCCCCTTCAAAACCCATGGACCCCCTCGGACTACCCGATCGACTGGCCCCTCGTCGCGTCCATCGCCGTCGTGGCCGGCCTCGTCGGCGTGCTCGTAGCGGCCGTCACAGCTTCCCGTGGTAAATTAAGACGGCGACGGATATAGGTTAGGCGATATCGGCATGAGTGACGAGACGATACAATTAATCGGCGTTGAGAGTAACACCTTTGTACCGACCAAGCCACAGCTCCGCAGCATCATCAATATTCTGGAGGAAATGACCATCATCAGCAAGGACGAGCGTATAAGGTTGGCCAGAGTCATTGACTCCCTACAATCCGGAGAATCAGGAGATATCATTTTTCCCAAGGAAGACTTCGAATTAAGTGATGGTTCGGTGGAATTACATGAAGAAAAGATCGAGATCAAGTATAATATCTCTGGTAATTTCAGTGGATTTAACTATCCCTATCCTCAGTCTGATGAAGAGCTAAAGAGGCCGCGTTATAACAGAATGCACATCTTCTCTCTAGGCGGTGGCTTCGACATGAACGGCATGTTCGGATTCGTGCTCGCCAGTTACACTTATGAAATTGTCATCGACTTATATGAATATGAAGTGATAGAAAATTTGAGAAACGATCCGACGTTAAAGGCTCTCTGCAGCAGAATGTCTGAAGTGCTAGGTGTCGAAGTGAAAGTCGATTGGACCCAGCAATAGATATATTCATCCATAGTCAACTTTGTTCTAACGTAATCAAAGGTAGGATAACCTCTCTAGGCAACTTTGCTTGCAATCATCATGGGTATGGTATATTTCAGACCATTTTCGCGTTTTTCGCCGTCTCGTTCATTTTCCACGAAGCAAACATCTTGTCTATTTCGGTTAAGAAATTTTCGAGATTCATATCATCGGGAATCATGACCGCGTCACCTTTTATGACGAGGTCGAACTTCTTGCATATATCGAGGATCATCGCGGGGAAATCTGGCACCTTGATAATGGCTTTCAACGAATCCAAGCTCACGACCTTGTTTGTTCGTATCGAGTTCATGATTGATGCCATGTGCAGCACGTGCTCCCTGGATGCAATGGCTTTGGATAGAATGTCATATGAATTCGATTCCGTTGCCATGTTGCAGATGATATTGATTTCCTCTACCAGAGCATCATGCTTGTTCGTGATGATGGCACCAGTAGCCTGTTCCTCCAGTGCCGCAAGGCGGTGGCTTAATATATCCGAGATTTTGACATCGAAACGTAGTCGCTTGGAGTTAAAATACGACAGGAGTCCTCCGGCACTAATGCACCATCCTGCCACGCTCGTTCCTGCGGCAAACAAAGCGAAGACGTTCATCACCAAGCCGATGAATAGCGAGCCCATTATGATACCGGTTGATTCGTCCTTAATTTTTATGTATGGCGACGCTGGTTTCTTGAAAAATACCCGCAACGAAAGTATTAATGCCCAAATATACAAGCCATAGAAAAGCATGCAGAGCAACATGATTAGTGTAAATCCAAAATTCGTTCCGAACGGTTGCACCGCTTCGCAACTGGTGCATGGTATCCATCCAAAAATCCAGGCAGCGCACGTCGCCGTGCCGCATCCCGTTTGCACGAATGAAACAAGGATCGGCGTGGAAATGATGGCAGCA
>JAUQYW010000451.1 GCA_030587525.1 Candidatus Sigynarchaeota archaeon | reverse complement strand
CATCGTGCTGATGTTCTTCATGGGGCTCACCAACGCCATATTCGTCGCCTTGTCCGTGCCACTCTCGATGGCTTTGGCCTACATAGTGATGCCGGTAATCGGCTTCACGATGAATATGCTCGTGATGTTCTCGTTTCTTTTTGCGCTGGGCATCGTGGTTGACGACGCGATTGTGGTGATCGAAAACACTCACAGGATATTCCTGCAATACGATCACGATATAGTAACGTCGGCCAAGCTCGCGGCGGGTGAAGTGTTCAAGCCGATCCTGTCGGGAACGCTCACCACGCTTGCTCCTTTCTTCCCCCTGGCCTTCTGGCCCGGGATCACCGGCAAGTTCATGTCCTTCATACCTGTCACGCTTATCATCACCCTGTTCGCTTCGTTGATTGTCGCATACATCTTCAACCCCGTGTTTGCGGTGAGTTTCATGAAGCGTACCGACGATGAATCTCCCGCGCTTCCCCGTAAAAAGAGCCTTACGGTCGGGGGTATTATCGCGGGCGCCGCGGGCATATTTTACATTTTCGGCGTTACCGGCCTTGCGAACTTCATCATGCTTGTCGCGATCCTGTACGTGATCCACACCTTCTTCGGGGCGAGGGTACTGCAGCAGTTCCAGCACAAGTTCATTCCCGCGCTGATGGACAAATATGAAAACGTGCTGAGGTTCGTGCTTCGCCGCAAAAGGCCCTACTACCTCCTTTGGAGCCTGGTGGGCTTGTTTTTTGTCACGATTTTTATTACGATGGCGGCAAAACCGAAGGTGGTTTTCTTCCCCGACAACAAGCCTAACACCGTTCAAGCCTACATTAAACTGCCGGTCGGAACCGATGTGACGGTGACCAACTCGATAGCCGAAGAGTTGGAGCATAGGATCAACACCGTGTTGGGAATAGACAGCTCGAGGAACATAAACAATCCGCTTGTTGAATCGGTCGTAACCAACGTTGCGCTCGGCGCTTCGGAATCGATGTTCGACGGGGGCACGAAAACGGCGAACATGGCGAAGATAACGGTGAACTTCGTCGAGTTTTCAAAAAGAAACGGCGTGCGCACCGAACCTTTCGTGGATTCGATAAGACAATCGGTGAAAGGGATCCCTGGGGCGGAGATAACCGTCGATAAAAACAGAATGGGTCCGCCGACGGGAAAACCCGTCAACATTGAAATCAGCGGAGACGATATTGAACAGTTGATTGCCACGAGCGCAGCCTTCATCGACT
>JAUQYW010000431.1 GCA_030587525.1 Candidatus Sigynarchaeota archaeon | reverse complement strand
CGAGACATCATAGTGCAACACGGGCTCAGTACTTTCGATGAACGCATCAACGCCTTTAATTGGTACGAAGCCCAATGTTGTACCGGCCCCGCCATTACATATATACACGCTCCGAATGTCGCTGCCCGTGAGGGTCGCGTCGCTATACTCAGCTTGGGCTTCTGCTTTGATTTCGCAAATGAAGCTCGTAGCTATGTGTGAATCCCAAGTCACCGTGAATATGGAATTATCGGCCGTCGTGTCCGTGCCGATCGGGGTCCATGCCGTGTCACCCGCCGATCTAAACGAGAATGATACCGATGTCGTGTGGATGTTCTGAACATATGCATCGAGTGAGATGGTTCCACTAACCTCAACAGGTGTTTCGGCCGGGGGAAGCTGCGGATGCAATGCATCGGCGAAGATCTCGCCGGTGCTGGCGATGCTGGTGTCGAGCTCTTTCCAATCGGAGCTCGTGGCAGTGAGAGGAGTGCCGTCGGCAAAGATACCCGTAAAATCGATGATGCTCGGGCTCCACGAGCACGCGATGTTGTCGATACGGCTCGTCGTCGTCGATGTTATCCCAACACTCCAGATACCAGAGCTATCGATGCTCGCGAAGCATGGCAAGGTGGCGTAGGCCAATCCCGAGTGCTTTGAATCCACGCCGGTCCACACCTCCGCCATGGTGGGCGATAAAAGATGAATCCGCACGTGCGTCCAGGTCTCCGGGTCAAATTCGAGGCCGGTCGGTGCATTCTGCAAGTCAAAGACGGATACCTTTATAGACGACGTCGAGGTCTTAAACGATAGACCGAACAGAACCGCGTTGAACCGGCTGAGCAGCTTGATGATGATGCCCGCCGGTGTCGATGCATCCCGGAACAACCACATGTCAAACTCGACGACTTTTTGAACCACGGAACCGGAACTCGCCGGGAGTTTCACAGCGAACTGAGCGGGGGCCGATGGCGTGCCCGTAAATTCCGCACATTGATCGAATGCTTTGTTCGCATCCAGCAGCAATTTTGGCCGCGGTGCCTGAGCGCTGACGAAAACGTTTAAGGTAATGTAGTTGTCCCCCAACACTTCCCCGGGTTGATCAGCAAGGTGCGCTTGGATCTTGATCTTGTAGACCCGATCAGTGCCCTCCGAGCGCGCCCACATGGCTGAATCGAGCAAAATGTCAGGACGAGCGTCGCTGTTCAAGTCAACGATCTGCACACGAGCCACGTTCCGTCGCTGTGATACTTCATGTGATTCGAATTCGGAGGATTGCACGATGATGTTGATATTCGTGACCTGGAATGCATGATGTATGTTAACTGGCATAGCCCGGGTGCTCGTGACCTCGATCGTCGAGCTGATCGTAGCGCGGAGCGTGTATGAACCTGGAACACCCACGACTGGAACCAAAAAATTGCCGAAACCCGACTTGAAATTGAGCTCGGAAACTGCATTGCATATCACGCCTTGCTTCGGCGAAATAACCGTCGAATGCCCCAACGACATAACTTGAAGTTGGCCAGATGCAAGGTTCACGCTGCCAAAGGCAGGAATAGCTATATTGTTAGCGAGTGCCTCCCCGTTGCCATCGATGATCGAGATCATATCAGATCCAGTCACGTCAAGAGCAATGCTATCCAGGTCTTTCAACGCCACGCCGGGAACCATGACCGTAACGTCGATCGACGCGGTGCTGGTCACGGTCGTGCTAGTTCGCTCATTCGAGAGATCATGCACGAGAACTTGGTTCGCGCTAAAGTATGCACGATACCCGGTTATTCCCGGGCGGGAGAAAATAGGACTGACTAGTTGCGTGTAGTCAAAAACAATGCGGATCGTGGCTTGCCCAGTCCCGTCGACAATATTTGATTTGCCCTTGACCAGCGGGTACACGAACGTGAGGAGGGGGACGCCCGTGCCAACCTCGAGGCTGGAGAAGTCCGGGGCTTCCGAGAAAACGCCGCGCGAAGTCAAGATCGTATCAGCCCATTGCCCTCCCGTCGTCTTGATCTGGACGAGGCTTCTAGTTCCTGCAGCATTGTTCTTGAGCAGCGTGTACAGAGCATCTGCTCCAATTCCTCGAATAGATGCAACATTGCCGAATTTAGCAATGAACTTGATGTCATTGGCGAGATAAGTCCATCTTCCATTCTGCATGATCGCCATGTCGCCATCCACATAGTTCACGTCTGGGCCGTACACGAATTGGAGAATGCGCCCCTCGTAATTTTCGATCGAGAAGGCATATTCCTTCCCGACATAACGCCCATCGACAAACCCATAATCAAGAGCGATGCCAATGTCCGAAACGGTAACAACAAACGGCGCTACTCCACCACTGCCGATCGCGTCGTCGATGAGACTTGTGATATCGCGCTTGAACACCGGAAGGCCATAAGGAAGCGTCGTGACCTGCTCGGTCTCATAAACGCAGAAATAAATCGGCGAAGTGCCAGTTCCTGCAATTCCATACACCCAGATCGAGATTTGCTCGAGGGATGTTGATGCGGGGATGAATGATTGTGCCGCGCGGCTCGTGGTTCCTTGCCATGTTGACGTCCCGTCTAGATTCATAACGTAAGTGTCCTTATCAGCGTCCGTCCAGTATTCCACATCAAGAGTCGCATCAAGATCGATTACTAGAGCCTCAGCTGCGCTCGATACTGGCACGCGGTATTGTTTCTCGATATACGGCACGGTCAAGCCAGAACCGGTTTCTTTGTAAGAAACCCTCGCGTCGGTTTTCACATCAAGGGAAACGGAGAAGAATTCACGCGAATCAAGGTTTCCCGTGCCATACCACATGGCATTCTCTACCCATGCATCGATGGTGAACAGCCGCGGGAACCCGGTCGCCCAGGATCGGGCGAGCATGGCAGTGGTCGGGTGAAGTAAGGACGACGGAATGATCGCCCGCGGCACCCGGATGCGATAGCCAGCCGCATCGAGGTCTGCCTTCGTCGCCACGAGATAGCTGCGATTGCTACATGCCAATGACATGACCAGGTTCGTATCGAGTGCTTGCCACGACGTGCCGTCGAACTGGAAAGCGCCCGTGCCGACAGCTCCCGTTTTTTGCATCATGAAAGAACCATCCGAGAGCTGAGTTCCGTCTGCTGTAAGAGCGAAGAATTCCACAGCATATCTCTTTCGTGGTACCACCGAGAAATCATCGAGGGTGCTGGAAACCGTGTCCGTGTCCGGGCTTATCCCGGTGCGGAATTTCGGCAAATTAATTATGGTCATACCGAATGCATCCCCCGTGCCCATAGACGATCGGCTGAACGCGCTATACGAGAAAAGCATCGTGTTGGCGTGGTACTGCTTGTTCAACTCCGCCAAGGCAGCCGCAAAGTCGTCAACAGGCTCGTCATCGCTGTCAACCTCGCTCAAATGGATGAGAATGTAGGCCGGATAAGTGCCAACGCCTATGATATTCTTGGTCGATACGCTGATCGAGTCGATGAATGCACTGCGCGATTCGAACACCTGGGCGCAACCTCCCGTGACGGTCAAGTCTTGAACTAAGACCGCTGTAAATGGCACGGTCTCAAGGCCGGTAAACATAATCTGCCCTGTAAGCTCATCAGTAACCTTCATCTTGATGAGATAGTCACGTATAAGACTTGCATCCGCTACGTTCTTGAACGCGACGCGCGCAGCCATGTCAATATCTTCTGTGATGTCGAATGTTTCTGCGACAAGACTCCAGTCCACTTTGGCCACGCCTATTTGCCCGGGATTCCACGCGCCAAGCGAATGCATTGCCGGGGCACTCCAATCCGCCGGGGAGTTCGAGTCCCCATCATAATTCCTTGCGGCGATCCAGGATGGGAATGTTTCGGTTGTCGTGCCGATCCATTCCTCGGGGAACAAGTGAACGCCGTAGTAATCGTCGAAATACTCCTGGTAATATCCTTTGAACATGTCGCATATGTTCCCTTCCGGCGTGACCAGCACGATGTAATAATGCTGGCAATCAGTCGGCACCCCGGTAATCACGCGGAGGCCATCTGAAGGAATTATTCTATCGGCCGGCACAGGGATGAGGGATTCGAGCGCGTACTTGTCGCCGAAATAATCCCCACCGGTATACAACTGGAAGTAGTAGTTACTGACATCGATGGAGCGGCCGTAATTAGCGAGCTCGATTGATGACGAGGAGGTCCATGGCTCTGTTTCGATTTCATTGATGACGAGACCCAGATCTCCGACAAGAGGGGAGCTGTCGTAGGAAACGGCCGTGGTGCTCGCCGCGTGGATGCGCCGGTTAATGGCCGGCGCATCGATATCAGGTTCAAGTCGCGGGAGCACGGGAGGTATTCCCACGTTCAGCATATATCGCAGACCCAGATTCACATCACGCACGGTGAAGGTAATCCGGCTGTTCACCCACTCGTTGTCGAACGGATAATCGAAGCCGTGGCCATTGAAGATCTCCATGGCACCACCCGGCCCCGTCGTCCAATCTAACGCGAGTCGGATCCGGATGCGTATGCCTTCGGTCGGATGACCACACGCGGGGCCGATAAAATTCTGCACGTTACTGTGCCAAGTCGCATGGTCTAGGAAATTGCTGCGCGGGGAGCGATATGAATTCCACGCGGTAAAGACCGGCGCGCCTTGATTGGCCTCTCTCCAGCCTTGGGTCACCCAGTCGTAAAAATCATAATCGAAGTGGTAATTCACCGCGGAACTTAGCTTTGTTTCCAAGTCGGCATCTTCCGGGACGACAACGGAGCCAGTGAGATAATTGATTAGATCGACGCTCTCCTCGTGGTCGAACCGGATGCTCAAGTCACTCAAGCTGGTGATGCATGTCGTCCAGAACGTCCCGTCGTCATATTTTTCCTTGATGTCCGGATCCTCTAGCGGTAACAATGTTTCCCAGTCGGGGTGCAAATCGAACACCATCTCCTGGACGGTTCTACGGCTCGGTATCGCGTCCTCGATGGCTTTGATCTCGAGTTCCTTGATCTGGACCGATCCGGTGATGCTGATGTAATCATCGAAAATCCGAGTGTGCAATTCTTCGATGTCCGAATAATACTCCGGCGATGAAGCAATGCTCCCTGCTACATTGAACGTGGGGATGGTGTACGACATGCGAACTTTGAAAGTGCCAATGCCTGGGGCGTCAGCGCCTGTTAAAAATATCCGCCAAGCCGTGGCCGTCAAATCATAATCAAACTCGCTCATATCTTCCCAAGCAGTGCTTCCCGGCATGAGCATTTCAAGGTGGTGTCGACTGGCACCTGTCGGCCACGTCGCACTATAACGGGCCTGATAATAGTAATTATCTGGTGTAACGAGCGAGTTCCCAAGAGCAAAATATTCGTCATTAAACGTCGAACCATCAATTATGGTCAAGGCATCAATACCAAGCCAAAAGCCACCGGAGTAATCGAACTCGAAACTTTCGGCCACTCTCGCCGAAATGGATAGAGTTTCTATGCTCTTCGAGATGGTCATGTCGATGCTCGGCGTCCGGATCTCGGTCTCGGGATCCCGTTCCGGATCTGGGTCCGGATCTGGGATTTCTATCTCGATCGATGCCTCCTGGACATAGATTCCCTGGCTCTTGATGTCAAACACATCATAAGCGTCCCACGAGATGGTCGCCGGATCAGCCGAGGACC
>JAUQYW010000460.1 GCA_030587525.1 Candidatus Sigynarchaeota archaeon | reverse complement strand
GAAAAGAAGCGGGATCAACCGCCTAGCAAGAGGATCACGATGTTGATGACGAGGCCGATCACGACCATTCCAATAGCGGTCTTGATCTTGCTGCGATTCGTGTATTTACCATACACGTATCCAATGCCGAAGAGCATGGCGAACGAGATGCCCCTTGACAACCACATTTTTATCATGAGACTCCATGGCCGAATATAGAAAGGGACCACTGTGATGAACGCGGTCGCGAATGTAAAGAGAAAGCATACGATTGCGCCCATGATATCGTCCCGGGTCACGCGCGCTGCCTTTGGTTCGATTCTCGAAACGGACTTGAAGACATCGGAACACACGCGCTTTCGCTCGTCATCACTCAAACTATCGAGGATGATGGAGTCGATCTCCTTGTTAATGATGGGAATCGCTGTTTCTTCATCCTTGCAGTTCTTGATCTTGGCGACAAGACCCAAATACTTGCCGCGATCGAATAGCTCGGTGAACACATACATGATGGCATCGACGAGACCCCACGCGATGTTGCAGCCAAGCGCCGCGGAGATGATCACGCGTCCGGTCACCTCCTCGTCGCCCGAGAGCAACGCGACCCTCGCCGCACCGATGACCGTCATTGCCATTATCAAGCCAAACATGATCTCCGCAAGCCTATCTGTAGGGGAAAGATAACTTTTAATTTTAACCGGCATGTGAAGCACACCTCCAAGGATTCTAGCAACTACATGACAATCGTCAAGCCAATCTAAGCCTATTTTAATATTGCTCGATTTCCCGCAAGATCAATTTTTTATGTTCCTACACCAAGAAGTCCACATGGAAAATCTAATAGGACCATGGCTCAAAATCATTCAGACCGCCAACGATGAGGTTACGGCGAAGGCATTTGCCGATCGCTTGAAAAAACAATATTCGGAGGTAGCCGTCATTCATCCGAACCAGAACTCGCCCGTGTTCCAGATCGGCATCTACGACGAAACAAAAGTTTCATATTTTGACCAGATGGATAACTCATCGACGTACAAGAAGGAAAAATGCGACGCATGCGGCGTTCCAGAATCTGAAAATCGATTTTTCAAGTGCGTCAATTGTGGATTCTGGGAATGTTACAATTGCGGTGCGAAACGGTTGTATAACGGCAAGATTCCTGTCGTCCATACATGCGGGGTCGATGATTTTCAATTCCTGGGAAACATTGGCGCGTGTGCCAAGTGCGGGGAGCCCATGGGCTTCAGGAGCATTCCTCAGAGCCTCCGGATTCGCGCGATGGGCAAGAATCTCGTGTCAAAAATGTCCATGATGTCGGCGGGCATCATCGGTTATTATTTGAGCGAGAAAATCTTCATCGAAAAGGAACTATTCTGGGAATTCGAAGACACGAAGGACATTACAGCAAGAATAACGCAGCATCGGCACGATCCCGCGGAATGGTTCAAGCTATACCGTCACATCAAGTCAAATTTCAAGCGCATGGAGTGGGGGGCATCTTACATCATCAATGTTTTGGATAAATTTCTCAACGCGGCGCAAAAAAACGTGTATCAAGATACGAGCACGAAAATCCAGAGCATGCACAAGGCATTGACACTGCAAAGCAAGCTGCACGATGGCATCGTTGCATACATCGATTCAAACACGGTGCTCCCGAAATTCGATCAGTTCCTTGCCCAATTCGCTCCGTTCCTCCCATCGCAGAGCGCGAGAAGTGCTATCGCGAAACTGCAGCAGATGGGCGAGAAGCTCCGGGACACGACGTGGTTCATCGAATACGCGTCGCTCATCGAAGAATTGATTATCACCAAGCCGATCGAGGATATCATGTTCAAGTATCCCGCACGATTAAAATGTTGATTGATCCTTGCGAGTGGTTCTATGAATACCAAGTTCTTTACCAAGCTCAATTCCAAGGAATTCAATGAAGCGTTGAGCATTGTATTTATCGCGATCGCTGTTATGGTGCTAGTTAAAATCGTTCCAAATGAAATCTCGAGCGGAACTTTGCCGGTTATACAAAATATCTTCATTTTTGTTTTTTATTCATCGCTTGCCGTCGTGTATTGGAGGCGCAAGCTCTCCGAGGAAGATGTCGACTTGAAACGGGTCGTCGCTTGTTTTATCTCATATTGCATTCCTCTTTTCATCAAATACTTTGCTATGGTCGAAAACTCACTCTTCTCCCAGTTTGAAGTGGGATCTATCTTGGTAATCGTGGGGAACACGATCGCGGTGCTGTCAATCGTATCGCTGGGAAAGAGCATGGGATTCTTGCCCGCAAGGAGAGCAACGGTTATACGGGGCATGTATAAAATTGTCAGGCATCCCATGTATGCTGGAGAAATCGTGATGTGCGTTGGTCTGGTCATACAACGAATCAACGTGACAAGCATCGTCTTGTTTTTTGCCGGGATTATCTCGCTGTTGTTCAGGATTCGATGGGAAGAAAAGGTCTTGAGCGTGTTACCGTCGTACCAAGAATATAAAGCAAAAGTGCGCTATCGTTTGTTCCCGGGCTTGTTCTGAAACATCGGGACATTATTGCTCAGGTTGAGGATCAAGTGTGAAGAAGAGATTTTGAGTGCATCGCTCGCCTATATGCCGTATAAAAAAAGAGTACGGTTTCGCTTGTGTCCTGGCCTTTTTTAATAATTGCGGGTCATGGCATCGCGGGGAATACAGCGTAGAACGTGAAGATGACGATGTCTTGAAGCACGTGGATAAACCATGCCCAGAAAAAGCCCTTCGTTTCCATCAAGCTCTTTCCCAAAAACCACCCGAGGAACGCGGAGAGAAACACGCCAATTACGCCATTAGGCACGCCATAATAGTGGCCGATCCCGAAATAGATGGTGGTGATCAAGAGCGCTTGTTGCTTGCCCAGGACTTGCCAGATCTCCGAGAGCGGTGCTGCCCGTAGCGTGAATTCCTCGTTGAATGCATTGATCCCGGCGATCAAGACGGCAACTGGAACCGTGACAAATAGATCCATCGAATCCGCGATCGATCCTTTGTTAGACCGGAGCAAAAGGAAAATAAACCCCCCGCTCGTGAAAATGACGCTAAAGATAGAACCGATCCTTGTCCACGGCTCGGCTTTTTTCATGCCCAACAGCTTAGACGGCACAACGAGGGCACGTACATCTCCCTTGATCAAGAAAAATTCAGCCCGCTTCCGACCCTTCATCAAGAAGAATGTTAGAATGACCGCGGCGGGCAACAATCGGAGAAGATGGAGCCCGATCGATAGCGGGGTTTGGGTCTTCAAGAAATTGCCAACGGGACTTGTGATGATGAACTGGATCAAGCCCCATTTCCATCCGCCACCGTATCCCAGCCCGAATATCACGAGCAAGACAAAAAGGAACGATCTCAAGGGTTTCAAGGATGTCCGGATGCAAGTCAATGCAAACAGCAAGGCCAAGCCTATAAAATGCAACCATGGCCACCATTCTGGTTCGCCTGGCGTGAACGTGCGCCAAAATATCACGGCGATGCAGCTGCTCAAAAGTATCGCGGTCCACGAGACCGCGAGCATTTCACGCCGGGTTTTTTGTGATTTCTCCAGGTTGATCGAGACGTTCGTGGTAATGCTATCTTGAACATTGACTTGTCGCGCCATATGTTAAGAATTCACAAACGGGATAATGAAAAATGTGGAAGCCGATTATTGTCAAAGAATGTCTCGGCACGCGGAACCAATTCTTTCCAGAAACAACAAGAGAAGACTGCCCCGAAAAGCGCGATCACGTCATTTTCTTCTTTGCCGGCATGGGAATAATGACTCTCCGTTCAAAGACCTCGACCTTGTCCTGGAATATATCTGCCATACCTTCCTTCACCACGGATTCAAAATCATCCTTGGGGTCAACCATGGCCCAGAACATACCTAGCTGGGTTTTATGGGCCATGCCCGCGGCGATCTTCGTCTCGAACGTGCGCGAAATGTCTATAGTGATGCTATCGATTTTTTTAAAATCCTTTTCCACGAGCTCCATCCTGGAATCAGCCTCCTTTGTTGGTGGCTTGGCAGGTAACAGTAAACCCATGGGCTTGCTCACCCTGATCTCTCCCGTGAACCCTATCGATTTCGCCGCCTCGAACACGAAAAAAAACATTGCGAGATGGTCCACGTGTCCGTAGTTCGTGACGGCTTGGTAGATGAAGGTGGGTTGGATCTTTTTGACGAGATCACCGATTCGCTGGATGGCCTCGTCATGATGGTTCGCGAGATCTTGATCGTGGTAGCCTAAGAAAATCACGTCGTTTTTCGGCACGCCTATGGCCTTCGCTGCTGCGAGGGCCTCCTTCTTGCGTTCTTGCGCGAGCTGGTCAGGCGTGTATTTTCCTTCGATCATCTTGTTCACGCCGAGGCGCCCATCCGTCATGAACACGATGGATACCGCATCACCCTCAAGCTTGTGTTTCGCGATCGTGCCCGCGCAAGCAAACGCCTCATCGTCCTCGTGTGGTGCAAAAACTATCACGTTCATGATGATCCAATCTCAGCACGTGTATATATAGCATCTTTTTTATCACGCACTCCCAGCTGAGACGATGATGAAGAGACCCCGAGCCTTCGGAATGGTGACCACGCAATCCTTGGAAACCTTGCCGGGATGCTGGTCGTTGTGGATGCCGGGCATAAAGCAAGTGGCACCTGTGGGCTCGATCCCGAGCTTGTTCCAATCGATGATGATGCGGCAGCGCACGGCTTCATCGGCCCAGCTGGCGATAGCGAGTAATGCGGTTTCTTGCTTCTTGTAAACGGTCACGAGCACGTCATTTCGGTCCGTCTTTACGGGACAGTCGGGATCCCAGTATCCCGTCATTTTAGCCTCCTTGATGCCGAATTTGTCCCATAAACGCCAGATCGCCCTAGGATTCGGCCGTGTCCAGCCGAGACGGCTGGTCATACCATACACCATACCTCGAAACGGGTTGCCACCGCCTTCCAGCATCTCGCCAAACAGGCCGAAAGGAATGCCGGAGATCTCGACGAGCCAATACTCCGGCGTGCTTTTTTTATAATCGTAGCCTTCCCCGAACCAGAGGCTATCGATGTACGGGAAATGTTCCAGGTACATACACGCGGGACTGGTCATGCCATATTCCGGGGAAAAACTGTTCCCCGAGTGGAAGTCGATAAGGCAATCGTCAGCCGCTTTGTCAAGCACCTTGCGGACCCGCTTCATGATCTCGCGGTCATAGCCGATGCCATCGAGGTACAAGCCACGGATGCCGGCGTGGGTCACGAGCCAGCTCAAGCCTTCGATGTAATAATTGTGCCAGCGTGACAAGCCCGCGGTGCGGATGGCCGCGTCGTAGATACCCCGGCCGATCGGTTGATGCCACGCGGGATCGTACCCGGTGACGAGATGTTCCTTGAGCCATGGATGGCCCATCACGGGCGTGGCATGGAGATGCTTTTCCTCCGACGTATACACTTCCCTGCCGAGGCTGCGCAGCGCCCAGATCTCCGCCGTGTAATTCGTGAGCTCCCGAATCGTGTAATAGATCTTCACGCGCAGGTTCGATTCACGTGCTTTCACAACGAAGCTCTTAAGCTTTTCGAGTGAAAGAAAGGGATAATTGATGTGGGGATTGAGCTCGTTCCCGTGATGCACGTTGATGATCGTCGCGCCGTTCTTGGCAGCGGTCTTGATCCACGGCTTCGTGCCTCTGGAGATCAGCCCGAGAGACTTGTGATAATAACGCCACGACCAGTGGTTCTTGTCCAAGACCTTGATCGGCGTGATGAGCAGCGCGAAGTTTAAAGCGAGCTGCTCCCCCGGCTCCATCGCGCGGCGACCCGTGAAGGCGGAGAGCACCACGACATTGTCGCCCGTTTCTTTGAGCTCGCAGCCGCCGGCACCATTATTGTCCCAATCGCGGTACAAACCGGTGGCCTTGAAATTGTACATTGGCCAATCCGGCGTGGCATGATTTAACTTGACAAGGAGGCCGGCATTGACCGTTCCGATCCATGTCGATGCATTTGCCTTATCCATCTGCCATTTCCACGCGTGCTCGTGCGGTCGGTTCCCGCCGGGAACGCCGAGACCCATCATAAACTGGGCAATCTCCGTTTTGAAGGGAACTTCCAGGCGTGCATCGTCGAGATCTACCCTGTCCAAGGCCGTGACCGCAACCGAATAATCCACGTGCCCGTCGCATTCCATCCTCGCCGCGACGCGCATCGTTATACCCGGCGCCGTGCACGTCGTTTCCCACTCGGCGCAACCATTCGTTTTTTTGGTGAATTGGATGCCGCTCGCCTTGAAGGTGATGGGTTCCCCCTCGCGCCAGATAGAGAAACGCATTTGCGATGCAAGGATGTCCTTGGCTGGTCCACCAAAGCTATCATTGTTGCTCGTGAATGTCGAAACGATTCGTTCCGGTAGACCATACTCGCCAATTTCCAAGGCACGGCCGAGAACTCGAACACTTTTTTCGTTGACTAAAACCGGCGTGAATGGTTTGACCACGTCATCGTCGATGCCGGTCGTCGAGTTGAGCCAGTTCATGCGCGCGTGGCGCCACAAATCGCCATACCCTCTATCAAGGATCTCCTTGTCAGCAACGTCGATGGTGATGACGATGTCTTGCGAGCCAGCATTCCTAGTACGAAGCGTCATCGTGCTCTTGTATTGCCCGGGTGATGCTTGCACGGGGACATCGAGGCCGATCCACAAGGCTTGGATGGTAGCTTGCTTGATGGAAAGATCTTTCGTGAATGGTTTGCCGAGCCAATCCACCCCGCCGAGGTTCAAGCACGTGAACTTGTCCTTGCTGATGCTGGTTCCACTCTCCAATTGCAAGTCGCGAAAGTCGATCGCGATGCCGTCCAGGCCGGATCGCATTGCCCATACGCCGACCTGGAAGGTAAAATACTCGCCACGAGCTGCGGTGTCGTGAAAATCGTTTTTCGAGCGGGATTGTTTCCACCTATATGGCAAGGGATGGATCATACGAATGGGATGCTCGCGGCTTTCTGGAAACAGCAGGAATTGCTTGTCCGGATTCGCGGATTTCAAGTCTTCGATTTCATCCGCCGTGGCATTGACCTCCATTGGGAAGAATGAGTGAAATTCGTTAGCAGCTTCGATGCGCACGGCAATTGCCTTTGGAAATTGATTCGGGTCGATCGCACGTTTCATACCAACATCCAGCCCGTTCTTGGCAAGCCATCGTGGACTTGCATGCTGCCCGGGTGACAAGTACGTGAACTCCGGGAAGTACCATGCCTTGCCCGTGCGCTTCGTGGGCAAGTAATACAGCGCGAAGGTGCCAGCTCCCCAACGTGGTTCGAAAATGATGTCGGCAAAATCGTGTTTGAGGGTAACTACGAATATGTTTGTTATCTGCTTCCGGATCCAGCCAATACCGCGATATAGCAAAAACCCTTTCGTTTCCACGTCCGGATCCCGCCGCCGCCATGGAATATGCACGAAAACGGCACTCGCACGATGCTCGACCTTGATGACTACGCGATGGTAGCCGAGTCCTCTATCCGGGTTCCAATCGCCGACACCATAATCGAGCACGTCAAGGTTTGAAATATAGTGAATTCCTTTTCGCGGTACATCGAAGGGATAGTGAATCCCTTTTCGTTGCATATTAGCCATCGGGGTCATCATTTGCTTGATTATCTGGAATCATCAAGTATTCAAGCGTATTAAAAAAAAGGAAAGAAAATCATAACAACGGGAAGGAAAGACCAAACGGGTAAAAAATGATCGCCATCCACGCGTATTGAATGCACGCGAACATCGTGGAACTCAGAATGTTCCGGCGAGAAAACATGTAGACCCACGTGATCGTGGTTTGTTGCAAGGCCGAAAAAAACACGAACACGGACGTGGAAAGCGCGAGGAAAGCGCCCCAGTCGGTGCCCCACGTCACCAGCATCACCGGGATCAACACGGTATTGTCAAGCAAGATACCGATCCCGGCCATCGAAAAGAACTCATGGGCCTTGTTTCGCCACGTGATGCGGGATTGGATGGTTCGGACATAATATTCCTTGACGATCAGCGGGGGAAAGGACAGCACGGCGATGCTCCACATGGCGCCAAATTCCCGGGTGGTGGGTATTGCCGCCGTGATGCTCCAATCCATCGCGATGATGAAGATCGCGCAGAAGACCAAGCCGGTGGCGAGCCCGTACACGATGCTGGCGCGGCTGCCCGGGAGCGTGAATTCCTTGAAACTCACGTACAAGGTCTTTGCCTTCCATTGCTTGCGATAGAGAATCTTGAATAACACAAAAGCGATGAGAACGGCGATGGCCCGGCCAGCAAGCATGGCGTAAAGCGAGTTTCCCATGACGACGGGAATCGTGACCGTGAAGATGGATGATAGCGGGGAGATTAGCCCGAGCCCCACCACGGACCCGATGATGAAAAACCCGACCATCTTCCCGGCCGAGAATTCCCGCGGCAAGGCCACGGTCTCCTTGGACGCGGGGCGCTTGACGATCAGCTTGGAGAAGTATGCGGTGATGGCAGCAAACACCACCGCGCACCCTGCGAGCATCGTGATGATAAATCCCACCAGGATCGTGATGGTGATATTGACCGGCCATCGAATTGACCCGAAGAACGCGAGCTCGAGCCACGAGACCATCTCGTGCATGATCGTGGGCTCGAAGACATCGCCCAAGTGCTCGCTCGTCGGCCCGATCACCGCTTTCGTCGCGTTCATGGCAGCGAAGCTGCCGTATTGCAAGCCGGTCTCGGCCGATGCATTGCCCGTGTAAGCCCGGACGAAGTCGATGGCGTCTTGCCTCGTGAAGGTCTGCTCGAACTGGCCGATGGCCATCATGAGATTCGGGATCCTGGACCAATTGAAGTCCATAGAGACCATACCGAGGCTCACGGTCGCGTTGATGATGTCCGAGTGTGCTTCCGCATACACGAGGGACGTGCGGCCGCCCATAGAATGCCCGACAAGCCCTATCTTGTCGACATAGCCTAGGCCTTGCAAATATCCAACGGCCGCACCGATATCCAAGCTCATGTCGTCCGTGGGAAATCTTCCCAGCATATAACCGTCTGAGATGCCATGGCCCCGGAAATCGATGGCCACGACCACGAAGCCGCGCTTCACGAGCTCGATGCTTAGCGGTTGCATGTATTGCTTGTTCCCGCAAAAGCCGTGTGCAACGACGACGCCGGGATGGTTTCCAGACGTGTTCGTTGGGGTAAATATTAACGATGCAATGCGCGTGCCGTCGCTCGCCACGAGCGTGCGTTGCCCGATGGTATACGGGTTTGCTGGATCTGCAGAAAACGTGAGTGCAATTGTTGGAATAAGGCCTCCTACGGTTAATATCACGCCGGCGACGAGCATCGCTAATTTTTTATTCATCATGGTTAAATCACGTGTTTGTTGGTCATTATTCACCACATACTATTTTAAGGAGATCGAGAGAAAACTGAAATGATAACGGCAAAATCGATGCCATCTGTATTGGATAAGACCGGTTAGGAAAATGATGCTACGATGAATAGGACGAAAGTGCAACACCAAGGCGTCGAGCTATACGAGGTCGAGCGGGACGTGCTGGCCGAGATCGAGGCGTCGATCAACATGGCCATCCCGCCGGTCTCCACGTTCGATCGGGACATGTTCGGCTTCGCTGCAAGGGGAGGGCACGTGGTGGGGCTCGGCTTGGTTGACAAGGGATTGGCATCTCTCCCCGTGTCGATAGGGCAGCTAAAATATTTGAAGAACCTCGTGTTGTCACGAAATAAGCTCACCTCCCTTCCCGACTCGATTGGCAAGCTCAGATTCCTACGAGCATTATTGCTGGGCGCCAACAGGCTCACCTCGCTCCCCGGGCCGATTGGCCAGCTCGTGTCGTTGAAGTCTCTGGATCTCAATGGTAACCAATTATCCTCCATCCCAAGTATAATTGGCGAGCTCAAATTACTCAAGACCCTCGAGCTAGCTTTTAACCAGCTCTCCTCAATTCCCAGCACGATCGGTGAACTGAAATGGCTCAAGCGTCTGGAGCTAGGACACAACCGGCTGTCATCTCTTCCCGACACGATAGGTGAAATGGAATCATTGCATGACCTTGTCCTATGGAATAACATGCTCGCATCCATCCCCGACACGATAGGGAAACTGGTCAGTTTAACGCAGCTATATTTAGAAGCCAACCAGATTACCATCCTTCCCACGACAATCGGCAGCTTGAAATCACTCACCCTTCTCAATTTAAGAGGCAATAAACTTACCGCTCTTCCTGTCACCATCGCAAAACTGGTGAAGTTGAAACAGCTCACGTTCGATAACAATCAGATCTCGTCTTTCCCCGATGAATTACGAGCCTGGATCAAGTATCTCAAGCAGAAGGGATGTGAGGATGTAGATGGCAGAGATATAAGAATACCTGGAAGTACTCTTCTTGAATAGCAGCTCGTGGGAGTGTTTCGGAAAAAAAAACCGGATCTATTCTTCTTGGCTCCAAAAAGGTCTAAATATCCACCGGTGAATGATTCCTCACCATGGTGATCGTCTCTATCATGATCTATAATGATTCTGGGCTCCTTGCCTACGAGGCGCGGTTCGAGCGATGCGAGTTAAATTGCGATTTGATAACGGGGTTCGTGACGGCCATCAACCAATTCGGCTGCGAGCTCTTTCCGAATAATGAGCTCTGCGATATCTTGTTTTCCAACACGCACATGCTGATCGAGCCGCGAGACGTGGATGGACAAAAGGTGACTTTCCTCGTCATTCACGAGACGTTCGAGGATCAAGATCAAATCTTGCAGATCATCGACAAGCTTCACGATGAAGTGAAAAAGAAATATGCAGACGTGATCACGGCTAAGGTTATTAACCATTCGAAACTGGAGCCCTTGAATACGTTTATCGTCGATCTTTTCAAAAAACTCGGCAGGCCCGAGAATCCATTCGCCTGCTCGGCAGATTAAACCTCTTTTTCCACTCGAAACAAGGGTCGGTAAATTTTTGTAGACTCGACGGTGGTATCCCGTTAGAGAAATTCCTTAAATATTTCCGAGATGTTATTTACATCA
Source organism: Candidatus Sigynarchaeota archaeon (assembly GCA_030587525.1). Taxonomy (GTDB): domain Archaea; phylum Asgardarchaeota; class Lokiarchaeia; order Sigyniarchaeales; family Sigyniarchaeaceae; genus Sigyniarchaeum; species Sigyniarchaeum tengchongense. The sequence continues at coordinate 7,675 of JAUQYW010000460.1, read as the reverse complement.
CATCGTTAACATCCTCCAGAAGGCTTATCGTCATATTATGCGGATGATATGGCGGTAAAGTTGAGGAATTTAACGAATTGGATGCGTACGAAAAAACTGGAAGATTTCGTATATCATCGTGATGATACCGGGATCTTCTGCACCTCGAAATATGTGGGTAATCTACTGATCGCCAACGAATGGATGCGTTACCAACAACAAACAAATTGGATGCGTGAAAAAACATGAACACAACTGGAATGTTCGGAAAGTATTTGAGAAAAGAGCATGGTTTTTGGCGGTTGAAGTCTGACGAAAGTCAGATCTGCTATTGTAAACATTCGGCGAAATATGGGGGCATCTACGCCTACATCGAATCAGGCACGCCTGGCGTGAAAATCGTCACGAACGGCATCGTCCAGTACTTCAACGATTTCAACAAGTTGTCAGATTTCCTCGCTCGGCTCGAAGAAACTGCTGCCCGGAACCACGATGGCCTTGTGCAAGCGCTCTACAGGTCTGCTGGATCCAGAATGCTTCGAACTATGACTTTGTAAACAACTATTTGTAGTTTTTTTAATCTTCTCTCATTTTATTAAGTCCTTGGCAAATTAGGCGATACTTGCTTCTTGTTCTTTGGTTTCAATGCTTCCGACCGAGCTTACCGAACCATTTATATCCTTGCTCATCAAAGATTCTGGTGAAAAAGATTCGACGAAATTAGAATACACGAACTCATCCCAATTTCTTATGATATCGTTATAAACACGGTCATTGCACGTTTCCAATTCTTATGGAGGGAATATTAGCATGAAAACGAAAATCATTTTATCGATTGTCGTGCTCGCCGTCATCGGTGGAGCATTTGTAACCGGCATGATCATCATTAGCCAGCCTAGAACACCTGCCTATATGCAAGAAGGCGGGTATATGTTCAACACTTCGGAGCCGGAGAGTACCGCTGACGCGCTCGGCATCACGTTACTATTCGATCGATCGTTCCCTGCTCAGGCGACGTCCGTCGCAGACACGCTCGGTGCGAACGGATCGCGTATAACTCGCCTATGGAAATACCTGGCGAGCAATCCCCAAGCGAAGGAGAACTTCTTCTCGGAAGTGTTGTACGACTACGTCAACCGGTTAAAGCAAGGACAGTTACCCACGACATCAATCGACACCCGCACGGAAAACCCGGGGCTCGACATGAATTATTTCGCCTATAGTTATAGCGGTCGCAATTGGGGAGCTATGATGGACCAAGGCATAGAATTCGGAACAGCACAAGCCTCGCGCGAGTTTCAAGTATCCTCGTTCTTGACGACATCACCGCTCGTTCTTGATCTGGACGGGAACGGGATCATCGATGTTCCTGGCGGTGAATGGCGCCCCCATCCCGCGTCATCGCATGGCCCATTCCAAGCTTTCGACATCGACGGTAATGGCCTGAACGAGGTCTGCGAATGGCTTGGAAAGAGCGACGGCTTGCTCACGACCCTCAATCCAATGATTGATCTTGATATGGATGGGAGTAAACTCTTCGGGTCATCGGATGGCTGGAGCAGCGGGTTTTCCAAGCTCGCCCAGAGGGATACGAACAAGAACGGTACCATTGAAGGTGCTGAATTGAGCGGGCTGAACGTGTGGCAAGACACGAATCAAGATGCGTTCGCGAATGCCTCCGAGATCCAGAGCGTTGCATCTCTCGGCATCACGAGTATTTCACTGCAGCATCACGATCTCAAGAGCACGTTCGTGCGCGATGGTACCACCTATACCGTGTGGGATTGGTACCCGAACGTCATCAACGGCTTGAATGTGGACGAGAACGCGGTAGCTGGCTTGCCATTGCCGACGATCACGATCGACAAAGCTACGCCGGCGCTCGCTCCGGCCATAACATCTGGATTTGACCTGGACGCGATGGACGTTGCTGCATTGAACCTGTCCACGGCATCGATATGCACGGTCACCGATCAAGGGCGCCTCATCCTCTTGGAGCATGTTGAGTCTCTTGGTTATCATCGTGCATTGATCGTCCTTTACAACGACTCCGTGCAAATGAACGTGACGAGAATCAATCTACCGGTGTATGACATCACCAGCGTTACGCCCCTTCCTGCTGGGCACGGCGCATTCGTGGTTGCCGATGGCGGTACAAAACTAATCGAGGTGCTCTTCAACGGGACCGTGCGCGAGCTATATCACGTGTCATCAGGTGTATCGGGTTTCCGCTTCGGTGCCCAATGCTCGATCTCGAGCAACACGTTCTTCACGTGGGGCTCATTCTTCGACACGCACGGGAACATCTTGCGAGAATGCATTGCATCGTTCCCGCTGGCTGGCGGGACATTGATTTCAACGATCAACATGCAGACCTTGCTATCGGACGCCGGCGGGAGGATAGCAGGTGCCAGCGTGGTCTCGAGCAGCCGTGCATACTTTGCTCGAGTCGATGCGGATATAAAGATAATGAGCTTGAACGGGGGGACACTTGTCACGATAGACAGCGGGACCAGATTCGATGGACTCTGGGGCACGAGGGCTGGTGCAGTGTACATCATGAAACATGTCGACGTGGCAACTCCAAGCTTCTGTTTTTATAATGCCACGGCGAACACGACTCGTATTATCAGCGAGGGCAATTATGCCTTCCCCGTGTTGTCCGCAAACGGCGACAGCGCGATCTCGGCGATGTACAATTATGGCGAGGCAAAAATGAATTATTCGATCGCGAAACGGAGCACTAACTACACTATCGCCCCATTACTCTCAGCAGTTCCCATCGGGCCGCTGCGACTATCGGACGATGGCTCGTTCTACGCCTATATCTCGTCGCAGGGCATTAAGGTAGATCAAACGTGAAAATAAGCTTGGATTTTTATTATTTTTCCAATATATTTATCGTTTTCTTGGTATAATTTAACGGATATAGAAATCTCGGCTTCCATGTATTACACGAACAATTTCTAATTGGTTTTCATGAATCTGGTAGATAATCCGATATTTTCTGTAAATTATTTCTCTTAAATTGGGGTCATCTGATTCTTTTACGCGCCGGCCAAGCTTAGGTGATGTTTCTAAGTGGTCAACCATCTCAAAAATGCCTTTGATTAATGAATTGGCATTCTTTGGAGAATCCCGTGCAATATAACGAGCAATATCATCAAGATCATCGATGGCAGGCTGGGACCATCTTATTCCAGCCATTTTTTCATTAACTCTTTGGCTTGTTCATGCGTGTAATAATGCCCATCCTGCAATGCCTTTTGTCCAGAAAGAATTTGTTGCTTTACATGGAGAAAATCCATGATTTCCTCTATCGTGACATCTTCAGGCTGATTAGTAAGAAATTTCATCAAGTCTTCCTTAATTGAACTATGAGTTTTTTGATGAGTTGTCATCTTCTTCATCAACCGTGATATCCGGATTAAGTTTAAAATACTTGTTGCTGGTTAATTTCCTCTTGTAGATCGCCACCTCGATCTCGACCAGCACATCCCGTTCGATCTCGTACAGAAAGATGCCTTAATATTGCACTTTCGTCCTATTCATCTTCGTATCAATTTCCTAACCGCGTACACTTTCTTAAGTGTTATTATTTATTAGGTGCCAATCGTGCGTTACACGCGCCTTGCGTGATGAACTAAGAGTGACGTGGGTTTCATTTCTTCTTGCGCTTGGCATGCTCTAGGCCGTTCTTTAGCCACCCCGGCATTATTAATCCCAGATAGGAGCAAAGGAAGAAAAAAGCCCCACAAGTCCACCCGAGGAAGTTGAAAACCGTGTAGCCCGTGGCGTCGGTTGCCGCGATGACGATCATGTCGAGCCCGATGAACAAGAAAAACAAGATCAAGCAGACTTGCGACCACCCGATGAAGGCGAATCCCGCCTTTCCGACCCGATCATCGACGCTCTTGCTCACGTGGAAAGCGTGCCAACCGATGCGGAGATATATCACGATGGAAAAGAACATCATGGCCCCGAACGAGTACGGCCGGAGATTGAACCCCTGGATTTCGGTACCTATCCAGCCATAATGATTCACCGGCAAGGTAAGAAGGACAGAGGTTATTAAATCGATGGCTATGTACACGTACGCGTGCTTCACATTGAGCGAGAACAGATCGGCGGCGAACAAGATCAAGAAGCAATTCGATGCCATGATGCCGGCAAATCCAAACGCGAGCGAGAACCGGTAGAGCTCCATCTTGAATCCCGTCGCGACGACCTCGGCAAACCCCGCCGCGAGCATGACGATGCAAGTTAGGTAGGATAAAAACGCGAAGAAGAGCAATTTAGGCGGCCTCGTACGTCTCTCCCGCCACCGGTTGAGCAGCAAGACAGTCATCACCATGCAAAACGCGGCAACGCCGAGATACGTGGGAAGAATCGGGAATGAGCCGGAGTCCATAGGCGCATATGCCATGTCGTCCACCTTTACTAACAAAGGATACATGATTCGAGTTTATTTAAATGCAATCCCAAAACTTCGGTAGGAAAGTGTGTAGATCTGAGGTAACATTGAAAAAGTCAAGTGCGGGAATTTACTCGTTTCGGATAAGCACCTCACATGCAGTCCGATGAACCAAATTAATATAGACATGAAAAGCAAATCCCGTAGATCATTCGGGAATGAATGAAAAGCAAGATTCGACAATGGACTTGGCGGTTTCAAATTGCGAGACATCGACCAAATTCGCAAAATATTGAGCATACTGTTGGATGAGCCCATCCATGGAAATACCCGCACCTACGATGAAGGTTAACGGGAATGGACTCCGAAATAAAGATTCCGGGGTCTTCAAGCCAAGAGGAAGTAGATAGGATGATGACATACTACTTTAGAATAGGTCTATAGCTTAATGAAGTTGGATCTTACACCATTCGTTCCCATGTTCGAATGGCGAGCTGAAATCGCCCGAGAAAAATAGTTTCCGGTTCGAAACTGAAAATTTGCTTAGGAATTTTTATTATATTTCAAGTTAAAACAAAAGTTAGAACATAAAAATGAATATCTCCCGTCAGTTTTTTGAAGACTTGAAGTTAAAATTAGATATATTAGCCAAATGAAGTGTGAATTCTCATGGAACGAAACACGGGACACTTGAGTGCCAGTTTCAAGGACTTCTTGCTGCGCGGGCAGCAAGCACTTGACAGCGAGAAGTATTATCCTGCTTTGTCTGCCTTTACCTTGGCAAAGAAAGTCCTGGACGAGATGGCCAAGAAAGGCATAAAAGTCGACGAGAAAGATGCCAAGAATCTCGAGAAACTCATTTCCAAAGCAGAAAAGAAGATGGAGGACGAGGGCAAGAAGAAAGCCGGGACACCCAAGCAATCCTTGTTATCCAGGTTGCGAACGCAGAAGCCCGCCCAGGCCGGAAAGACTCTGCCACCACAAAAGAAGTTATCCCTGTTCATCTTCGGGCTTGACCGCGCGGGAAAGACGACGCTGGTCGATTACTTGCAGCAAGAAAAATACTTCGATCACACGCCGACCCTTGGCATTAACGTTTCACGCATCGTCCTGGGACGCATTAGCCTCGAGTTCAACGACCTCGGGGGACAGCAAGCCTTCCGTTCCGCGTGGATGACGTATTGGAAGGATCCCGACGTGCTCGTGTTCGTCGTCGATGCGTCCGACGTGGCACGGCTGATCGAAGCGCGGGACGCGCTTTGGTCAATCTTGAACCGCCCCGAGGCCAAGGGTAAACCCTTGCTCTTGCTATCGAACAAGGTCGACTTGCCCGAAGCACGGCGCCTCGAAGCCATCAAGGCCGCGCTAGGCATCGAGACCGTGATGGGTCGCATTTGCAGTGTGCACGAGGTGTCGATCAAGACGAACTTTAACATGGACGCCGTCCCCACGTTCTTGGCTGGCTTGGTGCTGCAAGATGAGGAAATGAACGAGTATGTCAACGACGAGGTCGCCCGCCTTGCCAAGAACCTGAACGAGATCTACACGGCATACATCGAGGAGGCGAAAGTGCTAGAGAAATCGGGCGAGGCTCGGAAAGCCTACGAGCGCGTGTACAAGGCCAAGTTGATACAAGAGGAATTGCTCGATCACGGGTATGCGGGCACCGCATCCAAGAAGATCGAGAAATGCAAGGAATGGATGGACCGGTTGCTTCCTTGACGTGTCTTTCATTTTCATTTGTTGTTTGTCATGATTTTTTATCAATTATCGTGATATGAAAAAACACGTCATGTTCCGAAAAATGTTGTGATCTATACAGCGTGCAAGATCTCTGCAATTAATTACAAAGATTTTAATAATTTGAATTAAAAATGGATCTTTTTTCAAAAATGAATGAATATAATGAACACGCGAAATGAAAACAACGCATCAAGTTTCCCAGAAAATTTTATCATTATTCATAAATCGAGCATATCAAGAATGCTTTGCTCCCCGCCGGCCGAGCCGAACCGCATCGACAATGCTCCGGAGCACTCTTTCCATGAATTGGCGGTTATTGCTCCCCTGGTTCACGACGGGCGGGATGTTCCGGATGATCAAGCCAATCTGCGTGGGAAGCTCTAGCGGGTTGAGAAACACGGGAATGAACCGGATTTCCTCCTTCTCGAGGCGACGCTTGGCGAGCACGATCTCGCCGAGGATGTACGGCTCGGAAATGGCGTTCTGGGACAGGAATACCATGAACGTCGCGCAGTGCTTGATCCTGTCGTCGATCATGTCCCACCATGCCTCGCCAGAAGGTACACCTTGGTCGAACCAGATGCGGATGCCCTCCTTGTGCAGATGCTCGATGATTGGATATACATCCGCTCGATCGGCCACGGCGTGGCTGACGAAAAGATATGGTTCCACGCCATCATACGGTGCAAAAGGCGGCGCGAGGCCTGGCAGCATGGCTTTCGGCTCCATCGTCGACACTTCCGTTGTCGCGGCGGCCTTCACCTGAACGACCTTCACAGGCTCGCGTTTCACCTCCGCGAGTGCCCTCAAGGAAGGAGCGTGGTCACTTTTCAGCGAGATCGCTTTTGTAAAGCATCGCGTCGCCTCGCCTGCATCTTGATTCTTGACGAAGAGCGTGCCAAGGGTGTACCAGGCTTCCACGTCGTTCGGGTCAAGAGCCAGCGCCCGATTAAAACACTGGATGGCCTCGTCGTTCAAGTTTTTCTTGCTGTACGCGTGGCCAAGAAGTTTCCAGGACAAACCGAGCCCGGGGTCGAGCTCAAGTGCTTTCTTGCAGCAATCGATCGTGCCGTCGAATTCGCCTCGCTTCAAGTGAACCGACGCTTCAACGTTAAGAGAAACAGCGAGCCTCGGGTCCAATTCCAATGCCTTGATGCAGCAAGCCATGGCTTGATCGAGCTCACCTTCGTGCTGGTAGAAGCACGCGAGAAAATGCCACGTGGTGGCCCATTTTGGATTCAAATCCCTCGCTTTTGCCATGCTCGCTATCGCCTCGGTATATTGCTGCTGGTGGTACTTCGCGATGCCCTCATTAAAACACGATGCAGCCTCGTCCTGGTCTTGGACAATCGCTTTTTCCCGCGCTTCCGTGGATGCATTAGTGTATATAATAGCAGTGGCCGGTATCTCCGGCACGGCTCGTAAGCCTACCATTCGTTCCGCGAGGTCAAGTATCGCATCTTCAAAGAAATCCGATCGACAATAAAGCATACCAAGTTCATTCAGCTTTTGCACCAAGAAATGCTCGTTGCTTGCGAT
>JAUQYW010000459.1 GCA_030587525.1 Candidatus Sigynarchaeota archaeon | reverse complement strand
CTGCCCGGATTTGCGTTGCTCCTTGATCGTGCCAGGACCAGCTGCAGAACCTGTCCGGAACATGTCACCCGTGCCAAACACGATCTCCGTGCAGAGGAGGGGGTCCGAGCTGTCCCACTGGTACCGGGGCATCGCAACTGGCTCCCGCTCCAGCACTGACGCCACGACGGATTTACCCGTCCTTGGGGCAAGGGGCATGTTGAGTCGCAACCCTTGCTCGCGAAGGCGGGGTAGCAGGTCATCGAAGGTCACGCCCGGTTCCAAGGCCACCACTCGATGTGCCCTGTCGAGACGTTCGATCCGCCGCATGCGGGAGAGATCCACCACCACGCAATCGATTGACCGGGGTACCGAATCCCCGTGAACGCGGGCACCGGGGCTGGAGCTCACTGGCAAGAGGTGTATCCCGTACTCTTGTGCCGCGGCAATGATCTGTTGCACCTCCTTCGCACTTTTTGGCCACGCGATCATTACAGGGGATTTGCCTTCAGCGAAACTCGTATCTCTTGCATATTCGATTAATACACTCGGATTATCGGACACATTCTTGGACCCGCAAGTACGGGCGATGATCGACGTGATCTCGTCTTTATTGGCCGGCATGTCGTTTCATTGGAAAGAAGTTCTGAACTCGTTCGTGAGACGACAAGTAACGGGTCCTTTATATCGAAACTCCGAGATATTCTTGGAAAAATCTTGGATGTGAACGTAAAAATCTGATTTCAAGAAGAATTATATCGATGCGGTCTGACTTGCTTTAAGATAAATGCATGATCAATCCACCAGCACGTGAATGGTTCTTACCTAATGTTCTTTTATACCTGTGATTGACTTGATCTTTACAAATAACCGAGGATATGCTTCGCTATATGAAAGAAACGATATTAACCGAAGTAACGATCACGCGACCGAAGGTCACGCGCATCACCTGCGATTTTTGCGGTAAACAATTCGACAAGCAGGACGTCGAGAATGGATGGACCAATTCCATCGAAATAACGACGACTTATGCTTCCCGGCATGATGGTTTCAGGTTCATCGGCGATGTTTGCGATGATTGCATCGACAAGCATTTTGCCGGCAAATTGCGAAAGGAGGAAGTTGCATTTCTCTAATCTGGTGCACCTGCTTGGGAATTCACGTTCATCATCAACAGGGGTTGATCTACAGTTCTTTTAATCTTGGACAATCTTGGACATCCCTCGTTGGCCCGCCTCGTCGTTCCTGGCGTGCCCGTTGAGGCGTCATATCTCTCTATTCAGAAATTCAGAAGCCTTTAGCGGTTTAAATAGCCCGATGTTGTTGCGTTCCACATGTGGTATAATGGCATTAATGGTAAAATGGCAAACTATATTATATTGTCTTTTTATTTTTCATCCGATACAACATGGAAATTGCATCGATCGACAAAGCCGGCCGCTTGATAATTCCCGCCCGGATCCGGAAGCAAATGAACATCGACGCATCTACAAAGTTCTTGATCGTCCACGCGGGTAACAAGATTCTCTTGGAAAAACTCGATTTGACTGATATCGCGCAAAAAATCGAAGCGGAACTGAAAAACGTGGACATCGATAAAATTGTCTCGGCTGTCAAGGAAGAGATGAATGAACGAATCCAGAAAGATAAACCAGAAATTTTTGCTCGACACTAACGTGTTCATCGCTGCAATAAAAGATCCGCTGAAAATGTCATCAACCTTACAATTAATCGTGGACTGCATCAAGAACAGCGACATTGAATTGATAGGCAATAAATATATCATCGAAGAAATGCAAAAATATCAAGATTTATTCGCTTCCCCCTCTGCAAGTATTTTATTATCCCTCTTGATTTTCAAGACCAAAGTGATAGAGGTTGATGATACCAACATCTTGAAATGCAAACTTTATTTTCCAGCTGTTGAGTTATTCGACATTTTGCATGCTGCAACCGCGCTCCAAGAAGATGCAATCATCATCACAAATGATAAGCATTTTGACTCTATCAAGGAACAGAAATTAATCCGTGTATGGTCAATCAGCGAAGCGATTTTTCTATTACCACGATCTCCTCAAAAATAATTCTACTCCTGGTATTTTTGATTCGCAGTCATTCAAAAAGGTAATTTGACTTGGGGGCAATGTCGTTGCCGCGCCTGCAAATGAGACCCGGCTTCTTAACATGATTATGATGAACGTATTCTAGGCGATCCCAAAAATTGAAGGAAAAAAAATAAGACATGAAGAAAAAATGCAATATAGTACCCTGGTTTTACAATAACAAGTGCAAAGCCCAGAGTACAGCGTCAATGTGGACTTCAAACTCTTGCCGTAGTGAACCATCAAGAATCCACGCGTTCTTGAAGATACCATTCCCGAAAACGACGCCATTTTCGTTGTCGGTCAGGCCCGTGATCTTTGGCTTAATATCGTTCAAGAGCTTGTTGTATGCTTCTTGAAATTGGCAATTGGTCACAAGCGCGATTAGTTCCTCGACCTTATTGAGCATCGCGTTGCAATTATTGGCATTGCGCCAGTAATTCGCGGGAGCATGAGCGATCATGTATTCGATGGTGGCAATTTCGTCGAGCACGAGATCCCGGACGATATTTGTGTCGATGACGAATTGCATCGATGCGTTAACATGGTTGCCGGCTTGATCCATCACTGATGCGAATATGATATAGGTTCCTAAAGCCACGAGCTTCACGGAATGCGTGCCAAGTGCATCGAAGGTCGCCGTGCAAAGCTGGATGAGCACCGTGTAAGAGGCATCCACAACCTGGTTGGCGGCAACCCTGAACGAGACCGCGATCCCGTGCGTGTAATCGAGCGCGAACCCGAGCACATCGATGGATAGCTCCAGCGACCCGATAACGCTGCTCTGCAAGACCTCGAACGTATAATTGCCGGTGGTGACGAGATAATCACCAAGAGAATCGTTGTCCGCATCGAATACGATGACTGTAAACCAATAATTCCCCACAACAGGTGTCGGGATGCTCACGTACCAGATCCCGCTCGCAAGCGTCGCGTAATAATTCACGCTGGGCATCGAAATGATGATTTCGTTTATGCCGGAATAATCACTTGCGTTGATGGCGACGAGGAAATCACTCTGATTGTCGTACACGGTCGCCGGATAGATAACAGAATTGATAAGAGGGCAATCAATGTCATCATCGACCAGCGTCACGTTGAAGGTAACCGTGGTTTCCAGTTGATCTCCGGGGCGATCATCGTCTGCATCGATAGCCGTGAAGGTAAAGATTTGTTGCAGGCCGATCAAGTTGGCCACTGGGTAGATGCCCGAAGGATCAACGGTCAAGCCACTGCTGTCATTTGCAAGCACGATAACGTAACCGGGATTGCCATCTGTGAAGTCGCCCGTGTAATAGCCGTAGATGGTAGGGGATTCATTGTCATCGTCCACGATCGTGATGTTGAACGAGATCGTGGTGTCCAACGCGTCGCCGGTCCAGCCGTCGTCGTCCGCTTCGATCGCGGTGAATGAGAATAAGCACGTCCCCGGCGCTGCGTTGACCGGGTAAACGCCTGAGGGATCGACCAGCAGGCCCGACACGTCGCTCGCGTCCACGACGATGCTGCCCGGGTTGCCGTCCGTGTAATCGCCCGTGTACCACCACGTGATGACCGGTGCCGCCGTGTCATCGTCCATGATCGTGATGTTGAACGAGATCGTGGTGGAAAGCGAATCATCAACGCGATCGTTGTCTGCATCGGTAGCAGTAAAGATGAACGTGTAACTGCCGGGGGTTGCGCTCACCGAATACACGCCCGAGGGATCGACCAGCAGGCCCGATGCGTCGCTCGCGTTAATGATGATGTTCCCGGGGTTCGCATCAGTATAATCGCCCGTGTACCACCACGTGATGACCGGTGCCGCCGTGTCATCGTCCACGATCGTGATGTTAAACGAGATCGTGTTACTAAGCTGGTCGCCGGGGTAATGGGTATCCGCATCGACCGCGGTGAAAGTGAACACGTGCGTTCCGGGAACTGGGTTGACTGGATATATGCCTGAAGGATCCACCTGTAGACCTGATGCATCTGAAGCATTGATCACGATGATGCCGGGATTTGCATCTGTGCCGTCCCCAAGGTACTGCCACGTGATCCGTGGTGCATCGAAATCCGTCTCGATTAGCAGCCGGATGATCCCATACGTGTACGTAATTTGCGTTTTACTCAAGATGCCCGCAGCATTTATGTAGAATACACTATTAGGCACTGAGCCACCAGGGTATGATAAAAGGTTAAACAAAACGATCTTAGGCAAGAAATATAAACCTACAGAACCTGGCGTCGTATACGGTAACAATCCATTTATTGTCCCACTCGCTGACGAGCTGCTCAGGTCCAACAAAACAAGGACGCCAACAAAAGATAAAACCGTTGTACCATACCCGCGGAACACAAGTCCATCCAAGACCAGATCGTACGAGACCTTACCGCTGGAAGTGACGCGGAACGACGTATTTGACGGGAAATAACCGCCTGGCGTCGTGCCAACCCTAAATAACACACTAGTGGGCAAATAATATATTCTCGTCCCGCCAATTCCTGTCGCCATCGGTTCGGTGCCGGCGATGTATGAATTTACCGACAAGCCGGTTGCATTCAACGTTATTGGATAACCGATGATCGTTAATATAGTCGTTCCAACGCCATGGAATACAATGCTATCGATCGCGGGATCATATGACACCATCCCGTTCGACAGCATCGTGAACGACGTGTTAGTCGGGAATTCGCCGCCGGGGTATGTCGCAACCCGGAAAGGTACTCCTGTCGGGAGGTAATACAACCGCGTTCCGCCGATCCCGGTCCAAAAGTCCGTATAGGCAATGTATGAATTCAATGACAAGCCAGTTGCGTCCAGCGTCATGGGATAACCAATGATGATAAGCCTGGTCGTTCCAATGCCGTTGAACACGACACCGTCGATCGCGGGATCATAAGAAATCCTTCCGTTCGATTTGATCATGAATGCCGTGCTGGTGGGGAAGATTCCACCGGGGAATGTTGATGCCCTGAATAGTACCCCTGTCGGTAGATAATACGTCCGCGTGCCACCTGTTCCGGTTGTCAAGGGTTCCGTGTAGGCAATGGAGGCAGTCAATGACAAACACGTCGCGTCCAGCGTCATCGGATAGCCGATGATCGTTAACCGGCTCGTTCCAAGGCCGTTGTACACGATACCATCGATGCCGGGGGCATACGATACCATGCCCGTCGCCGTGACCGTTATTGACGTGTTCGAGGGGAAACTTCCCCCCGGGAATGTCGAGACCGCGAAGTTCGGTCCCGTTGGGAGATAATATGTCCTTGTACCGCCAACGCCGGTTGTTAAAGGTTCCGTGTAGGAAAAGAATGACGTTACTGACAAGTTGGTTGCATCCAGCAAGATTGGGTATCCGATGACCTCCAACCTGCTCGTGCCGAGCCCGCGATACACGACATTATCGAGCGATGCCGTGTAGGATATCGTCCCGTACGCGGTTATTGAAATCGCGGGTAAACTTACACCCGGAAATAACGACACGGTGTAGGATCGAATCGTGAGCATGTACGATCGGACAGATCCGATCGGTTGCGACGGGAATCCACTCAGCGTTAGTTGCGGCGTGATGCCGCTGGCATCGATGGTGATGTTGAACGGGCCAGGGCCGGTGATACCGATGGTCACATTTATCGTGATTGATAAGGAATCGCCGGGCCGGTCATTATCCGCATCCACGGCGGTGAAGGAATACGTGTGGAACCCTGGCGTGCCAATGACATTGTAAACGCCCGAGGGATCGACAACCAAGCCCGATGCATCGCTCGCGGTCACGGAAATGTAGCCAGGATCTTGAACCGTGTTGCTCCCCACGTAAATCCAATTGATGGCCGGTTGTTGTGTGTCGTCATCGGCGATCGTGATGCTCACGTTGATCGTCGTGCTGAGGGGGCTCCCGGGGAAGCTGCTGTCCGCGTCGACGGCCGTGAATGTAAAAGTGTACGTGCCTGGTACGGCGCTGACCGGATACGTGCCCGACGGGTCGATCGACAAGCCCGATGGATCCGAAGCGCTCACGATGATGCTGCCCGGGTTACTATCTGTCCCGGCACCCGTGTAATTCCAGGTTATCACGGGCGGTGTGGTATCGACCTTAGAGAGCAAGTAGATCGTGCCGTTGTTGTGCGATACTTGTTTTTTCGACATGGAACCATCGATGTTCACGAGAAAATCCCCACCCAGGATCAGTCCGGAAACACGAGACTTGAGCTTGTAACTAGACGTATCGACGGGCAAGTACATTGTGGTAGTCCCTCTAAACCAAGGGCACGTGGATCCTTCCACCATAATGTCTTGATTGACACCGGATTCTATTACCGTTACCTGACGGCCGAGAACCTTGATCGAACGAGTTCCTAAACCGGAAAACAGTTTTCCATCGATAGAGGACGGGTATTGGACAGTTCCGTTGAAACCGATCGTGAAGTTGTAGCCCGGCATGTACGCGGTAACCCCACGACCAACATAGATGCGATTATAGCTCGAAATTGGTGCATAGAACGTATATGTCGTATTAGTGAGGTACGGGGTTGATACACCTCCCCAGAGATATACACGAACGTCAAGATTCCTCGTGTCAAAGACCACGGGGTACGCAATCATCTTCACCGTGGAGCTTCCAATCCCGCTCAAGAGAATGTTGTCGATGGTAGGCTTGTATGAAATCGTGCTATCCGTCTTGATCGTGAAGTTATGGCTCCAGAGGACATTGCCGCCCGGCTGGCTAAACACATAATAAATATCGGGGGTTGCAAGCAACGTGACATTGATCGTCGTGTTAGAGAAGCCAGGCACGCTCATTCCCCAGATGGTCAGGGAGGTTGACACGTTCCGGCCATCCAGGGTGATGGTTTTGCCAACGATCTTGATCGTGCTTGACCCACGACCGGTCATGTACACGCCTTCAATAGAAGGGGAGTAGTTTACCGTGCCATCCATTTCAACAGTGAAGTTCAGATATGGCACATAACCCCCACCCACATACCCTCCCCGCTGGACGAAATATGGAACGCCCGGCGAAGCGATGAGCGTGACGACCTTGGCCGTGTTACTAAAATAAGGCGTGTTTGTGCCAAAAATATAAACACTGGTCTGGAGGCCCACCGTGTCGATGACGATCGGGCGACCAATGACCTTGATCGTCGCGTTCCCAATCTTCTGGAAGACCGAACCGTTCAGATATGGTGATATGATCACGGATCCATCCAATGCCAAGGTAAAATTGAGGTAGGAAATGACACCGGCGCCCGCAGCCCCCCCGCGAGCAAATATGTACGGGTAACCCAGCGAGGGCATCAACTTGAAATTCATCGTCGTGTTCGTAATCCAAGGGGAAGTTCCCCAGAGGTTTACTCCCGTGTTAACAGCGATATCATCGATGGTAACCTGATAACCCACGAATTTCAAGGTTGTCGTTCCACGACCCGTAAACACCTTTCCATCAAGGAAGCTTGCATATGATACCGTTCCGTTCAGC
Organism: Candidatus Sigynarchaeota archaeon; assembly: GCA_030587525.1. Classification (GTDB taxonomy): domain Archaea; phylum Asgardarchaeota; class Lokiarchaeia; order Sigyniarchaeales; family Sigyniarchaeaceae; genus Sigyniarchaeum; species Sigyniarchaeum tengchongense. The sequence goes on along the minus strand of JAUQYW010000459.1, from coordinate 1,993 downwards.
TCCACGGTGAAATTGTACTGCGGCGTGGTCGTCGCCGCAACTCCACCCCTGCAGAAGATATGCAACCCGTTAATGAGATACAGGAGTTTACTCGACCGAGAGAACCATCCTGAATTTGTTCCCCAAACAGAACATTGCATGTCAACATCGGTGAGATCGATCGTGACGGGTAGCCCGACTACGGTAATGCGGGACGAACCGCTACCGGTCAACACGGCACCCTCGTAATTCGCATCATACGTGACCGTGCCAGTAGCGGTGACCGTGAACGTCGCGAACGTGCCATCGCCTGACCTGTCCAACCTGTGCACACCTTCCACCAAGGAAAACGTCTGAATCGCGCCATATGGCATGTAGGCATTGTTATCAACGCGGACTTGCGCCGAAACGCCAGAGGCATCGATTATAATGTTGAAATTTTGGCTCGCGCTCGCCTCTTTCAAGAGCGACGGGACCAAGGCAACAATTGCGATTGCTATAGCAACATATAGTATATCCTTTTTCAATTCTTCCTCACCATCTTTCGAGACTTACGACCCGCCTCTTAGATGAGAGAAGTCTATATGTTCCCCATAAAAGGATTCTAAGAAATTTTTTCACATGAATTGGTATTCGATGTCGTGATAGGATTAATCCAAGGAGTTAGTGACGCTCGACCCGATGGTAAAAATGTACGAACCGTACCGCGACACCTTCAAATGCCGCGGATCGAATATACCCTCGATCAAGCGCCATGGTCGATAAAGACCACGAACTCGTGAAAAACCATGCCACCGCTGCTGGAAGTCGGATGGGCCTGGAAACCCTCGCACGCGCGACTGGCTCCTTCCATCACGACGAACCCAACAGCGTGGCATTTTTTTTCTTGCAAGATGAGATGGCGCCTTGGTCATACCACGTCATTTTCATTCCAAGGAATGAAAATCGCGAGGTTGCTGGATTAGAGGAAGCATCAATAAGGTTATCCTTGCGTGAAGCATGGCTTGTCGGGCTTGAAGAAGGATCGGCAGGAGGTTTTGAAATCATTCCTTTCTGGAAGATGTTTAAAAAGCTTCACCCGGATCGGTGAGTCAAGTTTTATTATTTATTGAACGTGAAAATCGCCGAATATTGGACGAACGGTTGCAAGATATCGAGGAATTAATGGTAAAACAAAATCGGTAGCAATCAAGGCACGATACTTCCGGGGATCACGTCAATGGGAATGGGAAACTTGGCGATCGCTCGCAAGGTGGCGTTGCTGATTTCCAGCACGATCATGACGAGGCGGTTAGGCTTGCACCCGTTCACAAGTTCGTACAACCGTGCAACCTGCATAAAATGGTACGCATCTCGCTGGTCTGCACGATACTTGATCTCGTATAACGTGATGTCCCCGTTTCGAGCAGCCACATCAACCGCCGTGTCATAGCCTGGTGCGAATATCTCACCTTTTGCATCGACGAGCTGCACTTTCTTCACGTCGGAAACATTGATCTTGTTCTTGACAAGCGTATCTGCTAACAATTCACGAACCATGATTTCGAGATCGTCTCCGGAACGCATGCTAAGCGTGGCGAGCTCAACGGCAATGCGTTTGATGTCCATACGCAAACTAACGAGCTCTTTTTGAATAGCCTCGAAGCGCTGGTTTGACTCTTTCTGCATGGTATCGAAGCGCTTATCCATTTCCCGGATAAGCTCCCGGATATCCTCCTTCGTTGCCACGACGCCAGATAATGCGCTGATAATCGCACCCTTGACCGTGTCATTCTCGCGGATGAGCTTCGGAAGAATCTTGAGCAGCTCGTCGATGTCTATATTCTTCATGGTCATGAGTTTATACCGGATTGACATTTATAAACAACGTCCCCGCTCGTATCGAGAATCCAAGATTTCTATGCAAGAGAATCTCCATAATGCGATTTTTCATAGATCATCAAACGATTATTGCTCCAATGCATGGATTCTTGACCGAATTACCATTTCAACCTTAAAAAATATTGGAAAATGG
>JAUQYW010000384.1 GCA_030587525.1 Candidatus Sigynarchaeota archaeon | reverse complement strand
TCCGACAGTTGTATTGGCAGTTCACTTTAGCTTTTGTGGGTGAGATCCGACTTGGATAAATGAATGCAATCATGTATCTTATATATTTTCCTATAGGTCAGTCGGATTTTTTCAGGCTTGCGAGGTAAGAATGCCCGGTCCGCTTCAATATCAACTTCGGTTGGCTTTGGATGTACTCTATCATTTCAAGATAACCGCGAACCGTGTTGTGGTGAAATTTCGTCTCTTTCACGATATCGGTGATGGTCTTTTCCTCGTCTCGTTTTAACTCTCCAAAGATCCTTTCAATAATGTAGTTTATCCGTGGCCTTTGAGGACTCATGCTTAGCACTTCATTTCGATCCTAACACGAGTATATCAGCATCAAGACATAAATATCCAAGTTACTATGTATGTGTTAACACAAGTGTATCAGTACTAATACAAGCATAAAATACTCAAAAAAATTGAAAATGAAGGAACTCATATGCAGATAACCATTAACGTGGATGATGAGATTTTCAACAAGTTCAAGTGCCTCTGTGATATTCTCGGCAAAGATCCAATCGAGTTCATCGGGGAGAATGCCACCGACTATATGGCAAATCAAATGAAGCTTGTTTCAGAAGCTTTCGATGGCTTGCACGATTGATCGCTGGTTAATCTGAAGATATGTGCCTTGTCAATATTCTTTAATAGCATTTCTTTTCAAATCATCGAATAGCTCTTCTCTCACTTGAGAGAATCCGAAACGAAATGTGGTTATATTTGTTTTAGCATCCAGCTGCATGTCTATCAGTTGCACATTATCCGTGCACGACCATATCCCATTTTTCATTATAAGAAAATAGTTAACGCTGAATATGGTATACGCTCTGGTGATGCCCCCGTCGCTTAATTTCCACCCTTGGAAAGCGCCATTAAATTTTGGTGGCAAGCTAGGTCGAGTTGCCAAGCCGGGGGCCAGATCCGTATACTTCACGCACTCGATAAATGCTGCAATCAAATCATCTGAACGCGGAAATCCTTTAAATGACGTTTTCACGACCTCTCCATAAACAATCAGCACGAATGGAATAAAATCAATTGTATCTCTGCGAGAATGCCCTAGGAACAAAATATCAGGCACTCGTCCAATTTTTCTATAAAACCCGTTCTCAAGATGAATTTCAATAAGATTGGCTTTCTTAAGGTCTGCTTTAAAAGATTCGATCCTTCCTTTATGCGTCCAATTGATATCCGTGCTTTCCATTTCCTCAATTCACTTTGATCAGAATCTTTGCCAGGTAAAGACCGCGTACCACTTATCTTGTTAAAAATGCGCCATCAAGTAGATTTCTAGGTGATTTCCGAGTTATAAAGTTAAAAAATGTTATTGTTAACACGATATGGGGGGTAATGTATCTATTTAGTTGAAAAGTAGCGTATACGACGGCATGTCCCGCAGGAAAACACAAATCTTGGCTGCATCGACCTTCTCGACTGGCTTTTTCTCCAATATTAATGTTATGCAACCAAGCAGCTTCCCGATGAGGCCGTAGTACACGCGAAATTCCTTGGCTGGCGCCCAGTGCTCGCGGATTAGCTCCGCGCGGCGCTGGTGCAGCAAGGTGCGGTAATCCGAAAACACCGAAACGATGAAAGATGCGTTGCGCGGGGTCGGGATCTTTCCCTCGACGATAGCCGCAAAGAGCGGGGCAGCTTGCTGGATAGCCAGCGGCAGATCGAGAGCGAGCTGGTCAACCGTGCGCACCGGTCGCGTCTCGCCATGCGCGCCCACCTTCGCCATATTCGTGTATCTGTTATCAACCCATTAAAACCCATCGGGACGAATTTTCTTTTTAATAGCAAAGACTTGTGGAGGTTATATGGCAACAACACCTGCTCTCGACCACGCGATCATCACACCATTGCTAGACGACCTCGCCCGCGAGCATGCTCGGCTCACCGGGTTCGGCGGCATGCGGGGCATCTTGCTCGTGGACCAGGACGCGAAGGTCATCGCAAAAAACTCCATGTTCGGGTTGAAGAAGCCTTGGGACATGGGCGGCATCGCCGCGGCGCTGCACGGCGTCGCCAAGCAGGCATCGCAGTATTTCGGGTGCGCGGCGCTCGACAAGGTCGCCATAACGTTCGGCAACATGCAATTCTTCGTGCAAGCCATCGGTGCCGTCGACATGGGCGCGGGGAAGGCCCCGCGCGAGTTGCTGCTCGTCATCCTTGCTGACGAGAAAGTCAAGATGGGCATCGTGCTGTTGCAAATGAAAAAAATCGCCGGGCGCATCATCGCAGCCATCGCCGCGTCGCAGCCAGACATGCACCTGCTCCGGCTCGACGAGCGATCGGTCAAGGATTTCTTGCAGGGGCTCGGCAAGACGACGGCATGACATCACGTCTGACTGATACCGGTATGATTCCGGTTCCAAATCATTCACATGATTCGGAAATAGGACCCTATTCTTAAATCTATATGATGAAGTCCTATTCGGGAGCCTCAGAAATGGACAATCGATGCTTGTTAATGAAGTTTATATAGAAATGTTGTCATTAGATTTCTGATTGTCCGGGATGATTCGTAATGTCCAGATCTAGGAAAAGAGCTTGGCATCTACAATTTTCTGAACTGTACATGAATAAATTGGAACGGACAACGGCACGTATTAAGGATTCTTGTTCTCTCGCAAAACTCAGGATTCATTTAATCGCTATCGGCAATAAATCTCAAGGTATTAGCCACATATTTGGATATTTACGATCAACATTTTATACATGTCCCATTCTAAGAAAAGTACAAGCATTTGTTTTATATAAGCCACAAAATTATAGCATTGAATTTGCCGGCATGTTTAGACGATCTAGACACCATAAGGATGAAAATGGAATAACGGCATACAGAAATTGGGTTGGTCAAGAAGCAATCTTGGCTAAATATGCCAACATGTTTTTCTCGGGTCTTTTCCATATCGAGACGTCTCAAAACAAGCGCTACCACCGCCACGGGAATCAAGATATTCACGATATTCCCAAGGAAAGGATGAAACGTGACTCGGTTTCTTCACACAGATTATCCCAAGCTAGAGAAAGATCTCCTATCGAGCATCGTGGAAAAGAGGGTTCGGCTTTCGTGAATCTGACATCGATGGGAGAAACTTTTACTCAAAATTGGGCAAAAACTAAGATGATGGGTTCAGAAGAAATCGAGAATCGCGATCCTCTGATTCTTCCCTGAATTGGGCACCGAGCTTCAAGAAATTCGATGAATTACGCATCATTCAAGCCCCGATGCATCCATTTCTTCTTGCTCGGTGTATTCATTCCCATGAATTTCTAAAAACTCGACCCTGGACAAATTAGATCCGCGAGATCGCTAGGGGTGGAAAAAATCATGCATAATACACCAAGAGACCAGGTGATTTCGACACATGATTCCCGAGGACAGAAAAAAATCCACAAATCCAATCTCTCAGAACGTTATGGAACGTTGGTTAATTCACACGCTTACAGGATTGTGCATCTTCCATGAACCTGCCCAAGATTCCGAGGATCTGTTTTCCTCGTTCATCAAAGCATTGAATGATTTCATAAACCAAAAATTCGGCATCGGTCAGAAGGTCATGGATATTTTACTTCCCGGAATGCATTTAATGATTGAATATGGAAGATTCACATACATCGTGATAGCAGCACCAAGGATCTCTTCAACGATCAGGAATGAGAGTCGCACATTCATCGAGTCTTTCGAAAGGGATTATGAAGATATTCTGAAACGCGAGATACTCGATATCACGAAGCTTGACCGCGGAAGGAATCTTTTTGGCGGATTCTTTTAACATTTTCCAATTATTTTTTTTCCTTTCAAGCACATCACTTTATCTCCCTAGTGATTTTTAGGTATATTGGATAGGGATAACGACTGAGGCCATCAGAATGATTGGGATTGATTCCCCATGCCAGTATTGCCATTTTGCAGTGCAAGATAACTCTTACTTGTGCCCCACGTGCTTGTACGAGCACGTGATCCGCAAAATCTTGACGATTAAACCATCGACCGCGGAAAACATGCAATGTGCTTATCTCTTTCCGGATTTCTTGCTCGCAGACATGGATGACTTCTTGATCAAAGATATAGAGGAATTGTTGGGTTGCATCTATGCAGAGTTGTGGACAGCGATTGCATTGATGAGTTCGCGCATCTTCGAGCAAGTCCTCAAGAATCACATGAAACTCAACATGAACATCGATGTCGACGAGGAAGTACTTGGTGGTTGCATCAAGCGGTTAGAAAAGCAAGGTGCACCAGCGAACCTGATCGTGGCGTTAACCGAGCTGCGTGAAACTCGAAATGATGCGATGCACGCAAACAAGCGGTTCTCGCCCGCGGATTCATTGGAATTGAGCAGGAAAGTGCTAAGCCTGGTCGCTAGCGTTTATAATTATCGCCCAAAACCAGATACCATGATAACCTTGGCATAAGAGCAATAAAAAAGGATACCACGTGGATTCGAATAATCTTGATCATAATTTTCTGTTGATCTTCCTTCCCGTCTTCAAGTCTTTCTTGCAAGCCATGCAATATTCGCCGTGCTCATCGCTCAGCGTCATGGTTGACCCGGCGTTGCACCACGGGCAGGTGATCGCCTCACGATGCTTCGTGATCCGCATGTCCTCGTCCAACTCGACGCCATTGTCCCACTATTTTGTTGGCTAACCAATAGAGCAGATCCCAATGCAGGATCTATGGCGTTGTCTATAGCTCGTTCTTGGTCTATTTATCACATTCTCTTTTCTCTTATATTGCCAGAGTATGTTTCGCTTCCATGGGACTCTTCAACTTCAAGTGCATCGCCATGATGTCGTTGTGCATCGTGGGGACGTGGAACTTCCCGTTTGGCGCACTACTCGCCGGGGGCATCGTCGCGGCGTGGCTGGCGCTCAAGCGGAAAAAAGGTCTGGCCATCGGAAAGGCTCCGAAACAAGCAACGCCCCAAGGAGGCGGCAATGACGACATGTTCAAGATGCTCATTATGTCCATGCTGGCCGACAAGGTGGCGGCGACCGGCGACGAAGTAGCGAGCCAGCTCGGCGTGCCACTGACCAAGGCCAAGGGCACGGTGCCCAAGAAACAAGCGGTAATCAAGGATGCTGAATATGCATTCAAGGCCAGCCTGCTCGAATAAAATTTCTTCTTTTTTCTTCTTATCCGATCTCGCTTGATTCTGAGAAACCCTCATTTTTGCTTAAAAGCCAATGCTCTGCGAGCTAGCAAAACTAGAACGCAAAGAATCTAGGTCGAATCGAAATGAATGCAACAGACACATCAAATCCAAGCTCAGACGCCACCGAGCGGGTGCTCGCGGCGGTCAAGGGCCTCAAGGACAATTTCGACAAGCATTACGCCGAGATCGAGTCGCGGGTCAAGAAAAGCACCGAAGGCCCGGTCAAGACGTTCACGATCGATGATGATATTCCCATCGTGCTGCAACTCTCGGTATGGGATGCCAAGCTCGGGCCCGTCACGGCTATGCTCGTCGGCGAATCCAAGTTCATCGAAACTATCCCGGTCGCCGAGCAAGACAACAGCACGCGCATGATGGACGTGCTCGTGCCCGGCGAGACGTGCGACTTGTCGAAAGGCAACGTGAGCAGGTTCATGATCAAGTTTGCTATCACCAACCCGAGTTTACGCGGGAGCGAGGCGTGGCTACTCGTCGTGGTATATTACGATACGACGATCAGCATCCCGAAAGCCATCATCGATGACATGCTCAAGGAAATGGCGCGCTGCTGGCACGACGACGCGGCGCTCTCAATCGAGGCCATGGGCATTCGCGACCGATTCAACGCGGTGACGTCGCGCTGGAAGGAATACCTCATGGAGCTGCGGCGGTCGATATGGAGCCTCGTGGCGAAGGCGCGAGATATCGAGCCTGCGAAGCCCGCTGTTGTCATCGACGTGCCCGATGCCGTTGATGTCGCGAAGGAACCTTCCAAAACCGGTTGCATAGAGCGCAAACCGGTAGTGAAGAAGGACAAGAACAAATCGCGCGGGATCGGTGCCCTTGTCAAGCACGCGTCCGACGGCATGAAGAAGATCATGGGTACAATGACAAAAGAGAGCATGCTAAACCTCGAACCCGCGCGTGCGGAGCACGGATCGTCTCTTGCAGCCGCAAAGCTGCCAACATTACCATTATCTATAACAACAACGCCTCCAGTTCCGATTGTGGCGCCAGGCTTCCCAGCCACGACCCCTCGTTCCCTAACGGCCCCTCCCGCTCCGGCGACTTCACTTGCGACGGAACCGCACCGCACCCCGAGGGCCGTGACGATCCCAAGCGTGGATAACGTTGTAACTGAACCGGATGTGGATGACGGCACCACACCTGCCATCGATCAGCTCGAGGCTATCACGAGCGCGCCCGCGAGGGAGCCCGTGAAAATCACGCTGAATCCGGGGCGTCCTGATAATGGGTCGGTAACCCCTGCCATGAAGCACCCGGCCATCATTCCCCCGAAAATACTTTCGCAGCACGTGGAGCCGCAAATCGTTGACGTGCTGGGCAAGCTGCAGCGCAGTGGGTTCTCGGTGAAAGTCGACAAGGACACGTGGGAAGCAACGGCGTGTCGCCTCGTGGAGCTGGATCCCGGGAAACCCGGCCTGGTCGCCTTCATATTATCATTCCATGCAAAATTCTTGCCATCTCCTGTCTTGCACATGATCGATGGAAAGTTCTACGCGAATGACGAGCGCACTGTCATCGAACCGTACCGGCCTGCGATAAAGGATATCATCGCCAAGCACGTGCCAGGCGCAGATGAATTGACCTATCGCAAGGTCGTCATCGGCCGCGTGTTCAAGGACAAGCCAGTCAAGGCAATGCTCGTGCCAATCGTGCTGGTCAGGGATGCCATCCGCGACGGCGCGTCCAAGGTGCCCTTCTGGTGGGTTGAACCGGATAAATTATCAGGTACCCATGGTTATTTCGTGCTGGTCGCGAGCGAGATCGACCACCTCGACAAGTTTCTCATGAATACGCTCCGCGCGCTTGGTGGGAAAGCGGTCCTGGCCGAGGCAACGCACGTGGATGAGGTCGTGAAGGACATCGCGGTGACGGGCAAGACCGGCCGCGTGCTTGCCTTCATGACAGTGGCAGTGGGGATCATCGGGCTGCTCAGCATCGCGCGCGTGCTGCCAATCGACG
>JAUQYW010000367.1 GCA_030587525.1 Candidatus Sigynarchaeota archaeon | reverse complement strand
GCCACGGAGACATCGCTACGCATCGACGAGAGCAGGATGTGGCGGGTATTGATGGCACTCGTGCCGCCGGCATGAACATTGCCGTGAATACAACTTCTCTTTTTTTTTCATTTGTATAACAACTTCGTTATACAGTACGTCTCTTTAAATATCCGATGAGCGTAGATATAATTATAACTCGATAAAACTCCACGAATAAACCACTACAAACAACGAAGCGAAAAAAACATGGCAAATGAATTGCTAAAAAACAATCCCGCGTTCATGCGGATGGCAAGTGTTCTCGCCGCATTCCGACGCGAGATGGAGACGAAATACGGGAAACCGTCGTCATGGCCAATCGAACTGATGAACGCTGCTAAAGAGACTGGCGCATTCAAAAAATGGATGCCCGGACAACAATCTGACTCGATGTTTGATGAGGTTGTCCGCAAGATCGACGAACTCCGGAGGGCATGGTAAATCATGATGAAGTTCGTCGTGCATTGCAAGATATGTCAACATGTTATCAATCTCAAGCGTGACCTCGTGATCATCAACGACGAAAATGGAAACGATGTTCGTTTTTGTAAATCGTGTTATGACAAGCATTTGGCATCATATGTTTCCTAATTTTTTATTTTCTCGGAATGCCGGCTCGCTTGAACCGGCCCGAACGAAAATACAAGATAACGACGTGAAAAGAATCATGACAACTGGAAAAAACAATTGGGACTGTTTGGTTGGCTCACAGAGCTGCGCGGAATTCATGTTCTACAGTGTTGACCACGAGGCACCGTTCTCCGATGCCGAGATCGAGCAATCGGTTGATGAATACCTCAACGAGGTGCCGGCAATGTTCCGCGAGGACATCACCGACGAGAATTGGACAGAGGATGACATCGCCGAGGCCCGGCGCAATCTCATTCATGAAATCAAGCAAGAATAATTCATTTCTTTTCTTTCCCTGCGAGTCGGGCGCTCAGCGTCCCCGACGAGAGCCCCCGGGAAACCGGGCGGACGAAACTCGCCGGTACCACCAGAGGTAATCCATCATGCCACGAATACCAACCACCGACCTCATATTACCGCTCTGTCCCGATTGCGGCGAGCCCATGCACCCGAACGGGCAACGCCTCGACTACGATTGGATGCCGGTCGTCCAGCTCGGATTCATCTGTCCCGCTTGTGACGACTGCGTGTATTTTCAACAACCGACCTACGTGATGTTCGCATGAACGGAAGCAAATTCGACATCGCTCGCGACCTCGCCGCCGCCGTCCCCGAGATATCCGCGGAACAAGTCACGGCGTGGGTATTCTATCCCTCGCCAACACTTTTTGTCAACGCGACCCCCGAGCAAGTCGACGCGTTTCTCGCCAGCATGCCTATCGAGCAACTCATCGA
>JAUQYW010000358.1 GCA_030587525.1 Candidatus Sigynarchaeota archaeon | reverse complement strand
TCACGTGCGGGATAATTTCGCTGCAAACGAGCGGGAGAAAGCGGAGAATATTTCACGAGTTTTTCTTCAAGCGAGAATTCTCGGTCTCACGCCTAAAACGCAGTTTTATCAAGTCACCCGAGATCATTACATCGCTGCAAAGCCGGATCTTCAATGGGCTGGACGGTATTTCGAATTCAAAACATGTCCCATCGACGAGTATGCACGATTGCAAGCCCGGATCTTCGCGCTGGTATGCCGCGTGAAGTCGATCGTTCTTGCCGGGTTTCATGACGATAGAGCACAAATCACCCGGGTGCGAGCCGTCAAAGGAGAATATGCAGAGCGAATGGCCAACAAGTTTGTTACTCACTTCACGCCTTCGGAGAAATCTACTCGATATGCTCGCGATGAGCTCGATTACCTCGAATTACAAGGCGATGATGATCTTGAAGACGATGAGGATGATGAGATCTTCTTCTGGTCATAATACAGGAAAGTTCAGAAAGCGATTTGCGTATCGCATTTTTTATGTTAGTTTTTAAGCATTGGTCCGGTACATTGGTGACGACGCGCATCGGCCCACGAACAACGTGGGTGCGCGCCTGGACGTGGAACACGTGGCGACCGAAACCATCACGCTCACCCGGACATTTGGCATGGTGCCCGCATCGCGGGCTGACATCGTCGAGCCGGCATTGCTCGATCGCGTGGTGGTTGCTGCCAACGCCTTCATCAAGGCGGGGGGGACACTCGACCCCGCGATGCTGGAAGGAACGACGGTCGTGGCGGTGAAGCGATTCTATGCTGCCGCGAGGGAAGCTCCGTGGTTGGACCCGGCATTGGAAGCGACACGTCTCAGGGAACGCGCTTGGCGATGCGCGTCGCAAATCGCGTTTTATGCCTTGCAAGAATATCGGCGGCGATGCACGATCATCCCGGCTATCGCGAGCGCCATTCAAGGCATACCATTGGTTCAAATTCGTGAACGAACGTTTCCAAGCAACGAACTCGTGGATAGCACCAGAGAAGGTTTGAAGGGAAAGGGATTGCCGTGCGGTTGCTTGTCGACCGTCTATCTTTCCAACATTGCACGCCACGCGCGGCATTTGCTCGAATCGGCACTGCGAACGACTTATTGCTGCGAAATTGCCTCCGGCATCAAGACCATTGCCAATGCGCAAGATAAAATCATCGATGCCATCACCAGCGAGCTGCAAGACGGGTTGAACGATTTACCGTCCGAGATCATTCGAACGATGTCCGTGCAGCTCACGCGCCGCGTGAAGGATCGTGCTCGTGGTCGCGGGAATCCGGCGGGCAAGCACCGGCTCGACGCGCTCGTTGACGGGATCCTGCATGGCAAGGGCTTGGGTACCTGGCAGCAAGCACGCCGGTCGTGGCGGAAAGTCGTGATGCCGGAGTTAGAATCGCGTAACCGCAGCCTGGACATGGCGATTATAGCGGGTGGTGCTGTTAAAGCCGTGCTTGCGACCATGACCGTGGACGAGGCGATCGCTGCCATGTTCTCGGTTCGCCAGCCCCCGCGCATCGACATCCCCGGAACGACGACACCCGATCCAGCACGAGTGGCACGTGAGCGGGCGTTAATAAGTGCTCGGAATCGCGTTGGCGCGGCATTGTGGTTGATTCTCGGCCCGGACGCGGAGATGTTGTTAAAGGGCATGGTGTCGAATCCAGAACGGCACGTGTTGCTACCACGCTGCAAGAAGCAAGCCATCCCGCTCGCCATCGATGATGGGCAAGTGTATCGGCTCGAATACAAGGTTGGTGGCAAGACCGGGAGTGCTGTATCGGCAACCGTACAGTTCTCGCTCGAGAAGGGCGTGATCCGCACGTTCTCGCTGCGCGGGCTCGACCGCATCGACGAAATGCTCGCGTGGGGTTTCCTGCCAGCGCGCGGCACCATCACGCGCAAGCCCGGCGGCGGACTCCTGCTCCACCTGCCCTTCCAGAGAAAATGCACGCCCGGCCGTTTCCCTGGCAGCAAGGAGGGAAGTGAAAAGAGCAAAACCAAGCACGTCATCGTCGCGGGCGTGGACCTCGGGCTCAAGCACCTGGCATGGCTATCGGTCGGTGCATGCAAGCGAACGGCAGCCGCCGATGGCTCGTGGGAGCCCGTTGACAAGGATTGCCCCGAGATCGCCCGGTATTGCATCGACCAGCCGCAACTCGCCGGCAAGAAGGACGCGTGGTTCGCGGGGGCGGCATCTCCGGTTCTGAACGTGAAGCGGAAGCTGGTCGCCCTCCAAGCTCGTGCTCGGGCATTGCAGCGGCAGAAAGCATTGTTACGGCGGCGATATCGCGGGAGATTCAAGCAAGCGTGGCGATATTTCGTGGCACGCCGCGAGTGGCAGCGCTGCTGGCGGAAGATCCAGCACGTGCACGATGAGATGACCCGCCAGGTGGCGACGCGCATCGTTGCCGCGTGCAAGCACCACGGGGTCGGGTTGTTGCGGTTCGAGGACCTGTCGTGGTCGAGCCATTCGGACAAGCGTGTTTCAGGTCCGTGGCTGGCGACGTGGCAGGTTCACTGGTTTTTCTCGCAGGTCCAGGAGCGGGCAATATTGCTCGCCCGCCTCGCTGGCATCGCCGTGGAACTCGTCGATGCGCGAGGGACATCGAAGCGATGCAGCGCGTGCAATGCTGTCGGCGTCCGGAATGGAAAAACCTTCTCGTGCACGGATCCGGATTGTGAACTAATGATAGACAGCGATTTGAATGGCGCGCGCAACGTGCGGCTTGCGCCAAAATCCTCTCGGCTATATGCCAAAGGGGAGGGCGCCCGTTATCGCCCCTTTGCTTGTCATGTTTCGACAAGCCCTAATCTGGACAAGATCCGCGAAGATGTCTAATCTTGTCTAAGGTTTGAAATAACGGTGAAGCTCGGCCACGATATCTAAAGCCGTGAACCATCCCGTGAGACGTCGCATCCTGGAGCTTTTGTCGAAAACACCTCATGGCGTCGAATCTATGCTGGATCAACTCAAGAAGGAGGGCTTGATCACCGATGACCAAGCGTTGAAATATCACCTCGACTTCTTGCTCAAGGCAAGTTGCATCGAGCTCACGCGCGATGCGTCCGGCAAGATAGTGAAGGCCCGTATTACTCGTGAAGGCCAGGTCGTCGATTACCTTGAAAAATAGCGAAATATCGATTATTACTTATACTCGTTTTATCATATCCACGATCACGGTCGACATGCCGATACCTTCCTCGCCTAAACCTTCGCCGGTCAATGGATTGTAATATTCCCAGATCCCGTTTTTCAAATACATGTCGATCCATCGATCGAGCAATTGCTTTGCGATATCCTTTTTATCGTGCTTGAGCAGGCCTTCCATCACGAAAAAATTAGGTGGACACCACGTGGTTCCTCGCCAGAGTAGCCGGTTCCTGTTGGGATTGAAAGAAGGTTCGGATTTTGCCACGGAGGGAATTGGATAGGGAAGCCAGAACTTCTCCGGATTTGTCAAGTGTGCAACAAGGCTTTCCAAGATTTCCTTCGGAAGGGAATCAAACATGAGGGGGAACAAGGATTGCGCCGTTTCCGCGTACGAGATGCGTTCCTCGCCGTCCTGGTGGAAGAATGATATGAAACGGTTGAGCCGGGGATTCCAGCATTTGTAGATGATGGCTTTCTCGTAAAACGATTGCTTGTCACGGCACCGAGCCGCCAGAAACTGGTCGAATTCCCCGGCAAGCTTGGCGAGAACGCCCCAGCCATCAGCATACACGCTGCACACGCCGATATCCTCGACGTTGAACTTTTCGAGAGCGAGAATCTTGGCCGTGTTCCAGTGTGCTTTTCGATATGCTTTTTTCAGCAAGAGAAATTTCGGATAATGCTTCCAGAACTTCCCCTGGTTTTTATCGCTGATACGTAGCACCGGATCATAGAGCGGCGATGCATCGAGGCCAGACTCCCACGGATGGATGATGCTCACGAGGCCGTCGCCATCTGGATCCCGGGTATTCTCCCACCAATCGAAATAGGCCACGATCTTCGGCACGAATTCCTGGAGCAACTCGGTGTCCTTCGTCGCATTCCAAATGGCCCTTACCGAGTAGGGTAACATCGGCATTTGCGTGAGATCGGTAAACTCCTCGTGGGAATAACCGAGCACCTTGTCGACCATCTTGGCGAGAAAGTTCTTCACCTTGCCCTCTTCGGATCCCCAAAAAATCATTTCCGGGATGAAACCATTCGGCTGCTGGAACTGGAGCATGGTCCGCAAATCGGCGATGGCGTTGTCCACGTCTTTGTATGACCACGTGATCATATGGAACGCACTGTCCCAGAGCCACTGATGATGGCCGTATTTTGTATTTGCAGGGTAGTAGAAGTGAAATTTCTTACCCCATTTTTCACCAGTGCATTCATGCGACTTCAAATAGGCATAGCACGCATCGACCATAGCATCGGTTGTTGGATAAGTCATTCGCGAGACACCAGAATCCTTCTGCGGTGGTGATAAGGAGTAGGTGGGACCCGTCCTACTCAAACAATCCGGAAGAGCCAGTGCTATCGAGAATATTCGATCAAGTAGGCCTGCAATATCACCATTGCATACCGCCGGAAAAAAACGAGGTGGCTTATCTTGCCGCGTTCGTACAAGTCCATTATTTTTTTCAAGTACAAGATGGAAATCCTGAAGTGTTCATAGTAATTGGATTGTTTTTTGCTAAATATCTCTTCATGAATCTTGTCGAATGATTCTCTTGCGAGATTAACCAATTTTCTAGCCCGTTCCAGAGAGGGGGGTGACTGCTGTTCTTGAGACTGAGCATTTTTCTTTCGATCGCGGGTGAATATTTGCTTTCCCAGGAGCAAGCAGAGATCGCAGTAGTTTATCGTGAACCGTTCCTCACCCATCATTTTTTCCAGAGTGCTTTCCACGAGTTGGGCATGGCTTGAAATCTTCTGGTGGATCGTATCGGAATCGAAGAATGCTTGCATGAGTCGAGTAAATCGGGCTATTTGATCCTGGAGATCTTTTTCCATGCTCTCGATCGTCGCTACACCGAGCTTGTTGTCCCGTAAATCCGCGTGTTTCAAATGCCTTATACGGGAAATGGAATCGGGATACATAGAGAACAAGTTTTTCCTTAACAAGAGACTCTGCAGCGAGGGAAAGCCGCGATTGGATTTCGGCAGTTCTGGAAAAATATCGATTTTATTGTGCGACAAAAACAACCGATCGAGGCAGGGAAGATCCATGAGAACCTGGGGAATGGACGTGAATTCGTTGGATTTTAATACGAGATCTCTCAAGAGTCGGAAATTTTTCACAAAGCCAGGAAGTTCACAGAGATGATTGTCCGATAAGTCCAATTCCTCGAGATTGACGAAATTTCCAACCCATTCTGGCAAAGCTTCCAATTGATTTGCTGACAGATCTAATTTTGAAACATTTTTGAGGACGGGAATATTGTTTTTATTTTGATCTAGCTTATTGCCTCCCAATTTGAGGATTTTTAGGCCCTTGATCGTCTCGAGCCCTTTAATTTGCGACAAGTCTTCCAGGTCCGAGTAGGATAGATCCAAAGTCCCGTCTTCTGAAAGAAAGGAAACACGCCTGGATTTTGCCATCCAATTCTCGCCTTGCATATCCTTAAGGAGGAGGACGTGTTCAGAACAATGCTCCAGCATCAGGATAAATTCTTGCTCATTAAGCCGGTCAAACAGCCCCGTGGCAGCGATTTGCGTCAATTTCGTATCCTCTTTGGAGGATTCCAGGAAGTCGCCAAGCAAGTGGGAGAGATCGAGCGGATTGAGGTAATCCGCGTATCCATTCGACACGAGATAGGCGATGGTGTTGAAAAAACCGCTTCGTATTCGTGCCATGATCTCTTCCTTGAACACGCGCTGTGCCTTTGGATCGCCTGATTCCGTTAGCTTCTTCAGCAAAGGGAAAGCTAAATTGCTGTGCAATAGCCGCGTGTCGTAATCGTGCTCGGCCCATGCTTGGAGGTTGGAACAATGGCCCCAAAATTCCTCCTCGACCGAGATCAGCCGCTCCTCGCCACGATGCTCCATTGATCTGTCCAGCTTCTCTGCAGCCTCGTCAATGGATCCAATCTCGTCATATTTTTCCGATTCTTTGAGATCCACGCTGAATAGTAGAAACTTGCACTGGTTAAAACGCTCACCATTAACGTAAATAACAGCTTGCTCGTTCTCAAGCTTGAGAACGATGTACTCGTTTATCTGAAACTCGTTCAAGGTACGTGCTCCCCACGAGATTTAACTTGGCTGTTGAACGACACGTTATATCTATCCAAGATGTTCCAGCGCGTGATTTGGTTAATATAATGTTGTCAATCATCTTGTTATAGTTATTAAACACGTTTCGTCGATCGGGGGTTTAAATCCATGAAGCTGCTCTTGCTCTCGGATCTTGGCGGGAAAATACCCGAAATCCAGCAAGACATCATTTCTAAAACGAGTCTCGTGCTGGTTGCGGGCGATGTGACACTGGGGGCGAGGCACGAAAATACCATCCAGCGATGCTTCGTGGAGCTCGGAAAACTCTTGCAACCCCCGAAGCCCGTGCTGTACATCCCCGGGAACCACGATTACCCGGCCGTCGCGGAAAACCACCCGTGGATCCCTCAAAACTTCACGCTGCTCCACAATCGCAGCATTATAACCGAGATCGAAGGGTTTCCCAAAAGATTGCTCGTGATCGGGTTCGGCGGGGCAACGCTTGGCTTGTACAACAACTTCGCCTTCCACGAAGACGAGATCCTCACCTCGATCTCTCACCTTTTTGAAAAAACCACGGAGGATCGCAAGGACAGAGCCGTGTTCACGATCTTGCTCGTGCACGACGCACCGCTCAACACCGCGCTCGATTTCACTTACATGAAAACACATGTCGGTTCTGAATCGATCAGGCGGGTGATCGAAACCTATCAGCCGGACTTGGCGGTCTGTGGCCACATCCACGAGTCGCCGGGCCTGGAACATATCGGGAAAACGACATGCGTGAACGCGGGCGAGGCAAGGCACGGCAAGTATGCGATCATCAACGTGGAGCTAACCGGCATCCAAGTTGTTTTCCACTAACTAGCCTACGATAATGAAAAAAAGCTTAACGGTGCCGAAAGGAACTTGCCTTGGCCGGTACGAGTTTTATCCCGGCGATCATCTTCTCACTTTCCATAATCTCCTCGATGCTGACGAACTGGTTACCCGGGGCTTTTAATCCTGGAATCGCCCCGAATATCATGCCATTATTTTTCTCGCCTTCATCTAGTATTTTTTCGATCTTCTTGCCATTCTTAAAGAAGACAATGACCGGGACGCCTCCGAGTTGGGCAACTTCCGAATAAAACGGGAGAATTTCCACGAATTTTTGTGTTGTTACTTGTCCTTCCACATTCTTCCGGCCGGCAACGACATCCTTGTCAACCTCGATGATGACGACCTCGTCGTCGTATTTCAAGTTCAATTTTTCCAGATCTTTGGCAAGCCTCTTGCAAGGCCCGCACCATTCAGCCGAGAAATCAACGATTGCCGCCGGGTGCGATTCAATTAACTGTTTTATTGTCACCGGATCGTTAGAATGCTTGAGCATGGTCAAGTGACCGGTTTTCGTACTTAAAAACTCGTCCGGTTGCGTCGCGATTCAAGAAAAAGCATTTTCTTTCCATAACCGGTGACTCTTGTTTTTAACCCTGCATTCGCCTTTCCAAGCTCATTTTTTCGCGTTCGACTTTTTCTTGCCAGCGTATTTGCCGATGCGCTTCACGATCACGACGACCAAGAAGCCAATCGCGAACGGGACGAAGAAAAAAAGTTTCACGCCGTAATACAGCACCGATCCAAATTGAGGAATTGGCGTCACGTTTTTCAAGAAATCAAACCCGCGGACGATTATTTGAAAGCCGACCAAGCTAAATAGGAGAAACAACACCGTGCTGCGAATCTTTGCTCCTTGCTTGCCACTGATCCGCTTGAAATCGAGCTTTTCCACAGGCCCGGGAGGCAAAAATCGTTGCCCCATGGAGGCGAACGAGAAGACGAAAAGCACGAGGGTAAACAACCAGTCGAACCACGTCGCATCGAGGCCGAACACGATCGTGGCCGGAATGATCATGGGACCGGCAATGACCGCACTCCAGAACTGGAAGATCAGGTATGCCCCGAAAATCCCGGTGAAAATCAAGTATAAAAGGAACCTGAAACCGACCCGCCTCGCATAGCTTGCAAGTTCCGCGGCGAACATGGCCAGGAAAAATGCTTCAAGGATGCACCACGAGATGAACGCTAAAACCAGGAAGGGCGCGGCCGCCGTGAGCCCAATGTTGAATAGATACAAGTCGATTGACAAAATCGTGATGCCAGTAATAATGCGGATCACCCACAAGTTCGCTTTGTCATGGCTCCGCTTGCTATCACCACGAAAAGCACCGAAGACACGCCACACGTTGAAAAGGATAAAGACCATGGCGAGGTATTGGAAGGTGGAGAATGCTCCAATAGCAATTATGTAAACGAACACGTTAGGGATCAGTGTATGAATATATTCCACGCTGACGAGGAGGATCGCGACGAAAAAACTGGCAATCGCACTTCCACGAATTTCTTTATCCGAAAACAAGTACTTGAAGCCGGCGGCTTTTTCTTTGAACATGGGATTACCATCCAGGATAGTGATCCCGGGATTAAGGAAATTTACGGATATTCAGAATTCTTCCTTCAAGGTTCCTCTTCAGGTTCCTGGATCCTTTCCCGGGCCTTGAACTCGGTAGCTTTTCTCGTGTACCACGAGATCAGTTGGCCGAGATCTGCAGGCACGAAATACTCGCCACCGCACCGCTTCACTGCTTTTTCCATGAGATCCACGCTCGATGCACCGAGGACGATGATATCGAACGCGACGTGAGCATCCTTTCTCACGACCTCGATGGCGTTCGCAAACATCTCGCTATCCGTCGGGTACCCGTCGGTTAGCATCACGCACAAGACCGGCTTCACCGCGCCTTCCGCGGCTTCCATATCCTTAATCAAGTTGATCAATTGCATTGCCAGGTAGAGTGCCTTTCCCGCTTCCGTGGCTTGCCCATAGGAATTGCCGATGTTTTCCACAACGCTGGTCGCCATCCGTTCCATGACGTCCTGGGCGCTGCCAGCACTGTCCATAAACGCGACGCCATCAAAATCAAGCGTTTCCGCCATATCGGCAAACCGGATGACCGCAACCTTTTCTCCGTGGCCGCGTGCCATCTTTATTGCGAGAAACGTGATTGTCGCCAAGGCTGCGCCCATTCTTCTTGGTATGAGAGTGCCTTCCTTGAATTGGTTCAAAAAATGTTGAATTTTTGGCGATTTCATAGTTCGCATGATGGTCCGGATAGCTACATCTGCATCCTTGACTTCCAGATCGCGGGCCATCATGGATCGGGAGATGTCGATAATGAGGATTGCATTGAATTTTGCTCCCGATGCTGCCACGCCTGCATCGACTTCCATCCAGCGCGTGCCTTCAATCGGCGCACCAGCTGAATCCAATAGATACCAGCCAGAAGGGTCCAGGCCGTAAATTGGGTTACCGCTCGAGTCTGACACTTGCACCCCGTACGCGTCAACTTGATTTGGCTCGATCATTTGCACCTTCTCTGGAACCGTGCTCTTGATTTCCGTTTTCGCTTCGACAGCGGGTTGTACCGGGGCAGGCGGTGCTGGCGCAGGTGGTGCTGGCACAGGCGGTGAAGGCACTTCGGGTTGCACCCCAGCACTCGGTTCACCACTTGCTTGCGCCGCCTGAGCGCCACTCAAGTCGTAGTAATTTGCCGCAGTGAAAGTATTTCCTTGAGAATCGAGAGGATACCCGCTCGTGTCAAAGCCATAGATGGGATTGCCTTGCGAATCGACAACAAGATTCTGGTAATCATCGATCTGATTTGGCACGAGCACCCATAGCTGAGAAGGGGTAGCGTTGGCCTCCTTGACGGGAGGCGACGGCACAGTTGCTTGAACGGGAGCCGCCTTAACGGGAGGTGATGGCACGGATGCTTGAACGGGGGGATGGATGTAAGCCTGCACAGGCGCCGGCGTCGCTTGCGTTGCCGGGGTGCTTGCAGCTCGTTTATACACGGAACGTGAGAGCGTGAGGTCGACGGACTTGATCTTGAGGGCATTCAACGTGTCCGGATCGACTTGCACGATGAAGGGATACACGTCGGCGACGTTTACTTGCATATTAGCCTCGATGCCCTGGCTCGGCGATTTGACCGACACGATATCGCCATTCTGGACCCCGATCCGAGCGGCAGCCTCACGTGAGATCCGGATCATCAATCCAAGCCCTTGATTCTTTTCGATGACCAATTTTATCTCAGTTTCGGGCATATTTCTCCCCCGGGGTTCTATTTGTGTGTGTTTTTACCGATAATACCAAGAAAAGTGTCAAAGAGAAAGACGAGGTATGATTCGGATTTTTTTTCGGTCCACAAGTCATTGTTTGGTGAATTCAAATACCCTTTACTCGCTGACCACATGAAATCGCGCGAAAATAAATCTTTTCGTGCACCGGGAACGATCTCCTTGCATCAATTCGGAAGTGTCCGTGAAACGATTGTTTCAACCGTTATTTCAAGCTGGACGAACTTGGACATCAAGGCCAGGTTTTCCCAGGCTAAGGCTTGTCGATGCGTGACAAGAAAGCGGGCGATAACGGGCGCCTTCCCCTTTGGCGTGTAGCCGCGGGGATGTTGGTGTAGCCGCGGGGATGTTTGCCACACATTCGCCATCAGGTCGAGCTTCTTTCAACTTTGTTCATGTAAATCTAAACTGTTTAGCAACCCTTGAGAAAAAATGATTGATGAGCGGAGGGTCGGGCATCATCTCGTTGCTAAAGGCCCCTCACGCATCAAGGGAATTTCCGGAAAGTTTCACATGGATTCCTTCTCGGAGGCGAGCAGCGCTCCCGGCCCGCGTGATCCGGTTTTTCTCCAGGTCAATCACTTCGAGCTTGCCAAGACCATCGACCCCTTGAATTCTCGTGATGTGGTTCCGCGATAAATTCAACATACGCAGCTCCGCGAGGCTTTCCAGGTTTTCCATGGTCGCGATCTTGTTGCCGGCCAAGTTCAAGTGGTCCAACCTTTGAAGGCATTCCAGTCCTTCGATTTTTTCGATGAGATTTACGGACAAATCGAGTGCCATCAAATATTTGAGCGGTTCAAGGTTCTCGATGCGGCGGATCTTGTTGTGGCCCAGGTGCAAGAATTCCAGGTGGACGAGCGTGGTCAAATCGCCGATTTTTTCGATGTTGTTGCGGGAAAGATCGAGCGATCGCAGTTTTTGAAGGTGATCGATGCCATGAATGTCGGCGATCCTCGCGATACGGTTTGCGTTGATGCACAAGGACTTCAGCGCGGGAAGGTGGTCGATGCCGTCGATGGTCGTGATGCCGTTCTTGTTCAAAATGAGCGTGTCGAGCAGCCCTGGATTGGCAACGCGGTCGATGCCGTCCAGGCTGGCAATTTGATTATTCGACATGTCCAGGCATTTGAGACTCCCGACGTTTTCGAGCCCCTGGATCTCGTGTAAACTTTGGATGCTTGCTGCAGGGATCCGGAGACGCCCGGTATTTGAAACGTGGAAGTCTTTTCCGTGTACGACGACCTTCTCGCCGATCGAAGCCGCATAGATGTTCCCGTCAACCCCGCCTTGAGTCTTGCCAACTTCCTTCCCGACCAGTTCCTTATACGCGTGCGATTTGCGACGGAGCACAGAAATCGTGGCCCGGTTCGGGCGAATCAAAGTATCACTAACCGTGCCACCGGGAGCGTTCCCCACGAGGATACCGTTCCCGTCGATTAGCCCGGGCTCGTCAAGCGGGTTCCCCTTGAGATACACGATCATTCCTTCAAGACCAATCAACCGAGGAATATTCTTGATCTGGTTATGCTCGAGCACGAGCTCCTTCAAACCGAGTAATTGGTTGATGCTCCCGATATCGACGATGCGATTGCGTGACAGGTCAAGGCGCCGGAGCGCCTTCAACGAATCCAGGCCTTCCAGGCGTTCGATTTGGTTGTTGCATAAATTCAAGTCAACAAGGCGAGTCAACGCATCGAGACCCTCGACCCGGCGCACCTGGTTGAACCCGAGATCGAGCATTTGGAGCCTCACGAGCGATGGGCTGAGGCCCCGGATTATCGAGACCTGGTTATGACCCAGATGCAAGACCTCGAGCCTTGCCAATGCTTCCAAGCCATCCATATGCTTGATGTTGTTGTATCCGAGGTACAACGATTCCAGGCTTTCGAGGGCACCAAGCCCCTTCAACACGTCGAGCTGGTTGTGATCGAGATTCAGCACGCGCAGTTTCTGCAGGTATTTCAATCCTCCAAGGTTTACAATGCGGGGAATGCGGTTGTAATCCAGGCCAAGCTCGACGAGGTTCGGGAGGTATCCAAGGCCGTCGAGACGCTCGATGCCATTGCCTTTCAACACGAGAGTCGAAAGCGTTTCCTGGCTTTCGATACGTTCGATGCCGTCAAGATTCATGATGCGATTGCTCGTCAAATCAAGAACTTTCAAGTCTTCTATCCGGTCCAAGCCTTGTATCTCGCGGATTGTTTCTATCCCTGCCCCGGCGATCTTGAGCATACCTTTGCCGGTCATCTTGAATGTTTTCCCGCGGACGATGACAGAGGTCGGATTTTCCATGCTCGAAAAGCACCCCGCAATGCCTGATTTTTTTATCCCGAAAGCCAGAAGTGGGTTATTTTCTTTTCGGTGTCCATCCATCTAAAGATTTTCACTGGTAATGAAGTGGCTTTATGGTAGAATTTAACTTGGAATTAACCTAGCAACCTTTCTTGCTCCCAAGTGTCCAAATTTAAAGATTTTAGGAAAATGGTTCCATTCACGCCTTAGACGAGGTTATATTTAGTCAAGGAATAGTAGTTTAATTGGTCACAGAATGAGTTGGCCCATAACAAATAGTGGCTGCGTGCTCAATTATGTTCAAAGTAACGTCCATAAACGAGCTCTTGAAAGTCCCCCGAATTGCGATTATTCATGGTGATCCTGCCTGGTCCAAATTTCTGGAACCGATTAAGGAGGCATTCGAGATCCCGCCAACGATCTTCCAGGATATTAGCATCGACAAGATTCAAGATGCCTTCTTTGATAAAATGGCGCAATATTTGCTGTGCATCATTTGTCCACACTCATCTACCTGGAAGGGGATGGATTTAACAAGGTACGCCGAGCAATGGCACCAATATTTTAACCAAGGATCATCCTTGATGATTTTCGGTATCGATGTTGATTGGCTTGAAGCCCTCGGTGCTAGGTTCCGCGTAAAAGGCACGGCGACGCGGTCAACGAGCATCACACGGTACAATTTCGACGAAACGTCGATCGCGAGGAATGCACTTGCCGTCGAAGAGCTCGACATGCTAGGACCTTGGCTCGGGGAATACTCGAAATATTCTCCCGCGTGGAAGCCGGTATCGGTGAGTGCTAGTGGCAATCCGACGATCTTGACCCAGATATTCGGGAATGCGCAAATCACCTTATGCAGTTGCACGATGGAGAAAGGGAATGCAAAAAAGATCTTTCCCGTCAAGGTTTTGATCTGGGGCATGGAAAACTCCATAATCGCTGAAAAATCTGATTCCACGGTCGATCGTGAAAAGAAAGTAGCAAGTTCAATGGCGTTATCATCACGAGTAGTATCGAAACGTCATCCTTGCATACTGGAAGTGTCCATGGACTCGTTCCAGCCCGGCGGTTTGCCGGCACAAACGTTGACCGTTGCATATTCTATCCTTTTACCTTC
>JAUQYW010000352.1 GCA_030587525.1 Candidatus Sigynarchaeota archaeon | reverse complement strand
TCCGGAATTCCTTTATTTTGGTTATCTATGTCATCCAGGATCGCCTTCATCTTTTTCTCGTCGCCCCTCCATTTGTCCATTACCACGAGAAACCCGCCCCGCACGATTTCCTGAACCTTCACGTTTCCAGATCCGAGCAGTACTGCAGCCCGTGGCATATACATGGCCGGATCCTGCGAGTTCCGGAGCAGTTCCACTAACATTTCCGCCGCGTGCGTTTTATTTACCTGCGTCCCTTCCCAATCGATCTGATCTTGATCGTCACCATTTCCCGGCAGGAGTTCATGGATTATTTTCGATATTAATCTTTCACGTTCGCCGGAGGTTGTATCTTTTGCAATCCGGCGACACAACGCGCAACCATCGTCGTGCATATGTTTACCAGCCGCTTGGTCTGCGAAAGGTGGATAATCGAGCGAATTGGACGACCGCTCGTTCACGACTCGAATTAATATTCTTATCCGCTCCCAAGATTAAATAGTGAATATCCGATCTCCTCGACTATTGGATTCGATAATGCATTCCCGGTACCGTGTTGAGAGCCTTGGCGCCAAAACCAAACGTCATCATCCTGCATGCCGACCAGCTCCGGGCGCAAGCCCTTGGTTATTCAGGCGAGGTGAATGCGAGAACACCGCGCATCGACAAGCTTGCCAGCGAAAGCACGATATTTACGAATGCAGTCACTTGTTGCCCCCTCTGCAGCCCGGCAAGGGCGAGCTTGCTCACGGGCCAATATCCTCTTACCCATCGGGTGATCGTCAACGACGTCCATCTCGGTACCGGTGCCCGCTCCATTGCACACGCATTCAAGGACGCGGGATACGACACGGCGTACATCGGTAAGTGGCACCTCGATGGCAGCGGTAGCCGCTCCGCGTTCATCCCGGTGGGACGGCGGCAAGAATTCGATGCCTGGTCCGTTTTGGAATGCACGCACGATTATTTCCATTCCAAGTATTTTGGCAACGATGATTTGCTGCACATATGGAAGGGATACGATGCATTCGCGCAGTCGAAGGCCGCCAGGGACTACATCTCGGAACGCTCCCGCGATTCCCGCCCCTTTTTTCTCGTCGTGTCGTGGGGCCCGCCGCACGACCCTTACAATGCCGTTCCGTGGCGATACCGGCGGCGATTTCCACCACGGCGCCTCGATCTCCGGCCCAACGTGCCGGCAGAATCGCGAAACCGGGCCCGCAAGGACCTTTCGGGATATTATGCCCATGTTTCGGCGTTGGACGACTGCTGTGGCATGGTGTTCGACGCGATCAAGGAGGCGAACATCGAGAACGAGACCATCGTCGTTTTCACGTCGGACCACGGCGACATGCTCGGCTCGCACGGCCTGCGGGGAAAGCAGTGCCCGTGGGACGAATCGATCCGGATCCCGCTGCTCATCAAGCATCCTGGGCTGCACGATAGCAAGAAGGGAGCGATCGGCTACCCGATCAACATTCCCGACATCATGCCCACGATTCTTTCCTTGTGTGGCCTTCCCGTGCCGGATACGGTCGAGGGACGCGATTGCTCGGGATTGATCGCGGGTAGCGAGGAACCAAGCGATGCGGCGGCGCTGTTCGCTTGCTACAGCCCGATCTGCAACTGGCACGCGTTGGGAAAGGAGTACCGGGGCATCCGCACCAGCCGGTACACGTTCGTCCGTTCCCTCACGGCGCCGTGGCTGCTCTACGACAACATAACCGACCCATTCCAACTCGACAATCTCGTGGGAAATAGCTCGTTCTCGACCGTCCAGGACCGATTGGAGGCAATGCTGACGGTCAAGCTAAGGGAAACTGGTGATGAATTCCTTCCAGGCGAGCAATACTTGGCGAGGTTCGGGTATCAGGCTGGCCCGGACGGCGCCGTGTGCTACAAGAATTAAAGGCCCATATTTCTTGATCAAAATTGCGAAATGAAAAAGTTATATGAAATGATTCCCGCATGTCCAGCAATTATCTCCGTTTTTCTTCACGGCAAGCATGCATTTCTCGCAATAGACCGTCTGGCACGCCGGACAGATGTAGGACTTCCCTTCGACAGGGCCCTTGTGGACGATGCACACGATCTGGCTCTTCTGGATATGCATGCCGGCTTCCATTTCGCGTGTTGATCGCGGTTCTGCAAATACAATGGTAGGCACCACCGCTCTCGTGTCATGCCGTCCTGTTTCACGATGGCTCGTTTGTGGTATCTGCATTCTCCCTTTGAATATGCGAATACTGTATGCTAGGTTAATGATCGCCCATATACATACCACGCCGATGAATGTATAGAATGATGAGATTCCAAAACTCATTATGAAGGACGGGATGAATGCCCAGTAAAACCCCGCGTATATGGCCAGCCCGCTCCAGGTAATGATCATGAACCATGTACTTGCAGGGATGTCCTTGGCCATTTTTTCGTCACCACGGTGAAATTCTGTCGAAGCGATGCCAACATGTCCCACTTGGCTGATATCTATCTCTCGCACCGGAAAAAAAGGCATATCATGACATTACGAAAATTAAAAGGATATATGCACTCCCATCACGCATCAAAAATCCGGAGGCAGCATTTTTTCCACGATATTTCTAGCTTTTTCCAACCACGCTGCTCGTTGCTGCGCGGTACTGCCCACGACGACACGAAACATTTCCCGATGAACATTCTCGATACCACAGAGCTGGAATATGCATCGTTTCCAGATTGAGTCCAGGGGATCCCCAAACACTCGTTCTTCCCGATCAGCCGGAGTGTTTGACGTGTTAAAGATAATGGCGACCCTCGCCTTGAGAAGGCCAACGGGAATTCCCTCCCCGTCATCCCCTTCCAAGAACTTGTACGCGACGCCGGGACGCAGGATTCGATCCACCCAGCCTTTCATAATTGCGGGGGGTTGCCCCCACCAATTCGGGTGCACGATGACGATGCCGTCCGCGCGAGCAATTTCATCGCAATGCCTTGCGATCGAGGCGGGAAGCGTGGCGGCCCTGTAGATCTCGCCCGCTGGAAGGATCGGGTCGAACTTCTCCGCATATAAATCGTGGAAGGCGATCACGTGGTTGCTCCTTTTTAATTCTTTAATAGCGGTATTTACAATGGCATGATTGAAGCTTCCCTTATCGGGATGCGCGAGGATCACGGAAACGTGCATGGCGATATTCACCTTCATTCTTGCATCCTAGTTGATAGGATGATTGCGCTAAGAAAAGCCAAAATACTCGATCAAATTTCGTGACCTTTTTGAAACCAGATACGATATAATGGCATGCCGCGGCGATCACGCCTTAAACGCCTGGGGTCCGTGACTTTGGCCGTGCTGGGCATACTATCGTTGTTGGTTCGTGCGGTTCCGGCTATCGCCACCACCAGCGCCGAACAGTATTACCCGCAAGCAGGGGATGTGCTGAACTATAACATAACGATTACGGTCATGCATCGCAATGGTTCCTTCACGCATGGCCCTTTCTGGCTCGTGAATGCTAACGAGGAATATTCATTGTGGTTCCGTGCCGAGGACATCGACGCGCCGGACGCTATCGTCGCCCGCTGCGGTGCCATCGTGATGAGGGAGATCTACAAGCCCTTCGCGAACCATACCGGCTGGTTGCAGTTCACGCAGAAATGTATTTTGTTCAACGACAATGGGAGCGTGGTGGTCGAAGCGCCGGGAACGATTTCTATTTCAGACAAGGGTATGAAATTCGTTGAGCCTTACGCGGGGATCCAATCCGCCACATCACGGGCTTGCTATCGTCTCGAATATCCCAACATCGTGCACCTCACGGCGAGCTTCATTTATAACAACATCTCCAACGGCTATTTGTTCAACGATTCTCGAGATGCACTGTGCGGGTTCAATACAAGCATCGATCCCGATGGAAATTTCGTCGTGACGAGCGAGAACGAGCCAGGGATACGTTTCTTGTACAATGAAGGGGGGCAGCTGTTTCGTCAAGAACTAAGAGAATCTTACGCATTGATTCCAGATAGCGCGATACTCCTCTTGAGATTGGTCGCGGAACTGGCATCCGCGGCTGATAATGGCACCCCGGGCACGTTCAGCACGCTGTACATACTCGGAGCTGCTGGCATCGTGTTTTTATGTTGCCCGGTGTTCGCTCACGCATGGTTTCGGCGCAGGAGGAATGCGCCGGGAAGATATTGAAAGAAGCCACGATGGCTTGTAAAAAGGTGAACTCTCTACTAATATTAAGCCCCCGAGCGAACTCATTGATTGACCAGATCATGGATCACCCCAGAACGGAGGTCACCAGGCCAAACATCATCTGGATCTTCGGCGACCAGCACCCGTGGCACGCGCTGGGCTGCAACGGCAACGCCGACGTGAAGACCCCGAATATCGATGCGCTCGCGGCGGTGGGCGTGAACTTCGTGAACGCGGTTGCCGGCTATCCTTTGTGCTGTCCTTTTCGCGGGGCGCTCTTCACGGGCAAGTACCCACACAAGGTAGTTCCCGGCCACCAGTACCAGCTGGACCCGGCGGAGCGGACCATCGCCCACGCATTTAACGATGCCGGATACGCGACGGCGTATTTCGGGAAGTGGCACCTTGACGGGTTCCAGGAACAGCACGGGAACGTGGCCAAGCACGTCGTCCCGCCGGGGCGCCGCGGCGGGTTTCAGCAATGGACCGGGTACGAGAACAACAACGCGCAATGGGATACGTGGGTGCACGGTGGCGAGGGAGACACGGCGTTCCAGTACAAACTGCCGGATTACGAGACGGATTGCCTCACGAGGCTCCTGATCGAGTATATCAAGAACGTTGGCAAGAAGGGTGCCGATGGAAATCCCGATTCCCCCCAGCTACCGCCGTTCTTCGCCGTGCTTTCCGTCCAACCCCCTCACAACCCGTATTTTGCTCCCGAGGAATACATGGAGCGCCATTTCGACTTGGATACGCTTACGCTGGCACCTAAGCCGCTGCATTTCCGGGAGAATGTACCGCCGATCGCCGCGTTCAGGGAGGAGATTGCCCGCGACCTGGCGGGGGCATATGCGATGATCGAGGATCTGGACTGGAATGTCGGGCGGGTGCTCGATACCCTCGCTGCAAGTGGACTGGCGAAGCAGACGACCATCATCTTCTTTTCTGACCACGGAGATATGCACGGCAGCCACGGACAACAGCGAAAAACATCCCCCTATAACGAATCTATCCGGGTGCCGTTCATCATCGGAAACGCCGGCGATGCCTTGTCACGCCGCGAGGGTGTGGGGAGCCCCACACCTACCGGGAGACCCGGGGCTGCGAATCGACGATCCGATGCCATGATGAACCACGTCGACATCGCGCCCACCACGCTCGGTTTGTGCGGGATCCCGGTGCCCGCGGCGATGGAGGGAACCGATTTCTCCGACCACGTCCGGGAAGGATATGACAATCCCAAGGATCCGGATTCCGCATACCTGCAATCCGTCATCCCGACCGGGCATTACGACTGCGTCGACAAGCCGTGGCGAGGCATCATCACGCGAGACGGCTGGAAATACGTTTGCTTCGAAGGCATTGAATGGCTAATGTTCAATTTGAACGTGGATCCCTTCGAACTCCAGAACCTTGCCCATAATTTCAAGCACAACAAGGAAAAAAAGCGACTCAACGCGGCGCTCGCGGCGTGGATCGAAAGGACGGATGACGAGTTCCAGTTACCCGACCTTGAAGCTCGTGAAAAGCTGAACAAGGAAATTGCGCGATAGTATTCATTTTCCGGTTATAATTTGAACATCAAAAAACTCGAAGGTATGAAACGATGCCGACGTGGGATGAATTGTTCAAGCTGGGTGCAAGGATCGAGGGCGTCGAGCCGGAAGTAGCCAGGGCGTCCCAGATCATCAGCGAGACCTTTAAATGCGAGCCTGGCAACATCAACATGTGGGACATTGGTTGTGGCAATGGCCGCCACGCGTTGTTCCTCGCCCGCCTCGGCGTGAACTTGTATGCAAGCGACAACTCACCAACTGCCCTCGAGATGACTCGCAAGGCGCTCGCGGCAGAACGGTTGAGCGCAACCTTCGCCGAGGCCGACATGGAAGTTGCCCCCTTTGGGAACACGATGTTCCACGGCATCGTCATCTGGAACGTCATACAACACGCGACGGCCGAAAAGATCAGGCGGGTGTTCTCCACGATCCTCGATCATTTGCTCCCCGGGGGGCTCATGGTGCTAAGTGTGAAATCTTCCAGGGCTGAAGAGGCGA
>JAUQYW010000327.1 GCA_030587525.1 Candidatus Sigynarchaeota archaeon | reverse complement strand
TCACTGGAGAGGCAAGATTGCTTGCCTGGTGGGGATTTCCGTTTCAAGCCATCGATCCCCGCATCGTTGTACGTGTTCTCCCATTCCCACGTTGTGTTCCGGCTGAGATGGAGTGCATCGGCCACCTCGGGGGCACTCTTACCTTCCAACATCATAGCGATGGCCTGGTATCGCTCCTTCATCCGCCCGTCGTGTTCTTTCTTGTAGAACGTCCACATTTCGTCGACCGTGTAATCGGTGCGAGTGATTTCGAGTGGTCTCATGGATAGAAGAAGAAACGACGGCAGATTTAACCGTTTTGACCCCTGCTTTAAATGCCCAGATAGGCTCTAAAGTCCGTGTTCCTTGACCGCTGTCAATATATGGAAAACTCGTATCAGAAATTAAGCGGGAAATTCAAGCTCTTCGGGATCTTCACGCTTATCTATTTCTTGCTGAGCCTGGTCGATACATATCTCGTTGATACCAGTATATCGGGGATCTTTGCCATTATAAATCTCATCATCGAGATCTTGTTCATCGTGGATGCAAAGAAGGCAGCAAAGGATTATGAGAGGCCCGAGTTGAATCGATTTGCCAATTTCTTCATTGGCGCACTGCTCCTGGCATTTGCTACCGTCATCGTCATCTTTTCGATCTCCTTCCAAATTGCCTTTGCAGTGGTTATGGGCCACGGTTCTACCGTCGTGAACATCCTGGGACTCACGCTCACGTCGATCATCATGGGCATGGTGACGACGGGACTCGAATTCGCCGGATGGTTCGCCATGTCGGATTTTTTCAAGAAAGTTGAAGATGTTGAAACGCAAGCGAAAGGTGCGGGCACCGTGAAGATGTTCTTGATCGTGAACCTTTTACTCCTCGTTGAGCATGCTGCATTGGGCATTCCCAAGGCATTCATGAACCCGACAATCGACCTTTCGGGTCCTAGCGAGCCGTTATTTAGCGGCCCAGATATGCCCCTCGAAGTCATCGACGCAATCCTCTCGGTCATCTTGAACATCATGATCATCGTCGCGTACTTCAAGCTAGCCGACGTGCTGAGATTTCTCGGATCGTCGGTGGCCCCGCCCACGCCCGCTCTGCAACCAGTGCGGCTCTCGGCATCCCCCGCTCTCTGGCAACCCGCGCCGGGGTCACTCGTCGAATCCCCCGGGACCCCACCGGCAACGATAAAGTGTCCATCTTGCGGCATGTCCTTCCCGGCGGCGAATCCTCCCGCATTATTTTGCCCCTTGTGCGGCGCGAAATTGTAGCATGTCTTGTAGTGCCACATTCATCTTTTTTTGTTTATTTATCTCTAGAACTGATATCGAACTGGTCCTGTTGGAAGATTTAAAAAACGCGGTACCGACTCGGGGGCTACCCACGTGAACGGAGATGCCCAGAAATTATATCCCATCGAAATGGCAGGAAAATGGGGATATATAGACGCGTCTGGCAAGGTCATCGTTGAACCCTGTTATGGCACGGTTCGATATGTTAACGATGGCGTCGCCTGGGTCAACGCCGGCGGCAGTAAGCAATACATGGTCATGCACGCCGGTGGAAAATGGGGCATCATCGACGCGCGCGGGACTGTTCTCGTGGAGCCCCGGTTCCGATTGTGGAACTTGAATGATTTCTCTTGCGGCGTTGCCTGGGTTCAGGCAGTCGTGAATGATGCAAGGAAGGCATCGTGGGGCATCGTGAACGCTGCTGGCGAGTATATCCTTCCTCCAGAACAAGAGTTTGACATCTTTCCTGGCCCGACGACGTTCCACGATAGCGTTTCTCACGTGTACAAGGATGGTAAAGTTGGGCTGGTCGATGTCACGGGAAAGTTCTTGCACAGGCCCTCCCAGTTCAATGATATCTCGTGGTTCGAAGGCGATCGCGCGTGGGTTCACGAGGGCGGCACGGCCGATGCGGGATATTGGGGCGATGGCATCGAGGGCGGAAAGTGGGGTTTAATGAACCGGCAAGGAGAGATCGTTGTCCCTCCACGATATGATGACCATCACTACTTCTCGGAAAGCGTTGCATTTGTCAATCGTGGCGGGAAACGTGAAGAGCCGGATTTATCCGAGCCATATACTGATTGCAGGGGTGGAACATGGGGCCTCATAGACACGGACGGTCGTATGTTGATCGATTATTCATTCGAAGAAACCAACCCCTTCGGGGGCGGAATGGCTCTCGTGAAAAAAGGAGAAAAATGGGGCTATATCGACAAGTCTGGCAAGTTCATCAAGCAATTCGACCAAAAGTTTGATGGATTGAATCGTGCTGAAAACGGGTTGCTACTCGCGAAACGCGGGGAAAAGTACGGGTACATAGACGAGTCCGGAACGATTATCCTTGGTCTAACCTATGATAAAATCACCGGTTCTGGAGCGATCAAGGGGATAAAAGAAGGAAAGACCTGGAAAATATTCGATACGGCGAACCGGCGCGTGATCGTGCCGGAGGTGCCATGCGATTTGAATTTCTGTTTTTCTGATGGCTATGCTGACGTGACCATAGCAGAAAAACACGGGATCATGAACCCGGCAGGGAAAATGGTGGTCGAAGCAAAATACGGGGGTGTTGACGGGTTCAAGGGAGGATCGATGTGGGTGAATTTGGGCGGTGACTCAGGAGGTTTCTCTGGCTTGCGGGGCGGAAAATGGGGCCTCGTGGACGAGGCAGGCCAGTACATCATCGAGCCCGCGTACGATCCAATTTATGACCTGGATGATGTCCTTACCGAAGTGCACGCCGGCGATAAATGGGGCTACGTGAACCGAAAGGGCGAGGAAGTTTGGTTCCAGGACCATTGATTCGTTGAAGGAATCAGAAGAAGATATCGATTAGCCATATCGCGAGCCCGATAAGGCAGCAGAGAATGACGAGGAATGCAATGCCGTACTTCGACGTGATGATGTTCTTGATCATGTTGACCTGCAACGAGATCGCCTCTTGCGGGCACGTCTCGTAGCAGCAGTAGCACGTGATGCACTTCTTGCGATTCCACGCGGGAACGTTCCCCCGCTTGATCTCCGCCGGTGGCGTGATTGCTTCGACCGGACAGTTTTTCCAGCAAGTCCCGCAGCACACGCATTTCTCTTGTTTAAATTGGATTTTTGCCTTGAATGCTGCTTCACCGATGCGCTTTGCAAGAAATCTTGGCAACGGTACGCCAGCTATCGCGCTGCCGGTAGGAATCTTAAACTGGCGATGGACAGCCGCGATAGTCTCACCCCGGATTTCGATCCGTTCGAGGTCCGTCGTCCCGAGCCCCTTTTGCTCGGCGAGTTTGACGTGCGGGACTTTATTGACGTTAAGGCCGATGATAGAGCAGGCGACAGAGTCCAGCGCGATGCCATCGAAACCGGCCAGGATCAAGTCCAGCTTGACCACGTCACCAGCAGAAGGCCCCATTCCTTCCTGGCACAAGTATCCATCGACGATCGTGAGTTGCGGGTTCGATACTGAGTAAATATCGGCCAGCGCGGCGGAGAAATCGCGAATACGGGGATTTTTAGCGTGGACCTTCGATTTTTGCTTCAACGGCAGCGTGCCCAGCATGTTCTTGATGCAGCACGTGAACACCGTGAGGGCGTGGGTCTTGATCTTCGGGAGATTGATGATAAGATCGGCCTCCTTCAGCAGCGTCGAGCTCGGGAACTCGCTCAAGGCCAGCGGGTTCTCCACCTTGTAGATGGCCCGTTCCATCTTTTCAATCGGGATGGCCTCCGCTCCCTCCTCCTCGCACACCTTTCGTATCCCGCTCTCGTTCAATGCACGCTCCGTGTCACCGATATTGGCCCCGCCACCCGCTGAATCG
Source organism: Candidatus Sigynarchaeota archaeon (assembly GCA_030587525.1). Taxonomy (GTDB): domain Archaea; phylum Asgardarchaeota; class Lokiarchaeia; order Sigyniarchaeales; family Sigyniarchaeaceae; genus Sigyniarchaeum; species Sigyniarchaeum tengchongense. Next base: position 23,883 of record JAUQYW010000327.1, on the reverse strand, counting down.
GTGAGGACGATCCGCTTGGGCTTGAATTGCTTCAACCACTTGATGACGGCGCGCACGACCTCTGGGTGGGTGCACACGGCGCGTTCCGGTGGCTTGGCTCCGAGCAGGTTGGCTTTCAACATGATGGTCATGTTATCCCGCATCAGCTTCTTCGCGTCGATGAGCTCGAGTGCTTTGAAGACGGCTGCGTGCACATCGTCGTTGATGACCTTCGTGATGGCGACCGGGGTTTTTTCGACCATGAAATATCAGAGTAGTAACGGCATTGGAAATTTTAAATTGTTTCTGCTTGAAATTCAAAGCGACGATCATGGATCGAACACGCATCTTCTCGGCACACGCGACACCCGAGGATTCCTTGCTGGCGCGCAAGGCATTCTTGCTATCCTTGGCAATCACGGGTATATACTTGCTTGTTGGTTTCAAGTGGTTTTTCACGCTGATGTTTTCGAGTTTGCTCACGGAATGGCAGCTATTACTTTTTTGGCCGATATATCGGTACTCGATCGCGGCTTGCTTGTTTTTCTTCGTCCCGTGGCTTGCCTGGTGCAAAAAAAATGGCATAGCAATAAAAGAGCTTGGATGGCAATGGGGGAGCGTGAAGCTCGGTGCCATTTTATCGGTCATCGGCGCCGTGGCACTCGTCGGCGTGGGGTTCAGCGTCGCGGCGGATCCCTCGTTCAAGGAGGTCTATCCAATGGCGCGAGCCTTCATATATCCGTACCAGTTCAACCTCGCCGGGTTTATAGTCATGGACGTGCTTTATGTCGTCTTGTATTATTTTCCTTACGAGTTTTTCTTTCGCGGGTTTGCGCAATTTCCATTGACCAACAAGGGAAAGGTACGCGCGACTTGGGTGATCCTTTACACGACGGCAATAACCACGGCACTCCATTGGGATGTCCCGACCACGGAATTGATTTCTGCATTCGCCATCGGGTTCATCTTTGGCATTGCTGCGCTGAAAAGCAATTCCATCTGGTACGGGTTGATCTTTCACATTGGAACTGGATTAATCAACGATATCGTGTGCTTGTTTTTGATCCAAGGTTGGATCTGAGGCGATTTCATGGCAAAAAACATTCTCATTACGGGCGCGACCGGCTTCATCGGGAGCCACCTCGTGGACCACATCCTCGCGGCAGGCGATAGCAAGGTGTTTGGCATGGTGCTCAAGGGAACCGACGAGTCGAACCTTGCCGATGCAAAAAAAAGCCCGGATTTCTCCGTCGTGTACGCGGATCTTATGAATCCCGCGTCGCTCGAGCAAGCATGCGGTGGCATCGACACCATCTACCACCTTGCCGCGCTCGTCACGGACTGGGCACCCAAGGAGCTGTTTATGCGGCTCATCGTGGGCGGAACGAAGAATCTCGTGGAGGCGGCGATCAAGCGAGGCGTAAAGCGCGTGGTGTACATGAGCTCGCTGGTCGTGCACGGCCTGGGCGGCCACGTGAATGCCGACGAGACAGCACCCATCAAGCCGGTGCCGTTTTTCCCGTACGCGATCGCGAAAGCCGAAGCTGAAAAGTATCTCGGGGAAATCTACAAAGCGGGGGAGATCGAAACCGTCATCGTGCGGCCCGGGTTCGATATCATCGGCCCGCGGAACGCATACAGCTTTTTCGAGATGGCGAGCGGCATCGAGAAGGGCAAGTTCGGTTTTATGAATGGCGGCAAAAAATTAATCACGCTCGTGAACGTGAAAAACCTGGTCGCTGGCATGGCTCACCTTGGGGCTTTTGGTGCCGCGGGGGAGGCATACATCGTCACCGACGCGTCCTGGACGTGGCGGAAGTACGTGGAGGAGATATGCAAGCGCCTGGATTGCAAGGTGCCCCGGTTGAACGCACGATACGGTCTCATCGCCCCGTTTGTCAAAATCATCGAAAATTTTGCACGGGTATTCAAGGCAAAGAAATCGCCCGCCCTCAACATGTATCGCATCTCGATCCCCCGCAACGATATCGACTTCACGCCGAAGAAGCTTTTGTCGACCGGTTTCAAGCCGCCGTATACGCTGGAACAAGGATTGGATGATGCAGTGGCATGGTACCGCGAGCGGAAGGCCGCGATGGCAAAAAACGCCCGGACCAGCCAATGAAAAATATTTTCAAGGTCACGGGATTAGTGATCATCATACAACACGGCATTCCATAATGCGGGGAAAACATTGGTAAAGCTGTCCGTTGCGCTCGATTCTCTCACCAAGTCGCAATTATTCGAGATCGCGAAAGCCACGCAGATTTCCGTCTCGCAAAGCAAGCCGAAACCGGAGATCATCGAGCATTTGAGCGTCGAGTTGTCCTCCCAGCAGCGGCTCGAGCGCGTCACGAGAGGATTCGACGAGAAGGACATCTGCGTGATAAAGATGTTCCTTAACCAGAAGAAGGTGCGGTACGACGGCATGTCGCAGGGCGAATTTGCCCGGTTTCTCCAGAACAACATGCGCATGGCGAATAGCTTCGCGACGTGCATCCACAAGCTAAGCACCCTGGGCTTTATCTTCACATCAGTAAAGATTAAAGAGAAGGATGACCCGAAGGTTGTGTTCCCGTCGGAATACCTTCGATTTTTCGATGATTACTTGAAATTGAAGCAATGCCCGTAAGCCGGCAAGCACGCGTTACTCTTTCTTTGCTTTTGCCCGTGCTGCCTCAGCATCGAGGTCCGCGGATTCGAACCACTCGTTCACCTTGTCCAGGTCCTCCTTGGGGAAGTCGTACGAGTGTTCCATGTCCGGGTACACGCCCTTCTCGACCTCGTCCTTGTAGGACGCCAGCGCCTTGCGGATCTCGGCACCGATGTTGCCGAAATACTTGAGAAACTTGGGCTTGAAATCCGTGTAGATGCCGAGCATGTCATGGATGACGAGGATCTGGCCGTCGCAGTGGGGACCAGCGCCGATGCCAATCGTCGGAACGCTGACCGACTTCGTGATGAGCTTGGCGAGCTGCCACGGGATGCTCTCGAGCACGATCGAGAACACGCCGGCCTTTTCGAGGTTCTTGGCATCGATGAGGAGCTTCTTGGCGGCCTCGGTCGTCTTTCCCTGGACAAGATTGCCGCCAAATTTGTAAACTGCTTGCGGCGTGAGGCCGATGTGGCCCATGACCTGGATATCGGCCCCGATCATGGCGTTCACGATCGGGAGAATCTCGGTACCGCCCTCGATCTTGACAGCCTCGGCGCCGGCCTGGATGAACCGACCCGCGTTGTAGACCGCGTCCTTTATATCGACCTTATAGGAGAGGAACGGCATGTCGCCGACAATGAGGGCGTTCGTCACGCCACGGGCGACCGCCTTGGTGTGGTGGATCATCTCGTCCATGGTCACGGCCAGCGTGGTCTTGTGGCCGAGCATGACCATCGACAAGGAATCCCCGACCAGGATCAAGTCGATCTTGCTGTCATCGACGATTTTCGCGAAAGCGTAGTCATAGGATGTCAGCGTTACTATTTTCAAGCCCTTTTGTTTTTTTTCGATGAGCTTTTTTGTTGTGACCTTCGAAAATGCCATGAAAACCAGCCTCAAACATGCAACAAAATCGCCCACCTTAAGATAAAATTTTTGGTATGGATTTAACGTGGATTCTTTTATACTTCACGCCATGAACATTTCCCGTGGCACGCGCAGTTACCTATATCAAACTTACAATTGCCGCTAATATGTGGGGCACAACTTTTGGAATTAGTAAGATTTTATTAGGGACGATCAATGTTTTTGCTTTAATTACGTTGCGTATGGTCTTTGCGCTAATTGCTTTGACAATCTATCTCGGAGCGACCAAAAAAATTGGCAAGATAGGGTCCATGTTCCGGGAAAACAAGAAATGGATGATCCTCATAGGAATCCTCTTTTTCGCGCTGGCATACATCGTCCAGTACACGGCGATCCTCTTCACCTACACCTTTAACCAGGCCGTCTTGCTCAACCTTCAGTCTTTCTTCGTGATCGCGATCAACCGGTTCTATTTCAAGAGGAAGGCGTCGCGGGTCGTCATCATCGGCGCCGTCATCGCGTTTTTCGGCGCTATGCTCATCAATCTCAAGGCGGATCTCGAATTCGCCCTCGAAAAGACGATCTGGGGCGACTTGATCACGGTCGGCGCGTGCGTGCTGTGGGCGGGCTTCACCGCGTTCTCGAAGCCCATCAGCGCCAAGGAGGGCAATGACCCGATCGTGTTCAACGAGATCATCATCATCATCGCCACTTGCGTCCTGTTGCCGTTCGGCATCTTCACGCCCATGGGGTTCGAGAAGCTGCTGCTGTTCGGCCCGTGGGAATGGCTCGGCGTGATCTGGCTCGGTGCCGCGTGCGTCGGCATCACGTACGTGCTCTGGTTCTCGGGCTTGAAGGAGATCGACTCGTCGCGGGTCGTCGTGTTCGTCTACATGGAACCGATCTTCGCCAGCATCCTTGCACTGCTGATCCCCGCGCTGGGCGAGACGCTGTCGTGGTACTCCTTCATCGGCATGGCATTGTGCTTCGTGGGAATATCGATCGCGCAGGTGGAGCGCAAGCAGCACGCGATCCCTGGGCAAACCGTCGCCCGTGCCAATGGTGGTGAGCCCAAGGCGTGACGCCATCGCACCCCGATTTCTTGTCGGACGGCCAGCAGTTCAAGAAAAAAGTGGCCGAGATCCACGGTTGGCCGCCAGCGGCGAAGCAAGACTTGCTCGCGCAGCTCGAGGCGCACATGAAGAGCTCGGCGTGGGCGACCAAGGCGTTGTTCAAGCCAGGCATCCGGGACCTCTACTTGCAAGAGCAGCTCGGTGCCCGCAGCGGCAAGGTGAAGCAGTTCGAGCATTTTCTCGGCGATCAAGAGTACCTGTTCAAGTTTTTCTTCCAGAATTTTTTCAACCAGGGGGAAATTCCCGGGATCATCGACTTGCTCAAGCAAGGGATCAACTTGCCATCGTTCCGCTACCGGCTGGAATCGATCGATATGCTCGTCGAGCTTGAAGGCGCAAACGCCATTCCCGGTTTATATAACCTCGTTTCCGGCCTCGACATCGCGCAGCAAGGCGCGCGCGACGTGGTCACGCGCATCGACGCGTGCCTGGACGAGCTTTCCACCGCAAGCGAGGCATCGCCGAAAGCAAACGATCTGCTGTTCAAGTTACGGCTCTTGCTCATGCAGCTCGATGCCGGGAATTCCAGGAACGAACCGTGACGATTGTGACATCGTTAGGTATTTAGGTTCGACGGGTTAATGTTGCAGCTACCAACGACCATTCGATATAGTGATTCATATGACGAGCGTGCAAATTCAGACGAATAGGGGCAACATCAATATCAATCTTTTCGACAAGGATGCGCCTATCGCGGTCACCAGTTTCTTGTTTCTTGTCAAGCAAGGATTCTACAATGGATTGATCTTCCATCGCGTGATTCCCGATTTTATGATTCAAGGTGGCGACCCGCTTGGCACCGGATCTGGCGGCCCCGCCCGGAAAGGCATCAAGGTATTCCAGTACAATGGAAAGAACGTGACTTACCCGTTCAAGGATGAGTTCTTCAATAATCACGTTTTTGACAAGCCAGGCGTGCTTGCGATGGCGAATTCAGGACCGAACACGAACGGTTCGCAATTCTTCATCACGCACAAGGCCACGACCCACCTCAACAACAAGCACACGATCTTCGGTGAGGTCATGGGGGCGAAGGACCAAGCAGTCGTGAATGCCATCAAGCAAGGGGACAAGATCAACAGGATCATCGTTACATGATTTTCTTTTTTCAATCTTATTTATGCAGGCCATTTGCCCAGGTGCTTCCGTGCCGTGCATGGCCATTGACGATGCGCGGGCAGCGAATCGCAAGGAATAAATGCGGAAAAACCAATCCGTGAGCATCACTATGCTAGGTGATAGTTTTTGTCATATGTCCCCAAGTACATCATCAAGAGAATGATCCCGGCCGACGCGTTGAAGAATGTCGACGCCGGCGGGAAGGGAAAAATCGACGGCTTCGCGCTGAAATACGTGAACGTGCTTGCACCTATGAAGATCGAGAAGAATTTCGATGTCGAGGATCTCAAGAAACAACTCTTCGATGCTGACCTCGAGATGGACGGCAAGAAGCTCGATGTCAAACAAGGCGCTATCTTTGTCATGGGCAAGAAGTTCACAATCGACAACATTGGCGAGATCGGCGGCATGGAATTGCCTGTCGGGGGCTTCATGTACATTTACTTTCAGCAACCCGGTGGCCTTCCGGCCGGCAAGCATGTCCTCCATCTCAAGACGAAATACAAGGAACGGGTGGACGAGACCACGCTGGAACGGGATCTTGCAGGCACCATGACCAGCAAGGAATTGCTAACAAAACCTTGAACGAGTGGATGAAATATGACCAACATCCAAATGCAGACGACTAAGGGCAATATCAACATCAAACTCTTCGACCAGGAAGCACCGATGGCCGTGACAAGTTTTCTATTCCTGGTGAACAAGGGATTCTACAACGGCTTGAAATTCCACCGGGTCATCGCCAAGTTTATGATCCAGGGTGGTTGCCCGCTTGGCACGGGCACGGGCGGCCCGGAAAACAAGGGAATAAACGCGTTTCATTTCCGGGGCAAGATGGTTGAATATCCATTCTTTGACGAGTTTCAATCCGGCAAAAAGTTCGACAAGCCGGGCATCCTTGCCATGGCTAACGCGGGGCCGAACACGAATGGTTCGCAGTTTTTCATCACGCACGTCCCGACGCCCCACCTCAACAACAAGCACACGATCTTCGGCGAGGTAATGGAGCCGGCGGATCAGGCCGTCGTGAACGCGATCAAGCAAGGTGATGCGATCAAGGCGATCGTGGTCGGGTAGCATGTTTGCTGCCCGCAATTATTCCTCTTTTTTCATGTAGGGCAATTTCAAATCAGATGCTTCATTATGAATGATCATGGATAACCCGCTCGATTTGCTCTTGAATCCACACGGGATCGTTTTTTTCGGCGCGAACAACGCCGTCACCACCATGGGCACGACGCAACTGCTCGATATCATCTGCTCGGGATTTCCGAAAGACCATTTATTTCCCGTCCATCCGGTTCTCGATCAAGTGCTTGGTTTGAAAGCGTACAAGTCCGTGAACGACATATCCGCATCCGAGACCATCGACTTCGCCTTCATAGTGGTCTCGGCAAAACACGTCCCCGGCATCCTCGATGATTGCGGCAAGCGTGGCGTCAAGCGCGCCGTCGTCGTATCCGCCGGGTTTCGCGAGATGGGCAACACGGATTTGAACGACCAGTTGCTCGCGGTGACGAAAAAGCACGGCATCCGGTTCCTTGGGCCGAATTGCATCGGATTTTACAATCGCAACGTAAGCTGGGTAAAACCCGAGGACCGTGAAAAATGCCGGATAAACACGACGTGGATCCCGATCTTTCTCAAGAACGGCGGGACATCGATAGCCAGCCAATCTGGCACGTTCGCCTGCCACATCTTCATCACGTGCGAGAAGATGGGCATGGGCATAAACAAGACGGTCTCGGTCGGGAACGAGGCGAGCATCGACCTCGTCGATTGCCTCGAATACTTCGAGCAAGATCCTGACACCCGCGTCATCGGGCTGTATATCGAAGAGATCAAGCGCGGTCGCAAGTTTATGGAAGTGGTCTCCCGCATTGTCAAGAAAAAGCCGGTCGTGGCTATGTACATCGGCGGCACGGAGGCGGGGGCACGCGCAGGCAAATCGCACACTGGCGCCATGGCCGGCAACGACAAGGTATTCGACGCGATGGCCAAGCAAGTCGGCATCATCCGGGCCATAAATATGGAGGAATTACTTGATTATTGCCACGCCCTCGACACGTGCCCGCTGCCGCACGGCGATAGGCTTTGCATCCTCACGAACGCGGGCGGGCCGGGTGCCAACATGAGCGACGCGGCGGATCGCGTCGGCTTGAAGGTGCCGGAGTTCTCGCAAGAATTTCAAGACAAGCTGCGCGAGAAGCTCGGAATTCCCACGGCGCAGGTCCGCAACATCGTCGATTTAACCTTTGACCTGGATCTCGAAAAAATGTACCGCACCATTCCCCGCACCATCTTGAGATCCGACGAGATCGACGGCATGCTCGTGTACGGAATTTACGGCATCAATATTTTCGAAATTTTACAAGATTTGGCACCGAACGTGAAAGTACCCCTCGAAGAATTTAAAGGGATCCAGGTGCCTTTGCTGGAGCACCTCGCGAAATTACCGCGTGTAATGAACAAGCCGGTGATACTGGTCAACCTTGGGGGCCGGGACGACACGGCAGCAGCGTTCCTCCAGGATCGCGGGTTCCCCGTGTACGAAATGCCCCACCGGGCGGTCAAGGCCTTCTGGGCGCTCAACGAGTACCGGAAAATTTTATCACGGATCGAGGCGCGGGAGAAATCCGCCGGTTAACCGCCGTGGATGGTCGGCAGCAAGGTGACGGCGTCGTTATCGGCGAGCTGCGCATCGACGCCGCCGATCAACCGGAAATCCACGTCGTTGACCATCACTAGAAGCGCCGGGTTGACGTCATCGCTGCTGAAGTCCCGGGAATCTGCCGGCGTGTTCTTGAGGAGCAATCGCGATGCTCGAGCCCCGCCGTGTTCCATTTTTAACAAACGTTTCAAGACATCTTGCACGGAAACGTGGTTTGATGTGAAATCGAGCATAATTTCCTTGGCATCGAAGATCTTCCGCATCTCCGCGATGAGCTTCACGATCACGAGCATTGAAAAACCTTTAAGAAACTAAAGTTCAAAGTAAGAATGCATGCTGGTTCATTTAAACTCAAAGAGTTCCGGCGGCGGGGTATCCAAATGAGTGATATGCCACTTGATATGATCGCAGAATTAACAAAGAAAGACAACGAGATCGTTGATCTGCAAACCAAGTTAGCGCAGAAAGACGGCGAGATTAGTTCGCTGTGGCAGCAATTGGAACAAGCCAACGTCGAAGAAGTCACCAAGCTCAAAGAGGATTACAATAGATTGAAGGAAGAGAACGAGTCCTTGAAAGGTCAAGTTTCCACGCTGAACGCGAAGATCAAGGAGCTTGAATCTACCTTGGCTGCCGCGCAAGCCGCCGCACAGGCGCCCGTGAAAGCACCGGCGCCTGCAAAGCCTGCGATGATCGGACCGCCCCCGCCAAAGCCAGTGGGGGCAGTCCCGAAACCGATCCCCGCTGCGCCCGTTTCACCCGCGGCACCGGCGAAGATGGTTCCGAAGCCGCCGGCTGGACCGTTAGTTCCGAAACCGCCGGCGGGACAGATGGTTCCGAAGCCGCCGGCGGGACAGACGGTTCCGAAGCCGCCGGCGGGACCGATGGTTCCGAAACCGCCGGTGAGTCCTCCAAGTTTTGCGACACCTCCTCCATCACCACCAAAACCACCAGCTTCGCAGAAACCCGCGCCACCTATCTCTCCCGCGGCTCAAGTCCAGCTCGACCTGGAAGCAACCTTTGGCGCGATGGAGGCTCTCGGCGCGCTTGGCAACCTGCCTGATGTCGGCGGGGTAGCACCCGTGAAAGTTGCACCTCCCGTTGTTGCTTTACCGGTTCCCGAAGTACCCCCTGAGGCCCCGGCACCGCCCGTGGAGGAAAAGATGCTGGATCTCGAAGCTCCCCTTGAGGCCCCGGCACCGCCCGTGGAGGAAAAGATGCCGGACCTCGAAACCCCCTCTAAAGCTAATGCGTTGTTTGAAGAAGCTTTGCCAGACTTGGAACCACCCGCGCCAGCTCCCGCGGCGCCGCCGAAGCCGGCAGTGCCAGCAAAACCTGGAGCAGAGAAACCGGCCCCGCCGAAACCCGCAGCTCCCGCGGCGAAGCCCGAGGAAAAACCAGCACCAGCTAAACTCGCTGCACCAGTCGAACCCAAGGAGCCCGAAAAACCGGCGCCGATAGAAAAACCCGTAACGAAACCGGCCGAGGCCGCTAAACCTGCGGCAGCACCTGCGGTCGGCCCCCGCGTGTCGGTATTCTTCGAGCAAGGCCCTACCGGCGACCCAGCACGATGGATCGATGAAGGATTTGGTATCTTGATGTCCATTGCAAAGGCAAACCATTCCGGCGAGGAGGTGGGTGTGAATCTCGACCGGTTCAAGGATGATTTGAAGGTAGTTGTCGGGTTCTGCCAGAGTATGTTTCCGATGACGACCGCGGCCCGGAACTTGAAAAAAATCAAGGGAGCATTGGGCGAAAACGCCGTGCAAGACTTGCTCTCCAACATCCAGCGCTGGAAGGGCGAGATCATCGAAAAATTAAAATAATTACGAAATAAATCTCTTTTTTCCCTTTAAAACTGCAATATCGTGTAAATCGGGCCCTTTGGCGTCAGCTGCGACTTTTTCAAGAGCACGGCGGAGACGTGCTGCTTGCCGAGGTAGGTATCCTTGAACTGTGCCACCTTGTCGACGAATTGTTTCTTGTCTTTCAGGAATTTCACGCGAGCCAGCGTCATGTGGCCTTCGAACGGGCGCTTTTCCCGGGGGATCTTCAGTTGCTTTAACAGTTCCTCCTCGATCTGGGCTTGTGTCGCGGCGATGATGCCATGGGGGTCATCGATCCCGCACCAGAGCACGCTCTTGTTGAATTGGCCAATTTTTTTGACATCGATATCGAAGCCGTCCTGGGGAATGGTGCTCACGGTGCCGAGAATCGCATAAATTTTCTTAGCAATGTCCATCGAGATGTTGCCAAGGAATTTAAGCGTGATGTGCATGTTTTCAAGCTCCACGAACTTGATCTTTCCAATCGCGTCGTCCTTGAAGAGCGCTTGAATCTCCTTTGCCTTGCTCACGATGGCTGGATCATTTATTTCCATGCAAATAAACGATCTGATTTCATCGTTTGTATCTTCCATTCACAACCGCCTTTTACGTGCAAATGTTAATACGCATCTTTTTTTCCTATGATGGTTTTTATATACACGAGCTTTGTTTAATTTTTTGTTTTCTAACGTGTGGTGCATTATCGCTGAAGAAACAAATGAAAAAACTACCCGGCGCGGGCATCGTTCCCGACGAGAGCGAGGTTTCCGAGCAAAAGTTCACGACGGAGAACGAAAATAAGGAAAGCGTGGGAAATGCTCCCGCTCCAGCCGATGGTGAAAAGGAGATGCTCGTCGATGAGATCGTGATAACGCCGGTAGGCTATGCCATGCGCATGGCGGGCACGGATCAAGCGACGGGGATCATCATCGACAACATGGACTTGTTCCAGAAATACGCCGCGGAACAGTGGAACACGATGTTCGTCGACGTGGGGACGTATTTGTTCGACTCTTATCTTTTTCCCGATTTCGCGTTCCAGATCATCGCCGTGAAACCCGCGGCAGGAAAAATATCGCCAGAAACAAAGATCATCTTCAAGAACCGCAACACGACCGTGCTTTCCAAGATCACGCCGGTCGTGATGTCCGACGTGATTGGCCAGGAAGAAGCGAAGCGGAAGTGCAGGATCATATTGAAATACCTCGAGGATCCCAGCGTGTTCGGCTTGGAATGGGCACCACGGAACATCCTCTTCCATGGTCCCCCAGGCACTGGCAAGACGCTCATGGCCCGGGCTCTCGCGAACGAGGCCAAGGCCAATTTCTTCGCCCGCAATGCAACGACGCTGATTGGCGTTCACGTCGGTGATGGCGCGAAAAAAATCAACGATCTCTACGAGCTTGCATCGTCGATGGCCCCGTGCGTGGTTTTCATCGACGAGCTCGATGCCATCGGCCTCAACCGGTCGTTCCAGCACGTGCGCGGCGACGTGATCGAGGTTGCCACGGCACTTCTCGCGGAGCTCGACGGCATGGAAGCTAATAAAGGCGTCGTGAGCATCGGCGCGACGAACCAGGTCGAATTGCTGGATCCGGCGCTGCGCAGCCGGTTCGAGGAGGAGATTTACTTCAACGCGCCAACCGCGAGCGATCGAACCGAGATGATCAAGCTATACGCGGGCAAGACGCCGTTGAAGATGAAGCTGGATTTCCAGCTCATCGCGAGCAAGATCGACACGTGGACAGGGCGGGACATCAAGGAAAAGCTCATGAAAAACATGATCCACGATGCCATAATCTCCGGGAAGAAGCTCGTGACGACGGAGATGGCGCTTGAACTGATCGGGCGCCTTCAAAAGAAAGACCAGGCCTCGCGCGTGAACCCTCTATCGTTTTGAAATGGGATCGCGTGATCACGGCAACCAGCAAAATTTTTTTGAACTTGATTCATTTCAAGTGGTTATGAAGGAACCACATTCCTTCATTTCAAGAAAACAACATTTCACGTGGTTTTGACCACATTTCATGAAGGTTCATTCGCATGACAGATGAAATCATCTCGCTGGAGCTGGACAAGTATACTCCCGAGATAGACACGTTTCTCGACTTCAAGAACCGCGTCGTGAAAAAAATCGAGAAAGTGACAGGAGTCTCCCAGAATCCCGATTTTGCCACGATCTTCAAGAACGTCGTTCAAGTCCTCGATGTCAAGGTTACGGAAAACAAAGAACTTGACAAGGCCGAGGTAAACCCGGACGAGGAAAAGGTGCGCCGATACCTGGAAGGCGTCATAGCAATCACGCAATTGTTTCAAGAATATCACGAGTTGTTCATCACGCCACCGCCGTTCCTCTTGCAGCTCGTGACGAGGACCAGCAACGTGTGGATCAAGCTCGCGACTGAGTTCCTGGCATTCAACGCAACGTTGCCGCTGATTAAGGATGTCGAGGCCCAGGAGAAGTATTACATCGTCCTTCCCATCATCGAGAAGATAATGGCCTCGTTGAAAGCGTCGGAGCCCGTCAACATAGAGAAGATCATCCTGCTCATTCTCGTGTACAAGGTATACACGACGGCATTGCAGAAAAACAAGTTCATGGACGATGTCCAAGACTTGTTCGTGCTTTTCGTCGAAAATATTCAAGTATTCGATACGAACAGCTGGAAAAATCCGCTGCTCGATAACTTTCACCGCATGCTGGTGCAGGTCGGCCTCATGCTCAAGAATGACAAGAACGTGGGCAAGGTCATCGAGTGGCGGAAAAAATACCTGGATGCAGCCAAGGAGAACCTCGTTCACGAAAAACAAGACCCGAACCTGGTACTCAACATCATCAACATCTATTTCTCGATCGCGAAGAACCATCTCCAGCTATCGGACACGAACACGCATGAGCAAATGCTGGAAAAATCGGGCGAATGGCTGGACAACTTGATGGCAAAGTACCCGTTCACGAAGAAAGCGTGGAAGCTCAAGGCGAAGATGATCCGCTCCCTCGGCCACAACGCGCTGAAACGGGGCCAATACGCGGTATGCTACAAGTATTATCTCCGGGCACTCGTGGTCTCTTACCACCAAAAGCTCCAGCGGGAATACGACCGTGCCTTGATGTACGTCAACAAGTATTACAAGTTTTTCTCGCAAGACCATCTTCCCGGGCTGAAGGAGGATCTCAAGATGATCCCCGAGCGGCTCTCTCGCACGCACCTGCTGTACCTGATTGGCAAGTCCTTCACCGAGAGGAAGCAATTCTCCATCTCGATTCTCGTCCAAAAATTGCTCGTGGAGATTCTCGAGGAAGAATACAATGAGTTCCAGGTGCAACTCGCCGTGGGCCAGTCCACGCAAGAAAAGGTCGATAAACTCGCCGAATTGCAAGAACTGCTGGCTAATAACATCGATTTTCTCGGCAATTTGCTCATGCGCACGCGGCAGACCGACGCCGCGCTCGAAACCTTCAAGAAAGAAGCGGCGTTGTTCGAGAACGACAAGCCCCGGAAGCAAGTGAAGATTTACATGAAGGTGGCAAAGGAATTCTCGAAAAATGGCCGGTTCAAGGAAGCCCTCGAGTTTGGCGAGAAAGCATACCGGCTTGCCAGCGAACATAACATATCGGAAAATACCGAAAAATTGCTCCAATTTCTCGTTGAAATCTGCAAGCTTACCGATAACTCGAGCAAGCTGGCAGATTACAAGAAATTGCTCTACGACCACGAGACGAAGCAATGATGCGCCCTTCGTTCTCCTTTTATTAATTCCGGGTCGTTTTGATATTAGGACGGGCGAAAAGAGGCATATCAAATTAAACATTGTAAAACTTAGTATAAGCACGAATTGCGCAAGTGGCTCTGATCATGACGGAACGGGTTCCCGACAAAGAACGAGTTGAAAGTCTCGCCACGGCAGTGACCTTCAACCAGATACGCAACGCGATTGGCATTCTCACGGAAATGATGGAAGAAACATACCGGAAACACGATGATGCTTCCGAGCAAGACATCATAAACCGGTTACGCCGCATGGGAAAAAATATTGGGGTAGAGTTTTCTCGTTACTGGGAACCTGGACAGAAGGGCGTCGAGAACATGCTCCTCTCCATGTACAAGGCGATCTTCGGTACCAACGTTTCGGTCGAGGAACCCGCCGATAAAAAGTCTTATCATGATTACCGCAACAGGAAAGTCTACGACGTGATCGACAAGAAATGCCCCTTGTGCAAGGAAAAACGGGCCACGAACATTGCCGGTTGCGAGCTTGTCATCGGCGTGGTCGAGGGAATGTTCGAAGCTATGGCTAGACGACATCCCGGAGCAGATATCCCCCTCTTGAAAGCCGAAGAAGTCCTCGAGTCCAAGACCCGAGGCGATGACCGCTGCAAGCACCGCTACGTGCTTGATCGGCCCGACCACAAGTAAATCACGTTTATCACATTCACCTGGTAACGAATCATGGCATTTGCATGGATCATATCCCGGATCGTCCGCATGGTCGGTCAAAAGACGAACGCGCTGTTTTACTCGCTCACCTACCGCGAGATACAAAGCGAGGTCGCGGAACTCGCGAAGAAATTGGGCGTGCCCGCGGTCGAGCTATCGAAGGATCTCGGCAAGCGTGCGGCGCGCGAGAGCGCTGCGCGTCACGCGGACGTGCTTAGCATCGTTCCCATCAACCCGAATTCACCCGACAAGATCGTTAAATACGTCGAGATCCTGTGGTTCGTGCTTTTCGGCAAAGAGTTGAGGGATTACGAAATCCGGGTTGACGACGAGACTCCTGGACGGCAGCGCTTAACCTTTCTAATCAAGAAATGCCCCGTGTGCATGGGATACAAGGAAGACGTGGGGCGGTATCAAGAAATGTACAAGATGTTCACCGGCAAGGAATCGGAAGGATACGCCTGCATGATGGCCGGCATGTTGGAGGAACTCGCCCGCATCATCATGGAGAACAAGGGCTATGATATCCGCATCGTGGTCTCGGAAACGCAGTGCTATGCCCGCGGGGATCCCATCATGGCCGTCCAAGCACAGATCGTGCCCCTTTCCGAATACACTGCAATGAAGCAACTGGTCACGGGACTCTCGACGCCCGTTCAACCTGTCGCGTCGGGCGAAGCGGAGGCCGGTGGTACTGGTAACCTGGGCGGGATTGGTAAGCAATCGGTGCGCCTCTTTGCAAAAATCTACGAGCAGCTCCAGCTGGAAAAACTGGACACCTTCTTCGAATCTCCATCGGACCAGGTCAAGATCCAGCTATCAGATGCCGTGGAGAAGCAGCTGCATTTCAAGCCTAAGGATATCCTCGCTTATTTCCAGAACTACGAGGAGGATATCTTTCGCGTGGTCGGTTATCTCCTCATACATGGTTTAAATGAAGCAAGTGGCATCATCGAGCAATCCGTGCAAAGTTATTTCATGTCCAAGGTCATCGATATTCTCCTCTCCGCCATCGAATATGGGCTGGACACGTACATTCCAGACAAGATTATCCAGGATAACAAGCAACTGGTCCTGGAGCTCATGACGGGCTGGGCACCGGAAAGTTCCGTGGAGAAGATCAAGACCTTGGAGTCTAAACAGATGTTCAAGCTCGTGCTGGAAGGCGTGAAGATGGCGTTTGCGGATTATGGAGCCGAGTTCGTGGGCGCGAAGGAAGCGACGTGGACGCTACTCAAGAAAAGCTCCCTCCTCAAGGACGAGGGCGAAACCCCGTCTCAAACATTCAGCACCTTGTTTGACATTTTCCAGGAAGCCTCGCTGGTTGCTGGGTACTTGATGGCTATACCGATAAAGATGCTAATTTCGACCGAATACGAGTCCGCGAAATCGCCCATCACCTCCGCGCAAGATGTGTACCACGCAAGCAGGCAACATCTCGAAAAGCTCTTCGATCTTATCGAAAAATATCAAGAAACCGACAGGTCTGCCGATCAAGAGCGGCGTGTCGGGGAAGACATCCGGAAGGCATTCCCGCGTGTCTTCTGAACCATTTTCCTATCCTTTCTTTTCTGATGCACGATAAGCTGTTTGCGCTTTATTAAAAACAAGGAATAAAGGTAAAAAAGCTTGTCCACGTTAGATAACTTGTTTTTTCTTCACGCGGACGAACCACTTGTATGCTTCGAGAACCGGTATTATTGGCAAGCTCAGGATCAGGGCGACACCCCAATCTTCCGCGTTCAACGGGACGAGCATCATGAGATCGTTCACGACCGGGACGTACATGACGGCAAACAAGCCAAGCATCGTGATGACTGCAAAAAGGGGGATAAGCGGGCTCATGTCCTTCCGGAAGCTCCTCCATACGGGAATGTTCGGCCGGCGAACGCAGAACACCGTGGCGGTCTCGGTGATGAATATGATGGCAAAGGCGACTGTGCGAGGCCTTGCCATTGCGATGTTGAGCAATCGTTGCAATTCTTTCGGATCTCCGATGCCTTGGTTGAGCGGGCCATAGAGTTCCGGGTGGCTCAGGAACGCGAGGATGATAGGTCCCGCAGCGATGAACAGCATGCCCGACAAGAAGGCGATGTTGATCAAGAGCATCTTGAACACGTTCTTGCTAAAAATCTCCTCCGCGTTGCGCGGTTTTTCCTTCATGATATCGAAGGATGTCCGGTCAAACGAGAGCCCGAGGGGTGGCAACGCGTGCGGAATGATATAGATCAAGTTTATCTGCAGGCCCGTGTCGAACAGCCGGAAGTCGATGTTGCAAAACGACGTGGCGATGAGCACGATGGCTTCGGCCACGTTGGCGAAGATGAAGAAATATATCATGCTCCTGATCTTCGCGAACAAGCCGCGCCCCTCACGGATTCCAAGCTCGATGGTGTTGAAGGAATCGTCGGAGATGATGATATCCGCGGCTTCCTTGGCCACGTCCGTGCCCGTTATTCCCATAGCCAGACCGACATCGGCCATTCCCAGGGCTAGCGCGTCGTTCACGCCATCCCCGGTCATTGCCACGGTTTTTCCATGCTCCTGGTAGCGCTTGACGATGGTTTGTTTGTCATCAGGCGATACCCGGGCAAATACGGCCGTCTTGAAGAATGTCTCGTCATTTAATCCGGCGATTTCTTTTCCTTCGACAACAACTTCCCCGTCCTCGTAGATCGTCAAGTCCTTTCCGATGGATGCCCCGGTTTCCTTGCTGTCCCCCGTGATCATGACCACCGTGATGCCGGCGCTCTCGCAAGCCCGGACTGAATCCTTCACGCCTTCACGGGGGGGATCCTGGATCACGACGAAACCC
The DNA here is from genome assembly GCA_030587525.1 of Candidatus Sigynarchaeota archaeon. Lineage (GTDB taxonomy): Archaea > Asgardarchaeota > Lokiarchaeia > Sigyniarchaeales > Sigyniarchaeaceae > Sigyniarchaeum > Sigyniarchaeum tengchongense. The sequence continues at coordinate 6,378 of JAUQYW010000327.1, read as the reverse complement.
AGGAAGGTAATGCTTGTTTCCACGTCATCGCGCGGGTATTCTTTCCCTTCCGGGAGAGATACGAGGTCTTTCGACCCGATGCCGAGTGTCCTGTAGCCTCGTGATCCCCACTTTTGCACTTCATCCTTGATCCTCCTCTTTTGCTTTGCATCGATCGGGACCGCGTTGCCCGAATCCTCCATGATCGTCGTTGAACGGTCGATGATTTCCTCAGTGGCGCCCTTGATGTAGGCTATCCATCCATTGCTGGAGGCCGGATTGCTTGGTGCCCAGATTTTACTCATGCGTTTGAGCTCTGAATCAAAAGGATATTCCTTGATGAGTTTGAGATCTTTCAATATCTCGGCTTCATATATCTTGAGTTTTTCCCCGAGAATATCAAGTGCTCCTTCCATGGGATCCCCGATGACGACATTTTCCACTTGCACTGACTCCTCTTTCCGTTTTGCTACCTTGAACCTTTCCGCAACGACTTCTGCATTGTTATCAAGCAAGCCAGCGATAACGAGTTTCTTGAGGCTTTTGTAATCGTCCTTGTTCACGACATTGCCCTTGAAAAAAACGGCTCCGTCTTTCGAATAGCCGATACCCGTGATGTCAAATATATTGTTATCCGCCCAAACCTTTTGCACGGTCATGGCATTTTTCGTGAGCGTGCCAGTTTTATCCGTGCAGACGATTGATGCGCGGCCTAGCGTTTCAACGGCCGTGAGCTTGCGAACGATGACACCCTTCATAGCCATAGCAATAACTCCGGTGATGAGAATGATCGTGGCGAGTAGCACGATGTTGATCGGGACGAATTTCAACGCAAGCTCGATGCTATCGACGAGCTTGCGCCAAAAATTGGTTCCCGTGAAGAGGGTTCCGATTGACAACATCACCAGGTTCACGTAGAGCCAGATGACAAAGAACATGATGGCCACGAAAATCGCCAGCCAGTTGGCAAACTTGTTTATCTTATTTTTCAGCGGGATTTCTTGCTCGGACGTCACCTGGCTTAAATTCGACGAGATGCGGCCGATTTCCGTTGACGGTCCCGTGGAAAATACCATGGCTCGGGCGTTGCCCTTGGTAACGAACGTGCCGGAAAAGATGCAATTCCCGATGTCCTGGATGCCCGCGATGGCGGTCGTTGTGGGAATCGTATTTGCTTTTTTGTTGATAGGCACGCTTTCCCCCGTGATAGACGACTCGTTTACGAAAAAGTTGTTCGCGTTGAGAACACGTGCATCTGCAACAATTCGATCTCCTTCCTGGAGATACAATATATCCCCCGGCACGATCTTGCTCGATTCAACAACGATCTTCGAACCATCACGAATTACCGTGCACACGTTCTTTGCCAGTTGTTTGAGTGCTTCGAGAGACTTTTGTGCCCTGATTTGTTGGATGATCGCGATGAATGCGTTAAGAACTATGACCACGAAATTGATTATCGGCGAGCCGGCGGACCTGCCAATCGTTAAGTTGAGCACGACCATCAGCGTTGCCGCGACCAGGAATATAACGATGATAGTATTTTCAAAAACCGGCGCGAGATAGAGCTGGTATAACGAACGCTTGACCTTTGGAAACTCGTTCGGGCCGAATTGAGCAAGCCTATTCGATGCTTCTTGCGATGAAAGACCACTCGATTCCGAGGCATTGAATTCGTTCAAAATTCTATCCGCGTTCTTCATATAATACATTTTATTTTCTTTCATCACGAAGGGCGTGCGATCCATTTGCATTGCCTGCGATTTCTGGTTTTTACGTTTCCCTAGCATATTTTTCTCCTTGATTGGCCGATAGAATGGCAAAATCTGCTGATATTAGCATCCATTAGCGGTTAAAATGTTTTCCAAAATATAAACCAGTGAAAGCGCGGCGGGATCGATCCACGTGGGCACCGGCTTTCCCGCGTGTATTGAAATTTGGCGAGCAATCATCGAATCAAGGCGTTGATGACCACGACGAGTAATTTCAACAACCATTCCGGGAATATCAAGATGTACAACGCAAATCCGATGACCCCGATTGAAACTATTATCGATGGCCAGAACTCGCGCTTGATTATTTTCTTCTTTAAGATAATCGTTTCATAACCCTTTAACGAGAGATCCGCCAAGGGGATTATCAAGATCATGATCGAGAGCAATCTTGCATATTGTGTTATCCCGATTGGCGTGTCGTATTCCCTCGTGATCTCGTTCGTCTCCCGATTCAAGAGGAAGACCCGTCCATTGTCGCCGTCGGAAATGAGGATGGTGGTTTCGTTGATGTACAACGCGACGTAAGGCTGGACAAGGTTACCGTAATATTCCCACGTGATCATGCCAGAAGACTTGTTGAATTCGACGATGCGGTGGTGCAATGAATCCGAGATAAGCACCAGATCATGGTTCCACGGGCAGAGATTGGCATCCCTCGCCCAAAACAAGTCGAGCTGGCCTTCCGTTGACCAAGTGATCTGCCTCGATGTGTAGTTGATCTCGATGACGCGGTGGTTTTCCGAATCCGCGACGATGATGTTGCCGTCGGGGAGGTAGTCCGCGTTGTGCTCGTGGTTCAACAAGGTATAATTGTTTGGAAAGCCGAAATACCACGTGATGTCGGATTCATCGGGCGTGGACTTTTGCCGGGCTGACGTGTAGTTGATCTCGTAGAGCATGTCGAAATTTCTCACGGTCACCAGCATCACCTGGGTGGTCGCATTTATCACCCGTAAATCGATATCGTTGACGTGGGACCAATCGTTTCCTGATGGCTTGTTAACGATATTGTTCGGCCCGAAGGTAGAATTTACCTTGGTCCAATTTAATAACCGTAAATCATACTTCCACACGATCTCGTTCCCCGGATCGACCTCCAGGATCGTATCATTCCGGCAGTTAACGATCAAGATGTTGCCATCTTGCTTCAAGTATGCCTCGTGGGGCTGGTCCAGTGGCACGCTCGGCGCGCTGATCTGCCTGACGATGTTCCCGGCAGGATCGACGATGAGGACGGCATCGCTGGACCTGATACCTCCCTGGGATTCCTCCCGGACGAGCTCATACTGGCAAATCATCAAATTTCCATTGGGTAACAAGTCGGCATCGTTGAAGATCACGAAGCGCACGAAAAATAACGATCCGAGAGCCATTGAAATCGAGAATAGCACGACGCAAGTCAAAATCGCTATCTTGATAATCTCGTACCGTTTTAAATTCATGCAGACCTTGCCTTTATGAACTTGGGGAATTAAGTTAATTCTAGATAATCACGCCCACCTATGAAAATGCGACGTGACCCCGGCATTACCGGATGAAGCATTCATGGCAAACAAGCAGACGTCGGACGGGGGTTCCATCATCAAGCTCGTTCCAGCAGGGAACGTCATGTTGGGAATAGGCTTGTCAGTGTTTTTCATCATTTACACCGCTGTTTTTTACACGAATTTCTCTTATCCTCATGATGACTACGGGTACGGGTATGGTTACGGCTATGGCTACGGGATTTCTCAAGAAATCGGTGCACTCGTGAAGCTCGTCTTTCCACTGGCACTCGTGGCGATCGTGATCGCGTGTGTTGGCGAAGTAATGGTATTGCTCAACAAAATTATGCTCTACCGTGCGTTGTCCAGGAAATACGAGAAGAGAGGGAACGCCGAACAAGAAACGGCAAGTGGTGCAAAAGAATTGAATCCGTTTTCGAAGTTCCAGGTAAAAAACATCGCGTCCACAGTAGTTGGTATCATTCTTACGGGTCTTCTTGCTTTTCTGTCAAACATGTATGTCGTCCCGTTTTTCTTGATCGGTGGATTGCTCGCTGCCGTGCTGATCGTGATCGAGCACGTGACAGATGCACAAGCCTGGTCGTCGCTTGTGATCTTTATCAAGGAAACAGTGCCTGATTCCTTGAAACAAGGAAAGCTTGGCCACGTGAAGCGAGATGCGCTCGTCTTCCTGGTGCCGTTGGCCGGGGCATTCATCGCCGCGAAATACCAATGGCGAAATGTAACCGCAGTCAAATCCAGCATGTAAGCCGTCCTTGGTCGAGAATCAAGCGGAGTGAACACCGTATTCACAAATTCGATGCTGTTATTGGGTTGATCTATACTGCCGAGACAGTGGTTGCGTGATGAACGGTAGCAATGGACGAGCCCAGTACTTGCTCTTTCCGTGCAGGAAGTGCGGGGCGCTGTCGGTAGCGATTTCCACGCAAAAAACAAGACGATGCCCGGCCTGCAACCACGCGAACGTCGTTGCTCGAGTCGTCGTCATCAAGCGATTCGAAGAGAAAGAACACGCGCTGAACGCGCTTCGACTCGTGAAGATTCCCAGGGAAGAACGAGATGGGATACCGTACATCGCCGGCGATAGCAAGGAAAAGCGGACCACGGGCGAGGAACTCAAGCTCCTGGTGTGGACCGCGAAGCGACGATACCCCCAGGGGATAACGGAAAAGGAATTATGCACCATGGCCCAGCAAGAAGGCCTCGACGTGGCAAGGGTCATGAAATTCGTGGAAAAATGCAAGCAAGACGGTACCGTGCTTGAAACGGGGGATCAAAAGATAAAATTTTTGTGAAATATACTCGCAAAAGCCCTTTACAAGACAGCATTGGTCGGTTTGATATAGAGAATATTGTTCCCGCGGATGAAGATTTCTCCAAACCGCGCCACCAGTTGGCCGTTTTGCATTTCCTTGGCATCCGATATGATCATATTCATGTAACTGTCAGTTTCGATGAGATTTCCGACGTATTCCGTGCCATCCTTCAAGCGGACGATGATTTCGCTGTCAATAGATCGCTGTAAGATTTCCAAGGGCTTTTTCGCCGACATTCCAAGTCACGACATTAAATATTTAATAAGATTGTTACAATTTTGAGGTTAAATAAGATTGTAACAATTTCATCTACTTTCAGACCTATAAAAACCATTCTGAATGCTAAATATGGCACCCAGCTATCGAAAAACGCAAAGCATCGCCCGCAAATATGATGCTACCGCCGATACGCATTACGATGTGCGATATTCGGAAGGGCAATTTGAAAAGTATCGCTCCTTGCTCGATGCTGTTGCCGGGACGTTGCCCCCCGTTCCTGGCACCACCATCGTTGATTCGGGATGCGGTTCCGGGCTGTTGCTCCCGTTCTTGTCCCAGAACGGCGTGATCCGCGGAAAATGCTTCGTTGGCCTTGATATATCGGGCGGTATGCTGGCACGGGCGATGATAAAGGCTGGACACCGGCCGGGAACGTGTTTCATACGAGCAACCGTGGATCTACTCCCCTTGCGTGACGGGGTTGCGAGCGACGTGTTTTCCGTGTCGACCTTCCAGAACCTCGACACGAAGCAACAAGGCCAATATTTCAAGGAAACTCGGCGGGTGATGCAAGGATACGATGCCACCTTTTTTTTTGGATTTCTCGACAAGCCACCATTGTCGGATGATGTGGATAAAATCCTTCAAGATTTGAAGCATTTTTTCAAAAACGTGGTTGTAATCGAAAAAAACCCGCGGATCGAGGACCGGTTGTTCGTTTGCAAGGATCCGTGAAGCGATCGTCGAATTTTTTAGGCGAGAATGCAGTCATTGGATTGCTAAATCATGAAAGGTGGAACATCCAACGACAGATGAACCAATCGAACTCAAAACAAAACCCGAACGGGTCATCATCTTCCAGGAAGGTGCGCAAGTGACCCGATCGGGCAAGAAACGGCTGGATTCCGGGGCGATCACGGTAAAAATTGGCGGGATACCTGCCGCCGTGGATACCCAATCCATCCGTGTGAAGGGAACTGGTCCGGGGCAGATCTTGAACATGGTCGTGAAGCGAGCCTACGCGCAAAATGAACAGCCCGGGCGCGCGAGGGACATCATCGACCAGGTCAAAGCGCTTACCAAGGAACAGCGAGGCATCGACGACGCCATCGCCACCAAGGAGACGGCCCTCGCCCAGTTCAAGCAATCCCTTGCCGGGTCGACGGGCAAGTTTGCTTTGTTCAGCGCGACGGGAAAATCGACATTTACCACGTATGGCGAGCTCGAGGTAACGCTCTCGGGAAAAATCGAGGCGAGCATTGACGAGATCTCTGGTTTGCAGAAGAGCAAGAAAGACGTGGTCAAACGCATCGCCATCCTCCAGAAGGAATTCGAAAAACTCCGTGCGCGGCAAGGCACGGTCGAGAGCACGGAGATTTTTCTCGATCTGGAGGTGAAGAAGGCAGGCGAGTTTGATTTCGTCATCTCGTATGTCTTCAAGTCATCATCGCAAGCACGGTGGCAGCCGTTTTACGAGATCAATCTGCACGAGGAGGCAGAAGATGCATCGCTCAAGATGAATGGCCTCGTCACGAACAAGACTGGCGAGGATTGGCTCGATATCACGCTCGCCCTTTCCACGGC
>JAUQYW010000313.1 GCA_030587525.1 Candidatus Sigynarchaeota archaeon | reverse complement strand
CGTTCGTGCATGTCAGGGTTGCAGCAATACCACGTGGCGAACACGCTCAATGCCCTCGGATCTGAAGTGTTTGACAAGGTTTTCTTGCTAGCATTCATATTTATGTGGCGCAACATCGGCAACCAGAATCCCTCGATGGGCGAGCTCATGACGATGGCCTTCGGCACCACGTTTGCCTATTACATACGCGATTTCTTCATGTTCGGTCTCCAGGTGCATCTTATCCGCCCGATGCTCCGCAAGATCGGCATTTCCTTGCGATCCTTGTTCGAGCCACGTTTTTCAAGGGAAGTCGCTAGGACAGCGTTCACGACGGGGTTCCTCGTCTCCGTGCCAGGCATCGTTGCCCAGGTAATTGCGTTTGCCATCACGATGATGTATGTCGGCACGGTGCATCAGTACACGACATTCGCCACGCTCTCCTCGTCGGCAAGCATGTTCGTCAACTTCATGGACTATTTCGGGAAAATAGACTTGACCGCGCCGTTTTCGGAAGCATACAGGAACCAGAAGCACCATCTCTCCAAGTTCTATATCGCGGTGGGCTGGAAATACTGGGGTTACGTGAACGGGGCGATGATCCTCCTGTTTGCATCGTTCATAGAGGTACTCTCCAAAGCACTCTTGTCCATTCCTGGCCTGGAAAATTACTCCCTGCTCGGCACGTTCTTGCTCCCGTGGCTGCTCTACAAGTTCTTCTTACCACTCGCCGAGCAAGGGGATATGATCCTCGTCGGGTCCATGCGATTGAAGATCTTTCAAACCTTGCGTATTTTCGAGGAAATCATCAAGATCGCGTGGGTGGCCATTATCTTGTACTGGTTCCAGTGGCAAGAAAACGGGCTTTCCGCCATCGCGTTCATATTCGTGCTCGCGAGCGCGGTTCCCCAGTGGATCAAGACGACGCTTGTGTGGGTCTACATTAAAAAGAAATTACTGGCATATTCCATTCCCGTATGGCAAGCCATTGTCGCTCCGCTAGCGAGTGGCGCGATCGTGTTTTGCCTCGTGTCGGCATTCCTGTCCTTTGTGCACCCGCTTTACGCGTCCGCACTCGGGCCGGTCTTCGGGGGAATCATTTCCATCGTTATCATCCTCGTGGTGTTTCCCACGATCGTGTTCCCGTTCTTTTATGGCCTGCTCGGGGGCTGGGACCAGTTTGGCCTCGAAACCTATCAAAAAGCGGTTTCGATGTCTGGACCGTCGAAATTTTTCTACCGTAACGCGAGCCGCATCACCACATGGGCGGCGCGGCACAGCCGGCTCACCAACCGGTTCCCGATTCCTCACGCCGCGGCGATCGACGAGATCCGGGAGCTCACGGACATGAAAAAGCAAGGTTCGCCGTGAATGTCGATGGCTGAATCCGAACAAGGCATGATGCGGATCATCGCTCCCGATCACGTTGCCGTGTTGAAAATGCTGTGCAAGTGGGTAAGGACTGCAAAAATCGATTTTTCAGCTGATATGTGGGAAGATTTCATACTACTTCACCCGGAAAAACAGAATGCATCTATCATTGATGGTTCCGGGATGGGCATTGCACGTTTGAAATCTTGGCTCAGCCCGGATAACACCACGGCCGAGCAATACTTGGACCGGTGGATATTTTCGATGCACGATGCTCCAACCGAGTTGAGAAAGCAGGTGGCGGAAAAATGCTCGCATTTTGCCCAATCGTGCGATCAAGCAGGTCGACGGCACGCCACGGCACCAGGCAGCGAAATTCTTCACAAGCTAGCCGCGTGGGCGCGCGCCGTTGCCGAGATCCCCTCGATCGAGCCAGCATGCGGTATGGACATGTTCGGCGCAGCGGCCGACGCGGGCCGGGAACGGGATGATTTACGACAGAAAAGCCAGGCCGCGGCCAACTTGGCCAAGGATATCGAGGACCGGTGCAAAATTATTAATTGGCTCACCTTAGCGGCTGTTATAGAAAACGAGCGGTTGGCATTCGATGCTCTTGTTCGCCGGGATCCGAAAACATCGTATAAAATGCTGAACCGGACGTTAAACCAATGGAAGAAATGTTAGGAAGTCCATTTCTCCAGGTCCTTCTTTACCTTGGCCTTCGCGCCCTCGTGACCCAGGTCCGCGGCTCGTTGCCAGAGAAACATCGCTTCTTGATCTTGCCCGGAGCGCTCGAGAATCTTGGCCAAGCCAGTGATGATGCTGACGTTGTTGGGCTCCAATGCAATGGCTTTCTTTATCGCTTCCACGGCTCCGGGATAATCTTCCTTTAACAGGAGTGCGTTACCGAGCTTGAACCACGCGGGCCATGCCTTGGGATCCGCGGCAACAGCGTTCTGGTAAGCCTTAATGGCGCCGGAAAGATCCTTTTTGTCTTGGCGGATCTGTCCCAGGTTGAACCACGCCCTGGCATGCTTTGGATCGATATCCAAGACTGCTTGAAACGATTTTGCTGCATTATCCCAGTCGTTTTGAGCCGCACGCGCGTTCCCGATATTGAAATGCGCGTTGGCATGTTTCGGATCCAGCTCCAACACGTGCTCGAAGGCGGCGATCGCACCCGTGATGTCTTTCATGGCTTGGCGGGCATTGCCAAGGTTGAGCCACGCTGAAACGAACGCGGGATCGATCTTGATGGCGTCCTCGTAGCACTTGACGGCTCCTTTGAAATCTTTTTTCGCGGCCAAGGCATTACCGGCATTGTACATTTCGACTACTTTTGTTGTGGGCATATCACCAAGACCATAGCATCGTGATCATGACAATGTCTCATTTCACGTCTTTGAAGCTTTCCATCCCGCCCTCGCTTTCCGTTCCACCACGAGCATAAATGTTCCTTGCACGTGAAGGCATAACCGGGGGCGAGCGAGATGCTTTTATATATCCAGCTTGGAAAGTTAACATCGTGGTAGAACTGCATCCAATAAAACAGCACGGGGAAATATGATATGGACCCAAGCACGTGGGGACTTCCACCTTATATCTCGAGCCCGCAGAATTACGTTGCGGGGATGATCATCGAGCTTTCGACTTGTTTCGTGTCAATCTCTCTTGTCTTGCGAGCGATTGCCAAGTACAAGGAAAAAAAGAACCGCATCACCGTCCAGATCATTTTCGTGTTTTGCGGCTTTTTCCTAGGCTCGCTGCTCACGGCGCTGGGCAAGGTCCTTGTCGTTTCGGGACTCGCCGTCTACGACACCGTCGTTTACGAGTTGTTCCTCGATAGCCTCGCTATAATGGCTCTCATGATTTCCAACACGGCGTTTTTCTTGTTCACGATCGAGGTGTTTTACAACATGGAACCCGGCCGGAGGAAGAAAAGCATCATGATCTTCGTGTCCATCGAGATCGCCATCGCCATCGTGGGACTCTTCGTCCTCTTGCTGAAGATACGGAGCACGGTGCTGAAAAATGTCCTGAGCGGTGGCATCTTAGCCCAATCCGTGTTCACGTACATTCTCCTCTCGATAAAGGCGTTCAAGATTTCAAGAAAAGCCACGGGCCTTGATAAAATCGGTATCCAGCTTGTCGGCCTCGCCGGGGTGCTAGTCATCACGTTTTTCGTGTTTTTTGCTCTCGATGTGTTGAACCTGTTCGGCTGGGGGAACATGAGCCTCTTCTATTTCATTTCCTGGGCCATTGCATCGGCCGGGATCATCGTGACGTACATGGGCTACTTCCGGCCTACCTGGCTCTTGCGACGCGTCCCGGCTCAGAAAAGCTGATTCACCAAGGTTTAATAAGGGAAGCGACGAATTAGCAAAGCATGAGCGGAGCTACTCCACCAGAAAATGCTACCCTAACCGGGGAGCCGAAAAACGAAAAACTCTCATACAGCACCAAATCCGGCGGACGGATCGCCTACATCACGCTGAACAATCCTGCCAAGCTGAACGCGATAGATAAAGACATGATAATGCGCTTTTTAGACGCACTCCACGCGGCGGACCGTGATAAAAAGGTCAAGGTCATCGTGATCAACAGCACGGGCGACCGGGCCTTTTGCGCGGGGTGGGACCTGACGATGTTCAAGGGAACCGGGCAAAACTCGTACAAAGAGGCGGGGGATCTCTTGCTGACCCACGGGCGCGATATCTCGCGGACCATCTACTTCTCAAAAAAGCCCGTCGTCGCGCAGATCCAGGGGCCCGCGATCGGGGTCGGCTGCTATCTCTCCCTGGCGGCGGACTTTCGCATCGTGGCGCGGAAGGAAGGCTTGTTCTTCCAGCTCCCCGAGTTGCAGATCAACTTGCCGGGCGCAACAGGACCTACGGTGAACTCGATCGCCATCATGGGTTTGGCCCGGTCCAAGCGGATGATGCTTGGCTGCGATAAGATAGGCCTTGACGAGCTTGACCGGTGGGGGGTCATCACGAAGATCTGCGAGCCTGGCGAGCTTGATGTCGAGGTGAAGAAATTCTGCTTGAACATGGTCGAGAAGAACCCGCTGCTCCTCTACACGCAAAAGGCGATGTGCAACATCATGGGCATGACCATGATGAGACCATTTTACGACCTGGAGAACGAGGTCGCGGACTACGCGTTTGCACACCTCGGTACTGACCTGCCGGAGGATATCGACGATTTCCTCCGTAAGATGTGGTCGAAATACGGGCAAGGCTCGCCCTTCTAATATTTTGTGTTAAAAAAAGAAATAAACGCTCTCTTGTTCAATAGACAAGTGCTATTTACTTGCACCTTCGTGCCGTGCTTCAGAATCTGGTTTTGGAAGTAGCAACTTCCGGTGCGTCCAGAAAATCGCGAGCCCAATTGCCAACAGCACGATAATCGTGAGAACAAATTCAACGGGATGGTCCAGGTTGTAGATCAAGTCCAGGAAGTAAGGGTAATATGCCCCTGGAAAGCCCGTCTTCACGAGCCCGATGGGGCCTCTTTGTATGGTGATTGGCCACGTGGAGTTCACGCCGTTCACCTCGGTTTCGAGGCGATCGAGGAAATCATCGCCATAGCTATCGAACGCCCCGCCCATGATATACCCGTCGCCCGTGGGCGCCGTGAAGAGCAAGAACACGGTGATCATCTTCGGCCCAAAAGCCTTGCAGATGCGGCAATCCCGGATGAACATGTCAAAGCCGGTTCCTTGATACTGCCCGTTCTCGTAGACGGGGGTGCCGTTCCCGTAGCACGAGCAGTTGGTTTCCCCGAGATACACGCCCATTTTATCCAGATTGCTGAAGGTTCGCTCCATGGTCCTAGCGTGCTCTTGCATCGAGAGATACAAGTCATAGGTGTCCTGGATCCCCCCCGCACTCGATACGGAGACGGGGTCGCCGTATGGCATGGCACCTCCATACGTACAGCGGTACATACCTGGGGCATATTCATCGAAACGCGTGCATTCAAAGGCTACTGCTTCCCGTGTCACGTGCAAATCATTATCGGAATCGATCGAGTCGTAATACAGCCACACGTCGTTGATCAGGGTCACGGTGATGTTTGGCCCGTTGATCGCTTTCCAATCGAAGAAGGCGTTCCACGTCGCGACGGCTTGCTGGTTTTGCGCGGGATCGGGAGCATTGACAGCACTTTCCCAATCCAGCGTTTCACCGACCACGTTCGTTAAATTGTAAGTATTTGTTATGTTGATAACCGCTTTTGCTTGTTCCGTGGCTTGTTCCGCGTTTCCGTCCCACAATCCATCCTGGGCCGCAATGGTGATGGAAAACTTGACATTCGAGCAGTTCGCCTTCCACCAGGCCAATTCCGAGACCATGGTATCTCTCGTGGCGATGTACGTGGCCGGGTTCGTGAGATCCCCCGCCATTCCCGCGACGAGCGTGACGTTATGATCGTTCAGCTCGTTTAATTGCGGGGGCGTGTAGCTTGCATGGGATCCGATTGCCCAGAACGCGAAATTAACCCGGTAATCTTGCGGCACCACGGTGATTTCCTGCCGCGGGTAACTCTGGACCGTGATGCCCACGTAGGCGCCGCAGATCAAGATCAACGTCAAGCTGAACGTCATGATCCCGCGCTGCGCTTGCGCCGCGCTCCTGATTGCTTTCACCGATCGTTGCACGCCGTCATGAGCCACGAACTTCTTGATGCTTTTTACGATTAATGCCAGCGCTGAAATCGCAAGCATCGATGTCGTCAAGACGATAGCCACCCACCCGATCGCTCCGATTCGGGTATAGAAGTAATATGGATGTCCCCGGATGAATAATTCGTTCGTGAGGTGCCAAGAATAGCCAAATGGCGCCGCCGCGAACCCAATCCCGGCACGGGTGCCTGCATTGCGCCACGCCAGCAAGATCGTGCCGAGCAAGCCCCCGTAGATTCCCAGGAGCCATAGCGTGCTGTCCGACCCGATGTATCCGACCAGGTAGACCGGGAGGACGAGCATCGCGTAACTAAACAGCGCGAGGCTGATGGCCAGGTCGAGTTTAAACAGGAATATCAAGAATTTCCCGAACCAATCTATGAAAGATTTGATGCGATAAGTTTCCATGTAAATCCCTTGTTATTTTCAACGTTTTTTGAGGCTGTTACTAGAAGAATTAGATGCCGTGATACCCTTTTTTCTTGAGATACCGCGGGAACTCGGTACCCCATAATTTCAACTCGACAGGTGTCACGGGAACCACGATCATCGCCTCTGCATCTGCATCGACACCGTAGGGTGCTTGCGCGATCAATTTACCGCCAGGACCGACGGCTATCGAGTTGCCTATGCATTTTTTCCCTTTCCATGGTCCCGACGTAATCCAGCCGACGTTGCTCACGCCGATAACGTACACGTCGTAAAGCTTAGCGAGCGTGCTGTATGCTTTTTTCCACATCTTTCCATACGGCTGGCGCTTGTTATCATGGGTAGCATCGACTGCCCATGCGCTAGGCGAGAGGATCAGCCGCGCGCCCATCCGCGCGAGGGCATGGCCGAAGACAAGCGACGACGGGAAGTTATCGGCGCAGATGTCGATGCCCACCATCCCGAACCGGGTATCCGCCACGCCCAATCGATCGCCCTGGCTGTAGACGTGGTGGGCGATGTCCAGCTCGTTGATTTTCCTGTGCTTTAAGAGCAGCTTCCCCTCGGCGTCGATCAAGACCGCGGCGTTGTAAGTCCGTTCTCCATCGCGCTCCGTCAAGCCCGCGACGACGTGGATTCGGTGCTCCAGAGCCCAAGCGGCGAGCATATCGCTGATCTTTCCCGGGATTGGCGCGGCAAGCCGCGGCGCGTCTTCGAATGTCCAGCCAAGGTCCGAGCATTCGGGGAGAACCACGATATCAACGCCGAGCTGGGCTGCTTGCTTGATGGCACCGTGTGCCCGGTTCATGTTGGCCTCGATGTTGCCCTGTTCAACGGCTATCTGGCCCATGCCGATGCGAATCTCACCATGTTGATCGTTCATCGTGTTTTACCTGATTCAATGCGTGAATACGTGCATCCGGGATTATTCATGCGGTTCCGGGTACCATTCTTCCAGCTCCCAATCGTCCACGTAGGTACGATACCCGCAGTCCTTGCACTCCATTTCGGTGAATTCATACGCGCCACCAAGTTCCCGTACGTTCTTCGATGCGCATTTCGGGCATCGAGCAACGGTGCCATCGTGGAGATAGGATTGCGATGCACTGCGAATGATTTTGCTGTATATTTCATTCATTATGATTTCATGAGCCTTGCGAGCGGTTCCAGTGAAGGTGGCGACCTCCGGAATTCCTT
>JAUQYW010000296.1 GCA_030587525.1 Candidatus Sigynarchaeota archaeon | reverse complement strand
TGCCTCGTTAGTAAGTAGCATGTCTGATTGCCGAATGATCATGTTGGACCCTTTTGCCCCATATGTAGAGCCGTGATTCATGTAACAGTCGGAAAAACCAATCCACAAGTACGGAATTACCGCGGACGGGGCAAGGCTGTAAAGGTGTGCCTTTCCTGCAGCGATGGATGTCGAGCTATACGCATCTCCCTCGGCTATCCACTTGGTCGCGTTGATGGAAGCCCCGGAGAAATCATCAAAGAGTGGGAACGTGGCAGCGCCTTCCGAGCCGGTGCCGATCGTGGCATTGCCGTATGCCATCTTGATGCTCGTCGTGCACGCTAGCGGGACCTTGATCCAGATAATTGAATCACCGCCATTCGTCCATTTCTCCGTCCAGAAAGACAAGGGCGCACCGCCGTTGTCGAAGAATCGCACATCGTCGCCGTCTACCTGGCACGCTGCGTACTGGAAGGTCGCGTTAAGGTTCAAACGGATATTGTAATCCGCAGCGGGCGTGGCAGGGGAGATGCAGATTTGCTTGACATGAGCGAAATCATCGATGGCCGTATTGGTACTCGATGATGTCGAGATCGTGCTCGGGATCGCGATGCACGTGGCGGCCGACTCGGAATTTGATATACGGGGAACACTCAATGCGCACGAGACGAAAATGGCGATGAACGTAAATGTGAACTTGAAACGAAGGGAAAATATTGTATGCATACTCATCCAACTACTAGACAATCTCCATTAGATATATGATAATAATGTTACATAAGCTAGTCTTCACCGATTATGGACACCTCCTTTATTTTTACAAAAAATAAAGTTGCCATATGCAACCGAATTCTCTCACGTACAAGGGTAAAGTGATAAAGAAGGAAGGGCAACTTTTTCTACGCACGCAATTCCTTCCAACCTCTCCTGAAATTGACGTCCCTTTCGATGAATTGCTCGAAGATTATGAAAATTTAGGCATCGAATTGACCGCTCATAGACGTAATTATGGTGAACCTATCTGGAAAAAAATTGTGAGCAACTGGGACGACGATATCGAAAAAACAACCGATCCTGATTACAAGCATTGCAGCGATGCAGGGCGCGATCGCTTCCTCGACATGAAAGTCGGGCTCATGGTGCACTTCGGCCTCTACACGCATATCGGCTCCATGGAATCGTGGGCGGCGTACGCAAAGACCGCACCATCGTGGTTCTTCGACGTGTATTACACGCTGTGGCAGGTCTGGAATCCCGTGCAATTTGATGCGGAGGAATGGGCGCAGCTCATGAAGCGAGCTGGTTTGCAATTCATCCAGATCACATCCAAGCACTGCGAGGGCTTCGCGCTCTGGGACACGAAGACGAAGGTCCGCGTGCCGAAGCGCATCGGGTCGCGGGCCGGCATGGCGATCTATCCCCTGGAGGAGCCCGAGCCGTACATCCATTACAGCGTCATGGACAGCCCGTTCAAGCGCGACATCATCAAGGAACTGAGCCAGGCATTCCGCAAACACGACCTGGGTTTCGGCATCTATTACTCGCACTGGGACTGGGAAGACCCGAACTTCCGCTGGGACGAGGGCAATCGCTGTTATGACCCTGCATACAATGAAATGGCCAATCCCGAGGACTGGAAGGCATTCATCGCCCGGGAACGGGAGCAGCTTCGTGAACTGTTCACGAACTATGGCCAGCTCGACCAGGTCTTTTTCGATACCACGTGGTTCGGCCTGGCGTGGTCAGAGTTCAAGGACATGGTAAAGATGCTCCGCAAGCTCCAGCCCAACTGCATGTTTTCGGACCGCGGCCTCGGCCCGTACGGCGATTTCACGAGCCCGGAGTGCTGGATCCCGAAAGAAGCGGGCATTGGCGACCCTCGCGTCAAGAACCGCACGTGGCAATATTGTGGAATGATCGGGACACACTGGAGCTACGTGCCCGATGAGGTCTACAAGTCCAAAGAAACCTTGCTGCACGACATGATCGACATCGTCGCGAAAGGCGGTACCATGGTGTTCGACCAAGGGCCGATGCCGAGCGGGCGATTTCCCAAGGAAGCGGTCGATTTGCTGGAAACTATCGGCCGGTGGCTCAAGGTCAACGGCGAGGCGATCTATGCGACC
>JAUQYW010000257.1 GCA_030587525.1 Candidatus Sigynarchaeota archaeon | reverse complement strand
GCCACGGGCGGGGAATTCGAGTACGTGAATATGATGAATGCGACCTTGACAAAAGGCGGCGATGGCATAGTTACGTTTGTTACGCAACTAGCAGAACCATTCGTGGTGACCTGGTGGCTATGCGCTCCAGCCGCGTTTGTAGACACGATGATGACAGATCCAACCCCCCCTGTCGGGTAACTACTTCCCCCCGTTGCAACCGCGTACGTGTAGCTGTGATGATGGGTGCCGCTAGAACCAACCGTGTGGGTATGTGCGGGAATATCAGTATATGAATGATTGTGGGCAGTTGAATTCAGGTACACGGCGGGGATCTCATCACCCGTCGTTCCACGAACAAACAATCCGCTCATATCCGGCCGGCCGGATGTCCCGTTGCATACATGCCATCTCGCGGGTATCGAAGCCGTGGTTCCCGTCCACAAACCCACGATCCCGTCTGGGATGCCGTCGTCATCGATCACCTTCTCGATAAATACCACGGAATGGTAGGAGGGCATGATCGAGCTTGAATTGGTCGTGGAACCGGTAATCCCCGTTGTCAGTAGGGTATGCGAATGGTACCCTTCATTTACCCCATCCCTTGATGCCGTCGACCCTGTTCCCGTGAAATGTACTGCGTTCACCCCGGATCCGGCGCTCGTGTATCGTGGAAACGTGTGAAAGTGATTTCCAGTGGTGTTCATCTCGTGGGAATGCAAGGGGACCTGGTTATATGCGTGCGCGTGAGTACTTGCACCGCCCGTACCAAGAATGCTCCCGGGAGAGTCCGTTCCGAGAAGGAATTGTCCCGACAGGTTCACCGCCCCTCCTATTCCGTCGCAGGCTCGCCAGCCGGTTGGGATGGACGCCTTGGCACTTGTCCAGAGCATGATGATGCCGACCGGGAGCCTCGATAAGGCCGATGATGCAATGATATACGTGATGTTCGTGAAGGGGGGAAGGTTATTTCCCGCCAATGAATAGCAGAGCGCGCTTCCCACTGCAGTGACCGGGTGCGTGTGGGACCCGGCCGTGCTCGTGGATGCCAGGCTATAGGTTGCTGCCACTGATGCGTCAACCCCGCCGGCGCTACCTGTACCCGTTATACCAGGCGCATCATCCGAGAGGTGATTTCCCGACGTCAAGGCGACATGAGAATGTATTGGGATGCTCGAATATTCATGCACGTGGGTGCTGGAGCCTCCGATTGCACCCGGTTCCTCGGCACCCTGGATGCCAATCGGGAAACGCCCTTCCATATCCACGGTCGTTCCGGAGCCATTGCACAAGATCCAGCCTTGCGGGATTGCCGTCAATGAACCAGCCCAGATGCCGATGATTCCAGCCGGGATCACGCTAGAATCGCCAATCCTACTCTTGTTCAATTGATAACTCCCTTCCTCGGCAGGCTGCATGAAACACAACCCGATCAAGCATACCAGCAGAAAAAAGCCGATTTCATTTCCCTTGTAAGAATACTTTATGCGTTTTTCATGCACAATTTTTCGTATCATGCTTTGAAAGTCACCCATGAAGATTTTTTTTCAATACTGATGTACTCCCTTTTTCTTAAATAATAAGTTTGGGGACAAACTAGAAAAAAGTTTGTCACTATGCTGGAGGGGTCTTGATCCTCTAACTCTGGCCAAGTCCCTCGTGAAATGCCACGTTGTCGAGTACATTCTCGAATATATCTCGAGTAACACTTTGTAAATAGATATATTGAACCGTTTCGGTAGATGCCCGGTTTCGTGCAAAGATACATGCGATTTCATTTGTCACGATGGTGATTTCGAGCCATGCTTTGCCCCGACGCGGAACCTGCCGGCACGCGCCGAAGCTTACGACTCACCTCCACTCACGACGCTGCACGACGCTGCTCATGGCGAATTTCTCCCGCGTGGGTTGCGAGTTCGACGTCACGATGCTGCAAGCCGCGCTCGCCGTGCTAGAATTTCCAGATCTACTCTGGTTTTCGACCGCCTATCTCACGTCCGGGTTCCTCGTGGCGCTGAACAAGACGAGATGCGCGGTTGCAGAAAAAACCTGCGCGGGCACCGGCATGAAATTCCACGTGATCGGCCACGTCGTGCCGGGCAGCCAGATCTCGCTCGTCCAGGGCGATGCAAAGCACGTCTTGTTTGATTGGCAGAAAAATCCCGTATTTCCGGAACCTTGATGTGCAGATATTTGTTCCCCGTGTTCACGGAAACGTGACAATATGGACATACATTACGGATGAATGTCAATTTTATAGGTCATTATTATTGTGATAAACTTTAGAGAGCAATGACCGGCGATGTACTCATTGAAGAGACTGCAATCCTCAAAAGACTCCACGCGCTTGGATTCTGGTCTTTCAGTTTGTTCTGCTTGATTCTTATTATCGACGTTTCATGCTGGCTCATATTTTTTATTCAACGAGAAACCTCCTTTATTTCACCAATTCTCGCGATCACGTTTTCCGTGATGTCCATCTATTTATTACTTGTAAGCATCGGATGCATGGACACTGTAATAAAGAAAGCAATGGAGATAATGGCGTTTGACCTGGATGCGCACCTTATTTATCTTCGAGATACCATCCGTGCTGAAGACAATCGAGGCACCATTGAACACTCGGATGCAATTGAGAAGATATTGCACCTTGCGATAGACTCGGATGCGTTCCGGAGTGTAAAACAATCAAGATTTCGATTCTTATTGTTTCATTTCTTGAAATTTCAAATCACGGGGTCGTTTTTAAGAAAATATCACCATTTAATTAAGATGGATGCGAAAAAATTTCAAGATCGAATCAAGGCCATTTCGTTAGAAGTCGATGGAAAAATCGCCGAGGGTGATTTGGTTGCGGGATCGTTCGGCGTGAGCACGATGAAAGATTTGACCAAGGTTTTTGAATTAAACAAGCGCATTCCCCATCAAAGACTTCTTGATGCAGCGATTGCAGAAAAGATCTCTAAAATTGAATCCAGGAGGATGGTTATCAAGAGGAATTTGGAGACGGACTTAAATGATGTCCAATTGTCGATTCAAGCAATTGGCAGTTTACAATCGGTCCGGCGCATCGTTCAAATAGAACACATGGCAAGGCGTGCTGGATTAATTGACCTCGTTATAATTGCACAAGATGTTTTTACATCGCTTCAACAACAAGGCAAGGACGATCTGAAAAAACACTTCGGGATGACGAAAAAGAAGGTAATGGCTCGAGGTGATAGAAAGAATTTCATCATGATTTATAACGAGTTTGTTAAAATAAAAGAATTGGCAGAAGCCTTCGAAATTGCCGATATCGTGAATGAAGCACAATATTGGCTTGAGAACTTTAGTTCACTGGAACGGTTAATGGGAGTTTTCAACGAGGGAAATGACTCGTGCACGCTTCAATACCTTCAAGCAAAGATGGATATGGACAAGCCTACTTTTTCCAGTTTTATCATCGATTGGGCAGGGCCGCTCGGCTTGAAAATCGAAGATAATTTTGTCCGATTCGAAAAGGAGGATTTATCATCGGCGATTGAAAAGATAGACGAAATGTTCGCTGCCTGGAAAGAAAATGAAATATCCAAGGAAAAAATTGGACGAAAGGATACTAAACTATAAAAAATGTTGATCTTATCCTTGCGTGTTCTTGATCCGGCGTGTCAGCAGGAGCGCCTTCACGATGTCGACTGCCGAAATGACGGTCACGATGACGATGATCGACGTGAAACCGGAGACGACGGCAGTATAGACTTCAGGCGGCATTGGCTGCACGGTCATCGGGCTCTCCAGGTTCAACCAATAGATCACGGGCACGATGGACGGGTCCAGGATCATGGGCACGAGGAACATGATGGCTAACACGCTGACGGCGGATGCTGCGATCGTGCATACTTGCAGCATGCGCGGGTGCTTCGTTCCGGCAAGGCCCTCACCGAGCGTGAACATGCCCGAGGCGAGCCAGCAGAATCCCATGCCCCGGATCAGCATGGTGAACGTCGGGTTCATCAATGAAACGAGTGTCGGGAACGGTAACGTGATGGCGATGATGGCAATGAACAGTTCGATCGAGGCGGCCACCAGCTTGGCTGGCTTGCTCACCATTTGCCTTCGCTCGGGTACTTTCTCGCTAGCTTTGGTCTTGCCCTTTTCATCGAAATCTTCGGGGAAATACCCTTCTGCCGAGAGCCACATAAACACGAGCGTGAGCGCTGTGAAGACCGCGCAGAGACCAAATTCTATCCGCTGGATCGCTTCGAGGATGGCTATCGATTCTCCGGCAAGATAGCCGATGATACCCGTCGCCAAGTTCGCGGTGATCACGACGACCGCGAGGATAACAAAGAACCGCAAATAGTATGGCCATAGTTCCGTGCTGATGAATATCTTGGGCGTGCTCCGGCGCTTGTAAGCGCGGGCGATGCTTTCCGGGGTCCCCATGGTGGCTATTGCCTTCTGCATGATCACGTTGTCCACGTTGCTGCTACCTGCTAGTTCTTCGGCCTTGTCGAGCACGTGCTCGCGCAGCTCGGCAAGGACATCGGCTCGTTTGCTTTTGGTGTCCTTGATCCATTGGGGGAGCTTGGCTTCCACCTGGTCAAGGAACTCGTCCAATAGTTGATCTTGTGTCGTTGGTTTACTCATGTTTTTCGACCTCTTGCTTGTATTGCTCGACGTTCAGCCCGCACACGTCGCAAAACTTGACCCCTTCGGCACTCAGGTCGATCTTGTTCGCGCAATTCGGGCAGTAATAGTACCGCCGATCCAGCACGACCTTCATATCGGTGAGCGGGGCGATGCTTTCGACGAGCTTGGTCATGAAGCCGAGCATATGGTTATAGACTTTCACGCCTTCGGGTGTGAGTTTGTAATACTTTCGTTCCCGGCCGCCGACTTCTTTCCGCATCGATTCGAGGATGTGGTCCTTCTCGAGCTTGCGCAGGATAGGATAGAGCGTTCCTTCCTCGATGACAAGAAGTTTCTTCGTGTGTTCCTCCAAATCCTTGAGAATCTGGTAGCCGTACGAGCCATCCGTACCACATTGCTGAATCACGCGCAAGATGATGAGTGTGTTGATGCCACGGAGGATCTCCGATTCAAAATTCTCGGCATATAATCGATACTCATCCTTGGTTATCATCGCTGCCGGGCCGAATTCTTTCACGCGTTTGATCATGATTTTTCACCCTTGTAGGTGTGCGTCCGATACTATATGACGCACAGCATCGGACACCATGCATAACATGGTATTCATGATATATAAAGTTTTGATAGTCCAATGACTGCACACAATTCGTACATCTTGTATTGAAGTATGAATCGATAAATGTGCCGAGATCAACTTATATCCATGAACAGTGCAGTCGAGGGTGCAGTTGAGGGCGCAAAAGCACCATCTGGGTTAGTGGCGAAAATCAAGGAGATCAAGCAAAAGCAGAAAGAAGAGCAAAAACGAAAGCTGGCACTATGGGGCGACATCGGTTACCACCGGTATCTCGGTGGCGAGTTTTATTCGAAGGTTCTCGTCATCCTCGTTCTCCCGGTTAGCTTGTTGCTTTTCGCCGTTGTCACTGAAATCTTTTTGCCGGGTCCAGAGATAAATGGCTATCAAGACATAACGAAAAGTCTGCTGGGGTTTTTTTTCGGGGTCATGGACATCGGACTGGCTGGATCGCAGGGATACTTCTCAGATAAAATGGAGCGGTTTGTTGCCGAGCACGCGGAGATCAACCCGAGGAAGGCCATCCACCAGATTCAATTTTTCTGTGCTTGGCAAATGTTCACCGGATTGGTTCAAGTAACCGTGGTCGGCTTGTATTGTTTTTTCTTTCTAGCGGACTCATCACTCGCTCACTTGTCCTATTTCATCATTTTTTACAGTTTTGTGCAATATCCGGGCATGTTACAGATTTTTGAATCGCTTTTCCAGTGTTTCCAGAGATACGATATCCGTGGCATCGTCACCAGTGTGCGTGACGCGGTGTTCGCGCCCGTCGCGACGATCATTTGCGTGTTCATCGGAAAGTGGGTCGGAGGATCGAACCCCGCCATCGGCGAGGTCATGGGCATCACGTGTGGCTTTCTCACGTCGATCTACGTCGCCGATATCTATGGCATGATCTTCGGCGCGCGGCTCTTCTCGACGAAAGTGCTCAAGCAATACAACTACAGGTTCAGGGATTTTTTCAAGATGGAATTCACGTGGCCCGAGGTGAAGGAAATCCTCGCGTTCATTGGCCCATTGCAAATCGTTGACATGTGCCTTGGCTTCATGGGCATGATCACGACCATCTGGATAACGCAATGGCTCACGTCGTACGCATCGTGGAAGGGGCTCATCAGTTTCGCCGGAACGATAGCGGGCTTGGCGGCGCCTGGTGGTAGCAACAAGGCCACGTCAACCGTCTCAGAGGCGTATAATAACGGCAAAATCCAGCTCACACACAATTATATCAACAAAATTTTAAAATATGACCTCATGACCGTTTCCGTGAACCTCATCCCCGTGATCTTCCTCCTGCCGACCGTGCTCGACCAGGCGATCAAGATGTTCCCAACCGCCAACATCCAAAATTATCTCCCGGCGCTCGTCGTGCTACCGCTCACGATCGTCGTGAACATCACGAACAAGATCTGGTTCGTTCCCAACCAGATGATGGTCATCGCCACGCGGCGCAACGCGCTCATCGTGTTCAGCATCGTCGGCCCGTTCGTGAATTTCTTCTTCTCATGGCTTTTCCTGGTATATATGCAGCTCGGCTGGCTTTCCCTCATCTTGATGGGCTGGATCCCGAACATCATCTTCTCGATCATCAAGTGGATCTACATGCTCAAGAAGATCACGCCCGGCTTCAAGCTCGCCACGTGGCAAGTCGCGGTCGCGCCCGTGGTGTCCCAGGCCGGCATGCTCGGGTTCTCTTTCCTGCTCTGGCTCGTCATGCCCGCCGTCATCGCGGCGATCACGGCGTGGGGATTCCTCATCGTGCTCGTGTTCCTGCTCCTCATGGGCAACGCAATCGTCCACCAGGTCTTCTACACGCTGGCCGGCGGCTGGGACAAGGACACGCTCGAGGAATTCCACAAGGCCGTCGAGCTCGCGGGGCCATCGACGTTCATGGTCAAGCCAGCGTACATGGTGGCCAAGACGTTTGCCAAGATATCCCCGCTGCACGACCGGCACCCGATCAAGAATGAAGCCATCGCCAGCAAAGAGATCGAGGAATTGATGGCGCTCCGGGACAAGAACATAAAAAAATAGGGCAGTATAAAGTCGTATTTTAATTTTCTTAATTTTATATCGCCAGGGAAAGGAGAGAAAAGAAAAAGGACCCATAAATGATGTTTACTTGGCGCGCTGCAGGGCTTTTATTTCCGTGACAAGCGCCCAGATGCTGCCAACGATGCTGAAACAGATCCCCACCGGGTAGACACCTTCCCAAACCATGAAAAGTTCGAAACCAGCAATCATGAACATGCCACAACCGGCGAGCATCATTGTTCCTGGCAACCAGCTCGCTTTTCCAAGCTTCAGCTTGCTGAAAGCGGCGAGGAAAAAGAGCACGATGCCTACCGCAAATACCACCGAGCCCGCGATATACGAGAACACATAAACAGGTCTCGTGTCGTTAATGTCGAAAAAACCGACCTCGTGAGAACTAGCAAATAAACCGAACATCCACAAAGCGACATCCACGCTGAATCCCGCGGGTGCTGCTAGACCGGCGATCCCTAGTATGCCGGGGAATAACGACAAGAGTTTCGATTTGTCGACCATGTTTTTCACGCTTAATCCTTCAATGTCATTGACCTATTGAATATATTTCCTTCGAAAGATAAAAAATGATTCGTTTATTGAAATAAAGCACCCAGGAGGGATTTTTCATGAAAGGAAAGGATAGCACGACCCGAACACGCCTCGAAGACGATTGGATGGTATTTCACTCTTGTTTACTTTGGCTACCAAGGCTTTTTATGGGTTGAAGGCGGTCATGCATTTATGCCACAAGATAATCAAAACGTATGCCAAGTATGTGGTCAGAAAATGGGTTTGAAATATCTCCGGGCTCCTTACTTGTGCAGGCCGTGCGCGCAAGGCCTTACTCCTGAAGGCAACGCGCAATTGGATCAAATTACAAAATCAGCGGCGGGTGGAAGAACTGCAGGCATAGTGATTGCCGTTGCCGCGTTGATATGTATCCTCTTCGTCAGCATCCTGATTGGACTCATATTGTTGATCGTGGGACTCATCATCAACGTGTCGGTAACCGGTTCCTTGAAACCAAAGTACAGAGAATTCGCCCTGAGGTATGCGCAGGAGCGTGCGGGACAGCCAGGTCCCCAGCCAGGTTTCCAACCAGGTTTCCAGCCAGGCCCGCAACCAGGTGTCTGATTTCCAGTTAAAATAAAATTTTTCAATTTTTATTTTCTTCTTCCATCGTTTCACGCTTTCCTGACCTTCAAACAGGCAAGCCGTGTTCCCGGATGATCCGGGCCTTGATGTCCTCGGGAATGGGCACCTTTTCCCCGCTCGCGTTCACCTGCACGAACTTGATCTCGCACGTGCATACCTTGTTGCCGGTCTTCACGTTCACGGCTTCCAGCTCCACGGTGATGCTCGTATTGCCCACTTCTTTCATGTCACCATAGATCTCGACGATATCCCGCTCGTGAACAGGCGCCTTGAACAGCACCTCGCTTATTTTCAGCGTGACGACGAACCCGCTCAGGGCCTTGTACGCAAAGATGGCACCTGATTCGTCCAGCCATTCGAGCATGCGCCCGCCGAACAAGTTACCGTTGATGCCGAGGTCCATGGTCTTGCACAGCTTGGAGGAAATCAAGTGTTTTCCCCCCGGAACCACCGCGTCACCTTCCATTATCCATCACCGGTCGAACCAGAACTAAATTAAGTCATACTTACTTTATAAGTAAGTACAGTTGAAGCGTCACGTCGAACCACGGAAGCGACATCCATGGAAGAATCTGGCCTAGTCCGGTTGACCGTCTTGGCACGGGACCAACCCGGCGAGCTCATTCGGATACTGAAACCGCTCTCGGAACATAACGCCAACATCCAGGGCGTGTTCCACGATCACAGCCGCGATGGCGATAAAACATTGGCTACCGGTTCAGTTCCGGTCGAGATCACGTTCACGTTCGATCCGATGATGTCGGAAGACGACAAGAAACAGCGGATCGAGCAGATCAAGAAGGACATGGCAGGCAGCAAGATCCAGATCCTCAACATTTCGATCGAAATGGAGGAAACCACGAAGACCGAGCACGTCATCCTTATCGGCCCCATCTTCGAAACCGACATCCACGATTCCATCGTCCAGATTACGGGGACCGGGGCGCGCATCGCCGACATGCAAGCTGCCATCGCGAGCGCCGACACGCCGCAATCCACGGTCATGTTCAAGATCGAGTACGAGAAGGACGAGGTCCAGGCAGCGCTGCTGAAGAAGCTCTCGGTCTTGTCCAAGCAGAAAAAGCTCAAGTACATCACGTCGTGAGAGAGAAATCACATGGCAAAACTCGTCAAAATCGGCATGGCTGGCTATGGCACGGTGGGCAAGGCCCTCGTCCAGGTCTTGAAAGCCAAAAAAAAAGCCATCGCGGAGAAATACGGCCTCGAATTCACCCTCGTCACGATCTTCGAGTACGACGGCATGCTTCACGCGCCGAAAGGCTTGGCCATCGACGCGGTCGCGGCGGCGCCGAACATCCGTTCCTTGCCTGAATGGCAGGCCGGGAAGATGGCCGGGGA
>JAUQYW010000237.1 GCA_030587525.1 Candidatus Sigynarchaeota archaeon | reverse complement strand
CCCACGGTATCTTTTTCGTGAACTCGTCGACGAACTTTTCGATCTCTGCATTTGATAACGAAACTGCCGTGGCAACCATCGAATACAACATCAACGGGACATGGCAGATCTATGGCACTCCCTTCAACTTGTCGATGCTGAACAATGGCCTCATCACGATCGAATACCGGTCGGTGGATGTAGCTGGCAACGTGGAAACTCTACGATCGATCCTCGTGTATCTTGGCGACATCGATCCGGTCGTCACCACGCTGCATTACCTTCCCGCGCACGCACCGAACATCGTGAACAATGCCACGGCCTTGACCCTTGTCGCCACGGGCATCGTCAACCAGACCATCATCAACACGACCTATCGCATGAACGGGAGCGCGTGGCACGTGTACACGGCACCTTTCAACTTGACGGGAAATGCCAGCGGGGAATATCTCATCGAGTTCTATTCGATCGACGTCTACAATAATACGGAAACCATCCGTTCCAGCACGGTCATCCTGGATGCCACGGCACCGAGGGTGCTCGGCATCGACATCCCTGCCACCAGCATCACGATTGGCCAGAACGTGACGATCCGCATCACGTGCGATGCTACGGATTATAACGTGTCGATATCGATCATGGTCCGGCAGCTTTCACCAAGCCGAATCGTAACGTGGCAGATCGAGCCAACAGAATCCATGACAAATCTCGGTAACGGCACGTACGAATATATATGGGTCACCAGTGGCTTGGAGCCCGGCAACTATACCATCGCGATTTACATAACCGACACGGCTGGAAATCTCGTGCGGGTAGAGCGCGTGGCGTCGCTGGTGAAGGGTGGCATCAGCTTGATCACCCTGCTGATCATCATCGCGATTGCATCGGGATTCATCACCATCATCGCTGCAGCCAAGCATGCGTCGAGCAGCAAGAAGATCAAGGCCGCAAAGACCAAGCCGAAGGGTAAAGTATCCAAGAAAGGAAAGGAGGCTCCCGTATACACTGCACCGGAAGCCATCCAGAAACCATCCCCTCAACCCGGGCCGGAAAAGAAGGTCGAAACGGCCGTGGAAAAGCAACCCGACGCGAAACAGGCACCGAAACCGGAGGCAACGGGCGAAAAACCAGCCGCGCTCAAACAAGAACCGGCGGCACCCGCGAATGTTGAGAAGAAAGCTACCGAGGTCAAAGCGGTGGATCAAGCAAAACCAGGAACGGATATAAACGCAACCGAGAAACCGAAAACACCTGAGAACCTGATCTCGAAGAAAGTGGAAACCAAGAAGGAATAATTACTAAAAACGTTACACATTACCTTCTTTTAATTTTATATGTCTTTTTTTTCATTGATAACTTGAAGTGATCAGTGCATTTACAATCGCGCGTCCGTGCGCGCGATTCGTGGCAGCGCGGCTGGTTCACGACAACTGCGCTGCCAAGCCTTGTGTTTTTCCCTTTCTTTTTCTCGATAAAAATACAGATTAGCCTAGTCAAAAGATCTTAGAATGCTCGATGGATAAAGCATCGACTGGAGAACAACCACTTTCATCGTTGCGTTTATTTAGATGAAGTCGGTCATTTGACTTGGTGAATGGAAATGCATCCCGTGAAATCGGAGAATCTTCTGCGGCCGAAATTAAAGGACAATCTGAAGATCTTGAAAATGGAATTGAAACGTTTCGCGAAGATGAAGCAAGAGTTACTTCAAGATCCACGATATCGGGAAAAATTCATCGCTATGAAAAACGGGGTGATCCTAGAGACCGGCGATGACGAGCTGGATCTAGCCGAAAAAGTGCAATCTCAATTCCCGGATCAAGTCATCCTTGTCAAAAAAGTTACCGTGGAAGAAGACCGGGTCGATCTTCCTTCGTTCGAGGTCGTTGGATGAAATATAACTACTCGCGCCAGATGAACCCCCCGGGGCTTATGGTTCCCACAATCATTTCGGATATTTCTCGTAAAAACACGGAAATCGAACTGATCCTGGATGAAATCGATATCAATTATGACGATGAGCAAGTCGATGCCGGGCTTGAGGAACTTGATCGTCACATCAAGAACGAGACTGAAACTTGGAAATCAAGTTTTATTGGCATGGATGCAATAAAAAACGTGCTAAAGGTTGGCAAGAAAGATAAACACGAGAAGGCTTAGATAAGGTTGAAACTTAATGAAAATTATACTATGACATCCAATCAATCTACTACAGAAATGCCCAATAATGCCGAATACGGCGAAAAAAAGCAGAATTCTAGGGCTGACGAAGGCAGTCGCATAACCGCAATTGATTACTTGAAAGGAATCGCCGTTATCTGGTTCACCATCGGGCACGCGATAATGTACTGGGAAAACGGAACCTGGAGGAGTATTGCTGCGCTAGCGGCTTTCGTGATGGATTGGACCGGGCCCGGTTTATTCATCGCCTTTACAATGCTGGGTACCATGATCTCGATCAAGAAGCGTGAATTGACGGGCAACACGCGAGGGATGTTCAAGAACGCGTTCATAAAATCGACTTTCCTTCTCATTGTCGGCGAATGCTTGAACCTCGTAATCGAAGTTACCAGTGGAAATGCGTTTGGGATATGGCACGTGTTTGGGGCCAACATGATCACCGTCGTGGGATTGGCACAGATCTTCACCTATGGACTTGTCAAGATTTCGAACAATCATAGAATCTTATTATTCTTCGGGCTCGTCATTGCATATCCTGTCTTACTCTTATCATGTCTTACCCAGATCGGCTATGATGGGAGCGGTGCTCTTCCCGTTACAGCGACCCTTCTCGTCACGCCAGCGCATATCGTATATTATTTGCTCTTCTACATGGATGCTATGGCGCCGACCGTGTCCTGGCTCATTGTGGCAGTGCTGGCTTCCATTATCTTCGAAGGGTATTCGACACGCTTCGTGAATTCATCGATCACGAAAAATAATGCTCGAGATAAGGGGAACGATTCAAGACGGTTCGCACTCATTGGTTGCGTTTTGGTGCTGCTTGCCTTAGCAGCGGGTGGGTTTATATTGACGCGTGGCGTCGGCATGAGCGGGTGGGAATACGATTTCTTCGTGAATGACGATCCTTTTCGGTTTTATACGTTAAGCGGTCTTCCACTGATCATCGTCAGGCACGTTCCAAATTATCTCGTGATTAACATGGGGATTTTACTCATCGCTTTCGGGTTGACTAGATATTTGATTGATGTGAAAGGATACCACTTAGTAGGCAAGGATACGATTATATTGCTTGGAAAATATTCCTTTTCAATCTTTGTTTACGGTCACTTGCTTGCCTTGATACCTATAAAATTGCCCTTGTATACCTTTGTCATACTCGTTTCGGGAATCATTGCATTGATCTTGGTTCTGGTAAAGCCGTGGGATAGACGTGCTCACGGGATCGCTTCCCTAGAATGGCTCCTTGTGCAATATGTCAAATTATTTCAGAAGAAGGCTGTTAAAAGAAGAACGGTTGAGTTATGAAGCACGGCTTGACCCATGGCATCGGAGACGACTATTTTTATTAAGGTGCGCGGGGAATATTCACTGATCATGTTCATGCTCGATGCAATCGTCGGCGAGATTCCTGACGAGATCGGCGCTGTGCTGAGCCCCATCATCAAGCTTGCTGTCACGGGATTTGGCATTGCTTTAACCATCGCTATGTCCTTGAAATATGCAAGAAAGCGGCGTGAAAATCCAGCAGATCCGCTGATCGTTCGCCGGAACATGATCATCATGCTCGTGCTATACTCGTGTTGCGCGTTATTTGCGAGTTTCGATATTTTGCTTGGCTGGCGGTATGTTCCATACGAAAATGCGTATTTGGGAATTGCGATCTCTGCCGTGCTCACGGCAATCGGGAATGGATTTTATTTTTGGTTCGTGCTTCACGTGCTGTATGCATCGATCGAAAGCGAGATGAAGCGCCGCGTTTGCTTGATGATTTACGTTCTTATTGATATTACTGCAACGATGTCGAGTTTCACGTTGAAGTTGGCAGGAAACAACATGTACCTAACACTGATAATCGTGCATGTGATTGCCAGCGCATTCATTTTCGTGCTCATCCTTGTTAGGGCGTTCACGCTAGTGCATCGGACGCAAAACACCGAATACCGGAAAAAGTTCAAGGCAATCGGCATCGGCACATTCTTCGGTCTGGCGTCAATCGTCCTCTTCACAATAGATGCGTTTTCCGACCATGTCACGATATATTCCATTATTGGCTGGCTGTCTCTCCTGGCTCTGAGTTACTTCCTTTCACGTGGTTATTACTGAACGTGTATTGTTGATGCGTTTATGCCAAGAATCGGGATACCAATCTTTTTAGTGTTATGTCTTTTTTGAGAATCGTGATAGACGATGCAACAAGCCCAGCAACACGGCAACCTTAAAACCCTCCTCCACGCGCTGGATCCGAACCTAGCAAGGGTTTTCCTCCCGTTCGCTATGCGCCACCCCTCGAAATTCCTCGCGTATGGAAGGTTGGCGCACGCTTACACGAAATCGGAGCAAATTCGTCAAAGAGAAAGTCGTGATGGATTGGTGGTGCCGCCGTTTCTCATCCTTAGCATCACCGCTTCTTGCAACTTGAAATGCATCGGCTGCTATGCCACGGCGGTTGGAACCGTGCGTTCACGAGAATCCGGAAACGACTGCCACGGGAAAAATCTCGATTTCGAGCAATGGCATCATGTAATTCAGCAAGCCCGTGATCTCGGTGTTTTCGGCTTCATTCTCGCTGGCGGGGAGCCGTTCCTTTTTCCTCGATTGCTCAACATGTGCGCGGAATTCCCGGATCGAATATTCATCATTTTCACGAACGGAACAGCCTTGAAAGAAGAGGATTTTTCCCGCTTCCGACGATTGCCAAATGTAGTCGTGATCGTCAGCATTGAAGGAAATCAAGATGTTACCGACCAGCGAAGAGGAGCGGGGGTGTACGAGAAAATCATCAACACGATCAA
Source organism: Candidatus Sigynarchaeota archaeon (assembly GCA_030587525.1). Classification (GTDB taxonomy): domain Archaea; phylum Asgardarchaeota; class Lokiarchaeia; order Sigyniarchaeales; family Sigyniarchaeaceae; genus Sigyniarchaeum; species Sigyniarchaeum tengchongense. The sequence goes on along the minus strand of JAUQYW010000237.1, from coordinate 2,440 downwards.
GCGTTTACATGGATTGAATGTGCTCAGCGGAATCTCGGTCACGATTACCCGCAACAATTACAAGTATTGGATGAACAGCTCGTCGATCGACGCGCTCCTTGCGGATGGCATACATCTCGGCTTCTTCATTGAATATATACCTGCGGATCACGTTCCCGGGGAGTTAAACGTCTTAAGCAACACTGAGCGCGCCGATTTCCGCGCTAAAATGCTCGACTATCGGGCGACGAAACCGATATACATCATTCACTCGCCTGGTGACGAGGAATTGCTCGGTGGCTGCGTTTCCGCGGGACGAGGGTTTGCACACGTGACGCCAAGTGGCGATCTCACGCCGTGCCCGGTATCCAATATTACCACGCATAACCTGACCTTAGTCAGTTTGCGGGCAGGATTAGAAAGTCCGCTATTCCAGCAGATCCGCGAAAGCGAGCACATCCTGGAGACGGGTGGCACGCCGTGCGCGTTGTTTGCCCATCCAGACGAAGTTGCAATGCTGATGAAAAAAGTTGGCGCCCATCGTACCAACACGTGAACAAGCACCAATAATGCAATTAAATCAATGACAAGAATTTCGCGAGTTTCTTCTTCTCGTATTTTTCCTTTATAGGTCCTTTTTTAGCACGAATGATGGCTTGGGCAAGGATGATATTTTTCAACTTTCCAAATAACACTTGACCCGCCAGCGCGATGCATTCGTCATGTTTCAAAGCTTCCACGAGAAGGCGGGGTAAGTCATCGCTGTCAAGCAATGTATCTCTGGATTTACTCGGAAAAAAGGCGATCGTCCTGCTCCGGCTACCGAACGTTCCAATGTCCGTGCCGGTTGATTCCGTGAGAACGGGGATCCTTGCGTCATTATTCCATGCGGTCCAGTTGTCGTGGATGATGCGTTCGGAGAAATCGAAGGATTGAAAGCTCGAAGCGCTTCCCAAGGCCATTTGCTGCGTTGGCCATGGATGGGGCAGCCTCGTGTGAGCAAAGTTCAAGAACGCTCCTGTCTTTTGCACTTCATTTGGAATCTTGTCCACGGGAACGGACTCGATCACGGTTGCCGTTGCGCCAAGCGAAATCGCATGGAAATAGATATGCGTTACTTCCTGGCACCCGGGAATGATGGCAAGTCGCCAATGCTTCTGGTGAGCGAGATTGGCGAGGAACATGGACGGCGCGATCGAGTGATGATCGGACAAGCCATAAATGTCGATGCCGGCGCAAGCAGCAAATATGGCCACGTCTTGAGGCTTAAAGACGCCATCCGACGCAGCGGAATGCGAGTGAAAGTCTGCCACGGCCCACGACATCGATCCGTTTTCGAGCTGCGCTGCAACCGAACGGGTATACTGGTCGAATGATAGGTCCTTGGACGTGGCTTCCAGCTCTTGCAAGAGACCGAGATCCGATGATCCGGTGTCGAGCGTGATCTCTGCGAGAGCATTCACGGCGTGCATATCGATGAGCCGTCCATCGAGAATGCAGCCTGCCACCTTTTTTATGCCTTCGCTGCTCGTCGCGCTGATGCTTATTTCCATCGTGTCGACAATGATCCTTCCTGTTCCGGCCTTGAATCCATGCGTGGTTTCATCCTTGACGACGATCAATGCCTCCTTGTTCTTGAAAATGCTCCCTTTCGCGGACATTGAAGCCGGCTGCTCCGTCCCAATTTTTTGTCTCACGCGGTCGATCGACGCTTTTGAATGAAGGATAATTCCAGCGGATAAGACCGGAATACCGTTGCTATATATTGAAAGGAGATAATCCCGCTCTTTCTTTTCTCTGATCCCAAGCAAGCCCCCGAGCGACACGTCGCCAACGACTTCCCAATGTATTTCTGTTCCCAGGTCAGAGGTGAGGGTCGCGAGCAGGGTGAGGAACTGCTGGCTTGCGGTCTCCCCGAAGTTCCATTCTCGCGGAATCGTGAAGCCAGGGATCCCGAGCGATCGTGCGATGACTTCATCGTGAAATTTTCGCACGTCTTTCATTGCGTGAAACACGATCGAGGTGCCTGCAGCACAAATGACATCAATGTCTTCGGGACGCGGGACGTGCCATTGCAGCATGTTGTCGATGGTCTCGAAAAAGCATGTGATTCTCTGGCGCAAGTACAGCAATCTTCTCAAAAGCTCGGTGTCCAGGCTGGATGGCACGTTTTGCAGGTGGGAAAGCATTTTTTCAAGACGTGCTAGCTCGGACCGGGTCCGCGTCCCCACTTTGATAACATGGTCCATCAGCTGTTCGAGCTCGCTTGTCACGATATAAATTTCGAATTTACACTCGTGATGTATCTCTGCACCTCCGATTTCAAGGGCGAGCTCGTAGGTGCCATCCGGGATCTCGTGAACGTCGAACTCGAACACGTTGAAGATGCCACGTGATCCGTCCGTGATGTTCGATTGAAAAGTTCCTGATTTGACGAGGTTTTGTGAAGGTAAAAGGATAG
>JAUQYW010000221.1 GCA_030587525.1 Candidatus Sigynarchaeota archaeon | reverse complement strand
CGTGTCGAATTCTTTTGCCTCCGGGATAGTGATTCCTGCCGCGATCGCTTTTCGCACGATAGCTTCGGCAAGCGGGTGCTGCGAGTTCTTCTCGGTGGCCGCGGCGATCGTGAGCAACTCCATTTCCGGCTTGTCCAACGGCACGATATCGGTTACCTCGGGCTTGCCTTTCGTGAGCGTGCCGGTCTTGTCAAAGATAACCGTCGTTAGTTTGTTTACTTTCTCCAGCACCTCCCCGTTCTTGATGAGGATGCCGAGCTCCGCGCCCCGCCCGATACCGACTGTCACCGCCGTCGGGGTCGCCAGGCCGAGCGCGCACGGGCACGCGATCACGAGGATCGTGATGAGGCGAGTCAATGGTTCCAGGAAATCGCCAAGAACGAGGAGCCACGAGATAAAGGTAACGATGGCGATGGTGAGCACGACCGGGATGAACCACGCGACCGCCCGGTCAGCGAGCTTCTGGATCGGTGGCTTCGTGCCCTGGGCTTCTTCCACGAGCCGGATGATTTGTGACAGCACCGTGTCCTTACCGACCTTCTGAGCCTCGAACTTGAGCACGGAGTTCTTGTTGATGGTGCCTCCGACCACTTTACTGTCCTTCTGCTTCAAGGCCGGCATTGGTTCGCCCGTGATCATAGCCTCGTCGACATAGCTGGTACCTTCAGTGACCATCCCATCGGCAGGCACTTTCTCCCCCGGCTTTACCAGGATGACGTCCCCTAGCGCGATATTCGCCGCCAGGATCACGAGTTCCTTCCCGTCGCGAATTATTGTTGCAGTTTTCGGCTGTAGCCCTATCAATTTCTTGATCGCATCGGATGTCTTGCTCTTGGCCTTGGTTTCGAGGTACCGGCCCAGCATGAGGAAGCCCGCGAGCAATACCGCCGCATCATAGAACATGAATTGGATCAAGATTGGGATGAAGGTTCCGGCTACGCTCGACACGTAGGCAACGCCGATGCCCATACCGTACATGACATCCATATTCAAACTGCGATTCTTCAACGAGGCAAGCATGGCCTTGAAAATGGGAAAACTCGTGTAGAAAAACGCGGGCGTCGCAATCGCGAACATGGTATACATGCGCTCCATCTCCAGCGACGCTGGCCAGATGAACATCATGATGAATAGCGGGATCCCGATGGCCATGCCGACCATCGCCCGGCGTTTCTTGTCTTGCAAGTTTTTCCGCACGGCTTCTTTCTCGGAATCGAGGGTCACCTCGTCCCGCGTGCCGAGGAACTGGTAGCCGGCATCCGTGATGGTTTTCTTGATATCCTCGAGGGACGCGAGCCTCGGGTCGAGGTCCACCACGGCGCGTTCCGTGCTCAAGTTCACGTTCACCGAGGCGACACCGTTGATGTTACCGATGGCTTTCTCTAGCGTCGTGACGCAGTTGGCACAATGCATCCCACCAATCTTCACGTCGAGCTTCGTTCCCGGCTTGTCGTTCACGACTTTGTAGCCGAGGCTGTTCACGGTCTTCTCGATCTTCGGTAAATCGATTTTCGACGGGTCATATTCGAGGTTTGCATTTTCCGTGCTCAAGTTGACATTGATGCCAAGAACGCCGTCAAGATTCTTGACCGATTTCTCGATCGTGGCGACGCACGATGCGCATGTCATGCCGGAAATCTTGAGCGTCGTTTTTTTCTTTGATTCTTGCTCGCTCATGAACGTGTCACTCTTTCTGCCTCTGCGTCCTTGACTGCAAAAGGAGGTAATATCCATACTGGTTTTGAGATAGTTGAAAATCTTCATCGTCTATTATCTTTCATCATCGATCCGATTGCCAAACTACCACCGCAGTGCCTTCTTATACAAAAAATATAAATCAGTTTTAACACACCAAGGATCTCGACCATGAAGAAGTCGCTTTTTATCGTGCTTTGGGCCCTGCCCTTCGTATCCGCCTTTCTAGTGTTTGCCATGCAAGCAACGGTCGTCGGTATTCTCTATACACGATTGGCGGGTATGATGGCCACGGGCCTCCTCCTTTTCATCGTGGGCGGTGTGGTGCTCCTATTTCGCGGACTGCTTCAATCCAAATCTGTCCGAGTCGGTTTTTTTCTCCTCAACGGGGCGCTGTTGGGTTTTTTCACGTATACATTGTGGCTAGCGGCTTTCACCGGGTACCGGTTGCTGTGGGGCTTTGCGGCATGGGGAACCGGCGCCGGGGTGTACGACATATTGGCAGAACGGAAGGAGCCCCGCAAACAAAACTGGAAGCAGCGCTTCGGGACGTGGGTTTCGGTGCATATCTCCCGCCGCCAATTCCGAACTAGTATATCATACATGGGCATTATGGTGCTTTTTGCCGGCCCGGGCACCTTGATGATGACCGCCCCGGCGTGGAACTGCCAAACCAGGGAGTTCACGGTCACGCCTCAGCAAGCTCAGCAAACCGACTTGGTTATGTATTATGCTTGCGGCACGCCGAATGAATACACCACCCATCATTATGTGGTGGACGTCGCCAAGGAACTCAACGTGACCTTGTCGCTGGCATGGCCTGCCGACGTGTACTATGATCTCGCGAACGGCACGCTCGGGCATGAAATGGCAGACTTCATCCGGATCGCTAACGCGAAGGGGGTTCCGATCGAGATGTTCCCGTTGTTCGATAACTCGTGGGAGTACATCATTGCAGGGCGATATTTCCCGGGCATCAACCTCACGTTGAACTGGTACGGTTACTGGTCACTTTTCCAGAACTGGACGGCGCGTGAAAATCTGACGGTCAATTACGTGCTGTGGGATATCGAGGGCGGTTCCTTGCCCTCCGAGATCGCGAATATGGGAGACCTTTATCCGCTAGTGGCCGTCCTGGGCCTGGCCCAGCGGGCCCGGGAGACCCCGGCCGTGCGGGCCGAGTTCGATCGCATCCTGGCCGAAACCGCGGCAATGGGAGCCAAGACGCGCATCACCACGTGGGATCCCACCGATGCCATGGACGGCGACGAGGACATACAACTCCTGGATGGGCAGGTTGGTTATATCTTTCTCGATCTTATCGCGAACGAGTCAATCGAGTATGTGTCCACGATGTCGTACACGAACCATTGGGGGGACATACCGCCAGAACAGCTAGCCGGGCACCAGGCCGTCTACGAGAATGCCCGGATGCTGCGACGCTTACATCCCAATCATGTCGGGATTTGCCTCGGAAACATCAACGGTGCCGGATTGACCACCATCGAGGCGGTGGTCAACGAGGTGAATTTGGCAATCGCGGGCGGGGTTACGTGCGTGCGCCTCTTCAACGGGGCGAGCTGGGTCAACGGGTGGTCGTACGTGGTCGAAGGACCTGTATGGGGATTCAATGGCACCCGCGCCTTGTTCACGGCGTGCCGGCAAGGAGGTATCGGGCGCTTTACCGAGTATGCGAAGCCCAATGCGGATAGATTCAGCAGTGTGCTGTTGGACGTCGGGTTGAATCTATTTAAAATATAATTTCCCCGTGTTTTTACTTGTCTTTGTTTTCAGAATCATCCGTCGAATCGGGGAACTTTTCGTACATGACGAGTTTTTCCAGCGATTTTCGCTTCGGGGGCAAGATGTGGGCGCGTTTCGGGTCTGGATCCGGGTATCCCAACGGCGTGAACGTGAGGATAGTCCAATGTGACGGTATGTTGAGCAATGTCTTAACTTGATCCACGAGAGTTTTTGGAGCCGTTGGGTACCAGGCCGAAAAACACGTTCCCAGGCCCCGCGCCCATGCTTCCAACGCGAGGTTCTGCGCGCAAAGGGAACCGTCGATGATGGCCCAGGATGATTTTCGCTCATTCACGAGGATACCGATCAAGACTGGGGCCTTTTTCAGGAATGCTTGCATTTGCTTGTATGGTATCATGTCGACGATCTTTTCCATCGTGGCCACGTTCTTGATCACCAAAAACTTCCACGGTTGGTAATTATCTCCCGAAGGTGCCCACTGCGCGGCTTCGAGAACAGCGTTTAAATCTGCATCGGAAACTGGGGTGCTCGCGAATCGACGCGTGCTGCGTCGTGCCTTTATCAGATCCAGAATGCTCGTTATTGGAGCGGTTTGCATGCATCAAGATAAACGTAATGGTTTAAAAATTTTCGGGAGTCGCGTGATGCCCGTGGCGCCGCGAGCAATTTTTATAACGTGCAGATGATTTTTGTAACGTGCAGATAATTCGCATAACGTGCAGAGGTAGCCAAAATTATATTGCTGAAATATAATGGTGAAGCCAGGCCAAATAACTCCGATTAGGGTCAAAAGGTTACAGGCGCGGGACTTAAGATCTGGATTTCTAACGGGAAGCCCAATACGAAATCCCGTCTCGAAGGAGTACACGGGTTCGAAGCCCGTCCTCTGCATTTTTCTGCATTTCTTTTCTGCACATATATAATGAATATGGCGGTCGTGAAAATTGGCTGGACCAGACTTGAAGAAGATAAAGAGCATGATTTTTGTTTGTCTCGGCAACACGTGCCGGTCGCCCGCAGCCGAGGGCTTTACACGCAAGTTTGCCCGCGACGCCTTTCCGCCTTCTCAGTTCGAGCAACTACGCATCGAATCGGCGGGCTTGAACCACGTGTTCACGGGCGCGCAGCCCCAATCCATCAAGTTCGTGAAGCAATTGGAAGGCGAGGACATTTCCCACCACGTGTCGCGCATGATCACGGCAGATATGGCAGAAAAGACAGACCTTATCGTCGTGATGGAAGCATACATGAAAGATGTGATCGTTGCAAACTTGCCCGCAGTCAAGAACCTCCAATCGAAACTATTCACGCTCAAGGAGTTGTGCCCCGAGCTGCACCCGGCTGGCACGGATATCGAGGACCCGTACATGATGCCGGATGAGAATTACTTGGCAATCATCGAGGAAATCCGGAAATATACGCGAGGTTTTGTTTCCAGATGGGCTTTTGAGTCAAAAAAAACTCATGCTTAATTATACAAGGACATTGCATGCCTTTTTTTCCGTTAGCACATTTTTTTTATAGATATCCGACGGCCTAGTCTATTATGGAAGATCGGAACGTTGGAGCGAAAAATCGGTCCATCGTAGACGAGGCAAAAAAATGCATCGATCGAAAGGAATGGAAAATTGCCATTTCATTGTTTCAAGAATCAAGAACCATTTGCCTCACACAAGATTGGCCTGATGGCGTCCGGTATGCGAACGAGATGATCGCCAAAGCAACAAGCAATCTCCAAGACTCGTTGCCCCTTTTAAAAGATTTGAGAGAATATTGTAAAAAAATTCGGATTATCTGCCCCATATGCAATAAAACGGGGGCTTTACTTGTGGATAAAAATATCGGTTCGAGGGCGCTGGAGGAACATAATGCGTTGATCAAGCTCCGTATTTTTCCGGGAGATATCTGCGAGCACGAATTCACCGTGTTCGTCGATGATACCTTCAAGATGCGATCATAGCTTTCAACCTGCGCCTATATTTTTGGTTAAGTGCCCACCTGGAAATCCGGAAATGCCACTGGTATGCGGAACGACCGTGCGTGATTAATAAATCCGAGCAATTGTTTTATCTTCGGCCGGCAAGTATAGCAACTATAGCGTGCTGCAACTGCTGGTGAAGCATTCCCATGGTTTTCGAAAAGACAAAGGAAAACGTGTTCGAGTTTTGCAAGACATGGCTGAAATCCGACGTGGCAAAAGGCGTCTCGCAATATTATGACAATTTCGAAAAATACAGCGAGGAGCACATTCAGAACGACATCGACGAGTATAAAAAGGCCATCGACAGCCTCAAGCAGCGCTCGGAAGCCTTGAAGAAGGAGATCAAGAAAGATAAGGAGAAGAAAAAAGCGCTTGACGAGGTTAAGAACCATCTCGAAGACTCGATGCAAGCATTGAAGGATAAACGGAAAGAATTGGAAACGCTCCCCCAGCGCATCAAGCAGATCAAGGCAGAATTCCAGGACAGCATGAAAGAGCTGTCACACCTCATTGATGAGGTTGCCAAGCTGAGAGGTCAAGATGCTAAGGTCAAAGACAAGGAGAATGTCTTGCAGCACATGCAAGATCTCCTCGTCAAGCTGTCTGAGGTGAACAAGATCGCCAAGCTTGACGAGATCATCAAGGGCGCGAATATGGAATTCAAACTCGAAAACGAAGGCGGCGAGAAAAAGCTCAAGGATTACAAGAAATTGCTGGTCATGCTGCACGAATCGATCGGCGCCCGCTGGTTCGATATAGCCGCGAACGAAAAGCTCGGCACGAAAAAAGCCGAATATCTCAAGCACGTGTGCACGGAGTTCGCATTTGCGAGCAGCGCGAGCAAGGAGGATAATTTTGACGTCGATTATTATGCGGGCTTGCTCGCGTACACGCTGGGGACCCTCATCATCTCGCTCGGCATCCAGCAAGTGGAACGGTACGAGTACACGCTGGCGACCCAGTATTTCCTCAAGGCCCGGGAACTCCTCCTGGACATCAAGAAGGGCTCGAAGCTGGACAAGCTCGGCGACGAGCAAATCGCCTTGGCTAGGGCGTATGCCAGCGACACCTACAACACGATCTATCTCCTGAACTCCTATGCGAATTGGAAGATGATCGCGAAAAACACGGCGGACGCTGAATTGAAGGACATTGCCAGTATATCCGTCAAGAACATAGAAGAATGGGTCACCAAGCAGTACGGATTTCCTCCCGAGGACAAGATCTCATCGATCTTGAATGCCATGATATGGCCGACGCCGCAGATGCCGCCTGAAATGGCAGAGTTCGTTGCGGTCAAAGCGGATGCAAAGGGTAAGTCATCGGCGGGAGGTACCGTCGTGATAAAGGGCAAGATTTCGAAAATCGTCGAAAACAAAAACAAGGCATCGGATGACAAGAAGGCCAAGGAGCCAGAACCCGCGAAAAAGCCAGCCCCGGGTCAAGACACCAAGGGGAAAAAATCTAAGGAAGCCAAAGGTAAGGGCAAAACATAAGGTTCTAGGTGCACATCTATGGAGGAAGCAACCAGCCAGCCCGAAAGCATCAGCGAGCAAGAATTGACAGCCGAGAAAATCCCGCGACTGTTTCCCATCCGGCTTGGATTTTTCTCGTTCATGTTCCTCGCGTTCTTCGCGATCTCGGTCTTGATCTTGAACTTCACTAAAATCTTCAATATAGTCCTGGGCGAAACCGATATTTACACGCAAGTTCTTAACCTTCTCAGAACACCCATAACCAACGTTCCTATCATCCGCGACATCTACGACTTCATCGTTACTTTCCCTGATGAAGTGAGCTTTCATGACTTCATAGGAAAAGAAGCGCTCTACATCTCCGCGGGATATGTCTTGACGTTTCTGACGGTCTCTCTCGTGGCAATGAAGCAGCGCGTCGCCCGCGCCTTGTTCACCGGGCGGAAGAGAAAGCGCATTCCCCTCCAGATCCTCCTGTTTTTCACGTTATTCATCTTGTATCTGCAATTACTAAAGATGTACGTTTACAGTTTTGGTAGTTCTATTGGTCTCGGCGGCTTGGCAATTTACATGTTGATTTGCGGCGCCGGTTTGTGGATCTTCTTCCAATTTATTGCCTTGTTCACGGCAGCTCGCCGGTCCGGCACCCGTGCGGAGGGGAACCTCACGCGGAGGAGTGGCAAGGCATCATACGCGTTTGCTCTCGCCGCGCCGTACTTCGTCGTCGGCGTGATCATCGCATTGTATATGGGTTATACCTTTTTCATTGATATCGTCAAGAATTACTTGCCATCGTTTGATGCTTCGACGTGGCAAAAGATGACGGATTATTTCATGGTGGGTTTCGTCGCTATCTGTATAGTATCTTCTGCTATCTCGGTACTTGGTCGAAAGCGTCGTCAAAAGGTCTATGATAACATGGTCCTCATTATGACTAACTTCTCCATGTATCCGTACATCCTTTTCAATTTTACGATGTATTTTTTGTTCCCGCAATTAAATACAGGCGGGAGCGGTGGCGATCCGACGTTTTTCGGCCAGATCTTGCTCTGGGTGGACTTGATCTTCACCTTCGTGTTGTTAATTATGGCACTCCGTTCGGTCGGGAAAAGAACCGGGTACAAGTTTTCGAAGCTTAACAAGCACGCGTTTATCATGTTTCTCTACGCGGCGCTGGCTGGCCAATTTGGCATAAGATACTTGCAAACGCGAGGCTTGCCCCAGGAAATCGTTGAATCATTAAACATTTTCTTGAATGGGCAATACTTGATCATCAATTTCTTTGTTATCATAGCCGCCTTCATTTCTGTCTTGATTTTCTCGAGTAAAAAATTCGGCGTGTATTTCCGCGTGCATGAAACGGTCTCGAAGGAAGATAAGCAGCGGTTCCTGTTCATCCACGATTACTTGAAGGACGAGTTCGTGCGCCGGCAAGAACCGTACCTGCTCGACAGCATTTATGACGCCCTCGCGACTGTGATGAAAGTTGACAAGTTCGTGGTTATGCAGCTAGTGGAAAAAACCAAGCGCAACCATCCGGATTTGTTGATCGACGGTCTGAAGAAGCGGTACGTTTATTTCGAGACCGCATGAGGCGGAATCACCATCTAATCTTTTTTGAACAAGAGGAAAGATCATGAGTTTAAACTGGTTTTCTCTGGTTGATTTACCCGAAAGCGAGATCGAACCAAAAATCTGCGAGATTCTTGGGCAGATGACGCTCGCGGAGAAAGTAAAGCAGATGTCGGCCGATTGGCCATTGATTTCGAAATGGGGCCTGGGCATGGCAAAGCGGTACAATTTCATTCCAATCCCTGGTGGCCGGAATGCCCGGCTCGGTATCCCGCCGATCGCCTTTACGGATGGTCCTCGCGGTATCGTTATGGGGGCATCGACCTGTTTTCCGGTCTCTATGGCGAGGGGTGCGACGTGGGATATCGCCTTGGAAGAGCAAGTGGGAAACGTGATCGGTATCGAAGCGCGTGCCCAGGATGCCAATTTTTTCGCTGGCGTGTGCATCAACCTGTTACGCCATCCGGCTTGGGGCCGCGCGCAAGAGACCTATGGCGAGGATCCAGTCCTGCTCGGTGAGATGGGATCGGCACTCGTTCGCGGTGTCCAAATGCACGTCATGGCTTGCGCGAAACACTATGCTTGCAACAGCATTGAAAATGCCCGGTTCAAGATCAACGTGAAGGTGGACGAAAGAACCTTACGGGAAGTTTATCTCCCGCATTTCAAGCGTTGCGTTGATGCCGGCGTGGCGTCGATTATGAGCGCCTATAATAAGGTTAACGGTTATCATTGCGGTCACAATGTGCACTTGCTGCGCGATATCTTGAAGCGGGACTGGAACTTCAAGGGGTTCGTGATCTCTGATTTCATCTTGGGTGTGCGTGATGGTAAGGCGGCGGTGCTCGGTGGCATGGACCTGGAATACCCGTTCAAGCTGCATATGAAACCTGCCAAGTTACTCCGGCTCTTGAAAAAAGGGGACATCACTGAATCGATGATCGATGACTCCGTGATCCGGATCCTCAGGCAACAGCTCCGCTTTACTCTGAAACGAGATCCAGCACTGTACACGAGTGACAAGGTTGCATGCAAGGAACACACGCAACTCGCCCTAACCGTGGCCAGAAAAAGCATTGTACTCTTGAAAAACGAAGACAACACGCTTCCTCTCGACAAAACACGCGTCCGTAAGGTCGCTGTCTTCGGAAAGCTCGCTATCACGGCCAATATTGGCGATCACGGGTCGAGCCGAGTCCATCCATCGCACGTGGTCACGCCCTTGCAAGGTATCAAGAGCCTGGTGGGCGATCATGCCGCAATCGAATACTCGGCGGGAAAGAAATTAAGTCAGGCCACAAGGCTCGCGAAGGATGCCGATGCAGTCATCGTCGTGGTCGGGTGCACGAATGCCGACGAGGGAGAATACCTTTCACCGTTCTCCGGTGGCGACCGCAAGTCCCTCGAGCTGAAGAAAGCAGACCAGGGCCTGATCACCGCGGTGGCATCGTCAAACAAGCGGTGTATCGTGGTGCTCATTGGTGGCAGCGCGTTCATCACGGAAAAATGGCGAGCACGGGTGCCAGCCATCGTCATGGCGTGGTATCCTGGTATGGAAGGCGGGAAAGCCATCGCTGAGCTCCTCTTCGGCGACGTGAATCCATCGGGGAAGCTTCCCGTTGCGTTCCCGGCATCGACTTCGCAGCTCCCCCGTTTTGACAACAAAACGAAGGAGATCACGTACGAGTACTTTCACGGGTATAAGCTCATGGATAAGCGATATGATAAACCTGCATTCCCGTTCGGATTCGGGTTGAGCTACACAAAGTTCTCGTACTCGAACTTGCGGGTGGAACGTGAGAACATTGATGTTAAAGGCAATCTATCTTTCCACGTCGATGTCCAGAACACCGGCGACCGCGCGGGCGAGGAGGTGGTTCAGGCTTACGTGGGATACAAGGATTCCAAGGTTGACCGTCCCGTGAAGGAATTAAAAGCGTTCAGGAAAGTCGGGATAGAACCCGGCGCGAAGGAGACCGTGTCCTTGTCGATACCGGCGAAAGACCTCGCGTTTTACGACGTGCAATCGAACATGTGGGTGACAGAGTCCATTGAATATGTTTTGTTCGTCGGGCCATCGTCCCGGAAACAAGACTTGCTGGTGGCCTCGTTCCGCGTG
>JAUQYW010000436.1 GCA_030587525.1 Candidatus Sigynarchaeota archaeon | reverse complement strand
CAGTTTATCGAGCAGCGGCGCCATTTCCGCCCTCAAGCCAGCGTCATGGCGAATTCGCTGCTTCATGGAAATGACCACGAACAAAAGAACCACTTCCATGGCGCCGAGGAAGCAGAGCGCGCCGATCAAGAACCCTATAATCGGTCCAATGGGAATGACGAGCTGCAGAAACTCGATCAATCCCATCACGACGGCGGGGATGGCATAAGCGGCGTAGGCGACCCGCGATACTTTCTTGTTGCTGGTAGAGAGCTTGGTCAGGACATCGAGGAAATCAAATCCCTTGGCGTATTTGGCGTAGTCTTGCCACGCGACAACGACTTGCCCATAGTGATATGCAGCCATGGAATAGAGCATGACACCGCCCAAGTTTATGGCGAGCAACCTCTTGATCTTGTCGTTGAGCTTGGCCAACGGCGCGAGAGCCGCCTGGGGAACGTCGGGGGGCGTGGTGGTGAGATCGACCGGCTCAAGGTGCTCCATGACCTTGTCAACTAGCTCGGTGCTGGTGGCCTGGTCTTGCGAAGCATCTCCCTTGTCGTTTCCTGCCTCACGGGCTCGCTCCCAGTTCGTTGGGAGAGTCCGCATCACATAGTAGGTACCAACGCCCGAACCTTGTCGCATGAACGGGTTGTTCATCATCACCGGCGCGAGCTCGGGGGACACATCAGTGGTGACAACAATGGCGCGGTTGATCCGCTGCTCCAGCACGACCGTGTATATCACGACCAAGGAATACGGGATGATGGCACCGGTCATGAGAAACAAGGCGATGGTCATGAAATACAAGGGTGCCGGGACAGACAAAAGCACGTGAACCACTTCTGGGGTTCCCAGGGGACGCGAGAGGCTCGTGATGGTGAGGACCATGGCGCCGAGCATAAATATGCCGAGCATGAATGACGTCATGTACACCGCGACGATGCCGTTGGTGTTGATCTTGCCTTGCTTGCGAAGCCGGCCGGGGTAACTCCCTAAACCGGTGGCGAAAAGCGAGTTCACGAACAAAGCCAGCATGAAAATCCAGAACGGCGTCTGCAGCGTCTCAGGCACGGAGTTGATCGCTGCTTGGACGTTCGAGTCCAGCTCCATAGGAACCATGCCGAAGATCGCGAATCCCGAGGCGAACAAGCCGCCCTCGCCCACGATCATCAAGACACGGTCCCGGAATCGCGCGTGTTTCGCTTTTTTCGTCCAGTCCTTCGCCACGGGAAATTGAGTTTCCAGGTTTATTGAACGAGCCCATGATTTCGCTATCGCGTAAGTGAGCAGCGCGAGCAGCCCCCAGACAAGCATGATCCATCCAAATAACTCGCTGTACAGCATCGTTCGTTTCCTCCTTCGATCCGTGATATAGGGAAAATAGAACACCTATTTGAGCTTAATTCCCAGAACGATTAGCTCGCTGATGCTCTTCGTTGCACGAGTTCGTGCCAGCTCCGGAAAAAAACCTTTTTAAGCCACGCAGAGTCTCGAGTTCAAGCATCGATACACGAGGCATGCACGATCGTTGCCCGGTATCGAGTAGTGATCGCTAACCAGCGCTGGAGTTGCCTTGGGACATGGGAAATAGCGACGATTTCATGGCAATCGTGCTTGGTATGGAAAGCATGCACAACTTGCGTTTATCGGAGATCCTCCGGAAAGCACTGGGAAAAAACAATGTCTTGCGTTTCCTGGAATCCCAGCACTTGCTCGAATGCCTGGCCGAGGGTATCTCGAGGCCGGCCGGGATCTTTTTCGATCTCAGCAGCTTCAGCCCCGAGCATTCAACTGAAACGATCGGGTATATCCGGAATCAATATCCAACCGTCGTATTCTGCATCTACATGAGCAACGAGGAGGAAAACGATATATGGCCACGTCTTCCCGCGAACTGGCAGAACCGCCTGGACCATTATTACAGGCTCTTCAAGGAATCGGAAGACACCGAATTGGAACCAATCGTGAGGAGGACGCTGTTCGCTATCATTCGTGAAGCCAAGTATAATATGACGGGGACCCCGATCCGGATAACAGATCCTAATGATGGTGGTGTTGTTTCGTTACCCCCTCACGCTACCAAGAATCCGGAACAAAAAATGAAGGATTCGATCTTCATCAGTTATTCCAGGCAAGACTGGGAATCGTTCGTCTCACCGTTCACGAACCGGTTGCACGACTTGCGATTTCCCGTTTGGATCGACCAGCACTTGCTCATCGGTGGCGATGACTGGATGGACGCAATCGGCGAAGCGTTGGACATGTGCAAGATGTTGCTGCTGATCATGAGTCCCGATGCACTGGAATCAAAATACGTGAAGATGGAGTACCGGTATTTCTTCAACCACGATAAATTCATGATCCCGATACTTTACAAGGCGGTGAAGCGAATCCCGCCGGAATTGGCGACCATGCAGTATATCGACTTCAGCACCAGGAATGATAGCAAGGCGTTTTCCGAGCTCGCGAATATCATCAAAACGAGGATTCCTTCCCGCCCTGGTTGACTTGTTTCGGTTTCCACTAGCGATCCTATGGCGCCCCCCATGGTCTATGTTCACTTCATGAACCAGCCTGACATCATCAGTCCAAGTTATTATCCGTCTTACAAGGAACCATCTTTATGAACTACTTTTCTGGTGGAACTCCCATTGGTTATTTCATGGCTCTCACCATTTGGGTAGGAATCCTGGGTGGTCTCGGAATGATAATTATCGGCGGTTTCATATTTACATTTCGTGGAGTATAACTACAATGCAAACAGCATAGGATGATAACCCCAGCGTGTTCACATCCCTCTTTTTATTGGCAGTAACTTATATTTTACATAATTTTTGAGATATCGTTGTTGATATTGTTTGGAATCGTGTTCATGGGCACATTGTTATCACGTCTTGACTTTTTCATCATCGGCATCACTCTTGGCATTTCTAGGTTCCTTTTTTTGAAATCTGGACTGCGTTTGAAAGAGATCAATCAACCATCGAGGCCATCAAGAGCCAACACAATTAGGTGGATGTATTGACTAAAGCATTGGAGATCGATGAAAGTAGTGATGAGCAGGTCATCACTCGTATTCCCGGTTACAAGATTGCTGGAACTAGCAGTGAGCACCTTGCCGAGCCAGATTTATATGCCTGTGCTCGATTGTGATATTTAACCTTGAATCGCGAAATCAAAAAATTCGTACGGGAATTCGGGATTGACGAAACCTCTTCCCTTTATGCCGAGATCGTCGCCGCTTGCAAGCGAAAGCGCAGATGCGTGAATGAACTATGCAAAAAGCGGCTGAAACTGGTAGATTATCTCGAGCTGAATATCAACGCCGAGGATCTCGAGCCAGCGAACCGCTTCAGCGAGAGCATGCGGCGCCTTTTGGGATTGTGGAGCGACCCGAGGATCGAGCTGTATTGCTGCGGATGCTTTGAACCCGCCGCGAGTGCTGGGAATGCGAATGCGAAGGATGAAAAACTGCTGGAACGGGCACGATCCAGGCGCATCTTGAGGAATTTCGTGATCGCGTCCTTGCTTTTTTTGGGAGGGATGTGGATGACCTTGACTTTCATGGCTGGTGGGATATTGTTGCCCCTCAGGATTGCAGGCATCGTGATTGGCGGGCTGCTCTATCTTGCCGGGGTATTGGTGTTTTTCAAGGAAAGGACCGAGGATGACCGGGAAAACCAGGAAGCACGAAGGGCAAGATTAGAGCCCCAAGCCACTATGACGTGAAAATCCTTCGGTTCGGAACCCCGGAATAACGAATATTGTTATACGATTAACCTCGATTGTATTATCACCAACATTCCTTGCAAGAGGAATGTTAGATGACAGAGCGTCATCTATGTTAGATGACCATCGTCTCGTGATCACCGAACTAAATAACAAGCTTCTAATCACGCTCGATATCAAGACGAGAGAGATCATTAAAGTCTTCGAGGGCATTAGCCTTAGCGAAAGCAATCGTATTGAACCAATATTATCTGGCCGCTATTTTGTAACAGTCGATGAAAACGTTAATAACCGATACGCAAGGACGCCGGGCGATAACCGGCCTCTGGAATGGTGAGATCCATATTATCGATCTTATGACTGGAGAACTGCTTCAAGTGATACAAGCACATTGTGAGAAAATATCCTTAGAAAAGA
>JAUQYW010000176.1 GCA_030587525.1 Candidatus Sigynarchaeota archaeon | reverse complement strand
GTTCACGCGTGAAAGGGCCGCGCGCGGCGGGTGCATGATGTCCATGCCTCGGTACCCGGCATGACGTGCCGCAGGTTCGATGCGTTCGTGGCGACGCGGGACTTTCCAGCCCGCGCCGGCGCTCACGGCTCACCTCCGTTCGTGGCGATAGACGTGCGCGTGCTGCGATCGAAGCACCAGGTAATCGCCCCGTCCATGTGGAGAACAACGACAAGAGATTATATAAACCACGAAGCACCACGGAATTTCTGAACGCGAGGTTCATCCCCCAACACCAACGCCGGGAGCGACGATAAGGCTCGCGAATGATGTCCAAGATTGTCCAAATTTTTACGAACTGTTAATTAACCCTCTCATCATTCCTTTTTCCGTTAATTTCAATTAAAGGCTCTTGAAATAACACAAAAGCACCACGTTAAAAGGCTCCTTGAAAATCAATTAACTCTTCATAAAATTGGATGACATGGCAATGATGAGCAAGAAAATCGTTTTACTGTTAGGATGTATGATGTTCACGACGATCCTTTCCATGCAAGCTCTTGGCAAGAAAGATACTAAGCGGCCGGTAGATCAAGCGCCGTGGAGCGTTGTTTGTGAATCAGACTCGCCGAAAGAGAACATCCTAGGAAGCTGGATAAAAGGCGTTTTAAATTTTCCTACCTTGCATACCTTCGGAAATGCTGGCTGTATACAATCAGGTCGTTCCAGCGTGTTTATGGTTGGACGAATATGGAATGCAACGTCTAATTCATCCGACCTATTACTTTCACGATATTACATCCCAGATGGCTTCAATCCCGACCTGCATCTGTTGCTAATTGAGCAAACCGCATGGAACGGGTCATTGCTTCCAAGCTGGCAGTTGACCGGGAATGGCATTGCGAGCGACGATAACGGAAACGTGTACATCGTTGGCACGAAAAAGACATCGTCCTTGAATCCCGGCGATGCTTTGCTTGTGAAGTACGATTATTACTCGCATCCCTATGGCCAGTACATGTGGAATGCTTCGATTGGCGCAAGTGGTGATGATCAAGGCTTTGGAATTGCATATCATGATGGCGCGGTGTTCATCACTGGTAAAACCTACATCTCTGGCGCAAAGCAGTACGACATGTTCTTAGGCAAGTATTTGACAAATGGAACGAAAGAATGGTATGTCACTTGGGGGGAAACGAGAGACGAATGCGGAAGAGACGTCGCGGTCGATGGGGACGGGAACATATACGTCACGGGCTTCACGCAAAGTTTTGGGGAGGGTGGATCCGATGCGTATCTTTGCAAGTTCTCGGAAAAAGGCGTGTCGGTTTGGAACAAGACATGGGGCAACACGGACAATGATGAAAGCTATGGAATAGCGCTTGACACCAATGACAATGCATACATCTCAGGATCCACGCGCAACGCGTCGACAGGGCGTGACATGGCATTTCTCAGCAAATTCTTGCCAGACAGCACGTGCCTCTGGAATGCAACGTGGAGCAATGCTTACAGCGATTCAGGGCAAGATGTTTCGATAGACGACTTGGACCGCATCTTCCTTGCTGTTTCCACCAATCAGACCTCTGGGAATAACACAATCAGTTATGTTGCTCAATATTATACGAACGGGTCGCAAATTGGGGCAGATTTTCCAACTTTAGCGGATATAAACGGCATAGTCGTGGATAATGACGGAGGCGTTTATCCGGTCTCGACCTACTACGTGGATTCGCTTCACGTGAATTGCAGCTTGATATCGCGCTTGTATTATAATATCCGCCCCGAAATCACGCATCCAGATGATCTTGCAGTCAACTTAGGTAATGTGGAAGTAATGGTTAACATGCTATGGACGATTTCTGATGACACCATCAACGGTTCCTGGGCAAATACGTGGTATAGAATTTATCGAAATGGTTCCCAGGTAGCTATTGGATCCTGGAATTTAATCAAGACCGTCGATCTTGATATCTCGCGTAATATACCTGGGTTTTTCAATTATACCATCGTAGCGAACGACGGGGTTGATGGGAGCATCTCGGACACGGTGATCGTCCACGTGGTTAATCAAGATCCCGTTCTTTCTAGCCCGCCGCCGGATTTCAGCTATGAATACACGACGACGGGGCATTCCATTACCTGGACGATAAACGATAGCACCTGCTGTTATCCGATTTATGAAATACGCAAGAATGGAACACTCCTGGACCTCATAGCAAAATCATGGGATGGTGCGACGCCGATTACCGTATCTGTTGATGGTCTCATACCAGGCATCTATAATTACTCGATTTGGTTCGATGACGGAGGTGGCCGCTCCCTTTCGGATAGCGTGATAGTGACCGTCTTCAATGCACCACCTGCCATCGCCCACCAGGAAGATATCACCTACGCAGCGGGAACGATCGGGCATGTAATCACGTGGAACGTGATAGATAACTCGTTACTTACGACGCAATATGTCGTTTTGCGGAATGGAATGCTGGTTAACACTGGATCCTGGTCGCCATTTTTCCCAATCATGGTCGGCATCGATTGTCTTACCATTGGAAATTATAACTTCACGATCCAAGCATGGGATGGTTGTGGCGGCCAATCAACGAGCAGCCTGATCGTTCACGTCATCCAAGATACGACGTTGCGACTGGATCATCCCGATGACATTTCCTTGATGTACGGGTCAACCGGGAATGTACTTTCATGGACACCCGCGGGTTCGTCGGCAAATAATCCGGTTTTCACCATCAAACGAAATTCAACGCAAATAGCAACGGGCATATGGACGGCTGGCGTGCCGATCCTGATTACCATCGACGATTTGCCCCCCGGGCACTACAAATATACCGTGACGGTCTGGAATGGATTGGGTGCTGTTGTAGAGGATAACGTTACCGTTGAAGTTATCATCAATCTTGCCCCGCAGATCACCAGTTTAAGCGATGTATCCTATGCTCTTGGCACCTCGGGGCATTGGTTGAACTGGATATTGAATGACCAAACCATCAAGGATCCAACGTGGATTCTCTATCGAGATGGATCGTATGCGAATTCTGGAAGCTGGAATGTCGATACAAACGTGACGGTTAATATCGACGGGCTTGACATTGGCATCCACGAGTATCAAATCATTGCAACGGATGGCATGGGTAGATCCGTGGAGGACGAGGTCCTTGTTACCGTTCTTTTCGGCCAAAAAACGAATTTGATGTCAAGCATCAATGACACGATGACAGGTAGCTCTGATGACATCTTCTACGACATCGCCGTTGATCACGAGGGGAACGTTTGCGTTGTTGGTGCATCGAACGAGTCGGGTAACTATGACGTGATGCTTAGCAAGTATTATCCTAACGGAACGTTGTTATGGAACATCACGTTTGGAAGTTCTGCCGATGATTTGGGATCAAGCATCGCGATCGATGATGCGAATAATATCTACGTGGTCGGGTACACGTGGGGATATAATGCGACAGGATTACCTGATGTCTTGATAGCAAAGTTCACGAAGGATCACGTTTTCTCATGGTTAACGACGTGGGGCGATGCGCGTTCTGATTGGGGGATCGGAATTGCATATTTCAATAACTCGATCTATATCACGGGTTACACGCGAATTAACAGTACAAATTTCGATGCGATACTCTTGAAATATACCACGAGCGGGGGTTTAATATGGAATGTTACCTGGGGTGGTTCTGCAAAAGATCTTGCTTTAGGTATAGCCGTGAATGCTAACGGCATCTACCTCACGGGTCAAACATCCAGTTTCGGCGCAAATAGTCTCGATGTATTCCTCGCGAGATTCGCGATGAACAATACCCTGCTCTGGAATGTCACCTGGGGCGGTTCTGGCTTCGATAGTGGGTACAGAATCGTCACCGACACCGCGGGGAACGTGTATGCTTGTGGATCCGAAACTACCACAGGTGGAACCGAAGGGTTTATCGTGAAATATACCCCGAGTTACTCGCTTGCTATGAATATCACGTGGAGTGATGGTATTTCAGAACGCGCTGTTGATCTCGTCTTGGATCAGAATGGTGTCATTTATACCCTGTGCGAAGTCCAGCCTGTCTCGCGATTGGATACGGATGTCTGCGTCACGAGGTTTTTGCCGAACGGTGCCCTTCTCGATAGATTACCACTTGGTACGCCATGGAATGATACTGCATCTGCCATTGCGCTTGATTCCGCGAACCACGGCTTTGCGGTAGGCAACAAGATCATGAACATGGATTATTATGAAAACGACGCGTGCTTATGGAAGTTCGATATCATTCCGGTGAACGTCAATGCCACCATAAGTCATCTTCCCGATTTTTCCTACGTATTCACGACAACAGGGCACGTGCTGAGCTGGACGGTGGCGGGATCCATCAATAATTCCACGTATTTGTTAATCAAGGATGGAATATCACTCCGCTCCGGAACTTGGACCACGGGAACGCCGATCACGGCTAATGTCGATAATTTAGCCATCGGTAACCACATCTTCGTCATCATCATCGCCAACGGAGCATTTACAAGCGATTCCGACGAGATTAACGTGAACGTGTATAATCCCTTACCTGTAATCCTTCATCCGGCAAACATGACCGTCGATTTTGGCACGAGTGGCCATTCGATCACCTGGACCATCACGGACCAATATTATCCTAATCCCTTGTACAAGGTGACCAGGAACGGAACCTTGATCGATTCAAGCAGCTGGATTTCGGGGATGTCTATCACCATCAGGGTCGATGGCTATCCGCGAGGTACCTACGCGTTTATCATCCTGGTGGATGATGGTGCCGGGGAAATCGTTTCAAATACCGTCACGATCATCGTTTTATCGAACCAGGCACCGGCGATTACTTGCCCCGCGAACACCGTGTTCGAGGCTGGGATGTCAGGCAATGCCATTATCTGGTCGATACAAGACGTGGCGGTGAGCGGGACGAGTTACACCCTCTTGAGAAATGGAACGCAGGTGGCGACGGGCACGTGGATATCGGGAATCCCGATAGCAATCGAGCTCGGCAACTTGGTGGCCGGCGATTATAACTTCACCTTAGTCGCTGATGACGGTTATGGCGTGACGAGCCAGGCATCGATCCTTATCATGATAATGCCCCAAGCGAGCCCGGTAGACACCGCTTCATCTTTGCTAACGGCGCTCGTCATTATCACTATCGCGAATAGTGCTCTCTTGGCTCTCATCTTTCTTTACCCGAAAATCAAGACGAGAAAAACACGTTCCCTCCCGTAAATTTAATTACAGCTATTTTTCACTTTTTTTTGAACAATTTGACTCGTTTTTGTCCAATCAAGGTCCTGGTTTTGTTTTGAACGTGTAAAATAGCGATATGAATAGTGGACATTGAACTACCACGACCTAAAGGACGTGGATTCTTCTTTCATCGACCCGTGCCATCGAGGGAACTGGTCTTGCCGGGTTTCCAGAAGCGTTGATTCCCGCCGTTCCAGCGGTAGTGTTGGTTTCATGACCTTTATTCCTTTCTCCGACAGGATGCGCAAGCCCTCGCGCTTGATGTTGATCGCCGCGTTCACGTCCCGGTCGTGCACCGCCCCGCAAGACGGGCATGTCCAATGCCAGTCGGCAAGCGCCAATGTGCTGTTCACGGCACCGCACGCCGAGCACGTTTTGCTCGACGGGTAAAAACGGGCTGTCATGACGAGCTGCTTGCCACGCCATCTTGTATCCGAGCATGCGCACAAATGCGCCCCACGAGAAGTCCAGCGTGATAGACTTGGCGATGCCGCCGTTCCACCGTATCATGCCCGCAACGTTCAAGTCCTCGATGATGATCGCTTCATGCTCGTTCGCGAGCGTCGTCGAGATTTTTTGGAGCCAATCGGTGCGCCTGGTCATTTTTATGACCAGGACCAATTATGACCAGGACCAATTATGACCCGGACTTGAACGTCGACGTCGTCAACATCCAGGAGGCAATGGCGCTCATGTACGCGCATGAAGATAGAATTGGTATAGAGTAGGTTTTTTGTATTATTACCTTTTTTCATTTGGAACCTATCGTGGAATGCGCGTATTTATAAATAGGTTCAATCAGTATGTAATTTAACATTAAACACATTTTTATGAATTAAGGTTGGTGATGCTCTTGATCGAGAAGCTGGACTATAAATTTGAAGATGGAGTAAAAAAGAAGCATGAAGTTATAGTTTATGCATTATCCACTTGTGGATTTTGTAAAGCCTGTCTCAAGTTTTTAAAGGACAACAAAGTTGCCTTCAAATACGTTTATTATGATCTGTTAGAACCGGCGACGAAGGATGCGGTAAAGAATGATTTGAATATCAAATATAAAGAACGGATCATGTTTCCTTTTGTCGTCATCGATGGAAAGAGGGTGGTCGTCGGTATGAAGGAGGATGAGCTCAAGAAATTGCTTGAGCTGTAAGTTTATCAAGTTTCATGAAGGAATGATCATGGCAAAAAAAACCAAGGACCACGTCGCCGAATTCATCACCTCTGTCGCCAATCACAAGAAATGGATATTGCACCCGGACAAGGAATTTCTCGATATGCTCGTTGACGGCTTGATGACCAATTATAACCGCTATGGCTATTTCAGCTGCCCGTGCAGGGCGGCCGCGGGCGTGCGCGGGAAGGATGCCGACATCATTTGCCCGTGCGCGTACTGCGTGCCCGACCAGAAGGAATACGGCCATTGCTATTGCGGGCTGTATTGCACCCCGGCGTTCATCAAGAAGGGCGGGAAGCCAAAGCCGATTCCCGAGCGTCGTCCCCTTGAAAAAGATGCATGATTTCATCGAAACCTGATTAGAACTGAAAATGGTATGATTCCAAGGTTTGAACGATAAAGAAATTAAAAAAATAGAAAATTAAATTGCTACAGTTTATTTGTTTTAGGCTCAATCTCGTCTTTTTTGCTTTTATCCGGTTCCGCGTTATCGAGTTTCTCGGATTCGCTGGATGTTTTATCTTCTTCAAGAATGTTTATCTTTTGTTTCTTTGTAGCCTTTCTTGAAAGCTTTTCTAGAATCTTGTACCTGCCAAAGGTCTTGTTCAAGAAGGCTTTTGTCTCCCGCGGCCTGACCACGTACAATATCGTCAAAACACCAACAAAAGCTCCGAGACCAATCATGCAACCAATCAGAATCACACCTCCTATCTTCCCCGCGCTTATGGATACATGGACCTTGACAGCTACCCTCGTAAAACTGCCATAACCATCATGGAACACGAGAACTAGTTCATAATCTCCGGGCTGGTTCACGATTGAAGCAACAGCGATTTTCGAGCCTGAATGCCACGAGTTCACGAGGATCCGGGATGTGTATCCAAATTCCAAGGGCTCGAAGACGTTGAAAGAGCGGTTTCCAATTGATACTTGATTCCCGTCGAAGAACATGTCAAACCAGCCATTTTTCAAGAGCACGTCGCGCACTTTGAAGACTACGAGATATTGCTGACCCTCAGAAATTTCCAACGTGGCATTCAATATCTGGACAACCGGGGCAAAATTCGTCGCGTTGGTGACGGTAACCAGGATCGAGCTTTGACAAAGCAAGCCCGTCCCATCATCGACGATCAGCATGTAATTATACGTGCCGACATCGAGATCATCAATGCATCTCACCATTGTGGTTCCTGAGGTCCATGCGCCTGTATCAATTTCCCTTTCATTGGAATACATGCGGTACATCGTATTCGACGTCGACTTGTCCATGATGGTCCACATGACGGCGTGACCGGAAGTATCAATGCCAAAGACCTGGTTCTCTCCAGGGTAAATGACCGGTGCCAAATTTTCCAGCACCGTCACGACGGCTTCATCCTCGATCACCCCGCCAAAATCGTCGCTAGCAACGATCTTGAGTAGATATACGCCGATCGCCAAAGAATCGAGGTTTAGTGAGATTGGATATGAAGGATGCCATCTACCCGATGCACATACTAACCCATCACGATATATCGTGTAATGAGGATTGACGATAACATAATTCAACACGTGCCATCGCAATATATTGCCGTAGGTATGTTCATACATCATGATGTCATCCGGACGGATGATTCTATGCGTCGTCCGCATGATATGTATTTGTACCTCGTCGATTGCAGTACCAGCATCATTCTCCGCGATGATGAAGAGGGAGCTATTCTGGTTGATCACGCCGGATATTTCGAACTCCATAGAAACCCCGCTGGTCCAATCTCCGCTGTAAAGGATCATCTTTTCCCAGTAGACAATGTAGTGGCGCGTCGTAGAGCTGCCAGATTCGGTGATGGTCCAGTTAATGGGGTAGCGGGAATAGGTGACGCCGGATACAAGGAAAATGTCTGGCGGGCTGCTCACGACAGGGAAAGAGGCATCGGAAACGTTAAACACGAAGGTTTCCGTGATGCTGTTGTTCGCCCTATCAAATGCCGTTACCTGCAGCAGGTTCCTTCCGTTTCTATTAATCAAGGTGAGGCTGTACGGGGCTATTAACACGCCGCTAGGAGACGGGTACCAGGAATATCGCACCTGGTTAACATTGTAATTATCAATCACTTGGAGACTGATCGGCGTTCCTGCTGGATATGTATTGTTGTTCAAGGGCGAAAGGAGGGTGATCACCGGGGGGGTATTGTCCGTGTAAAATAAGTAGTTCATGTTCGCAACATTCCCAACGGAATCATTCGCGTAGACGTATAATAGGTGGATTCCTTGTGTTGCGGGTGCAACAATGTTATACGGAAACGGCAATGTGATGTTGCCCATTCCATCCCAGTTAAACCAGGCGCTCGCCACTCTGTTGAAATCAAAGAAATCAAACACGATAACTGAACCGCCTTTGACATACGGGTTTCCGACAGGATAAACCAGCGTGATGTTCGGCGGGGTAACATCATTGACCACGTTGACCCAGATTGTATTCTGCGTTATTCCATAGACACCATCGTTAGCGATTATCGTGTAATTGTGCCACCCGATGGGTTGACCATCAACGGATATCGAGATATTATTACCTGAAGCCCACGTGCCGGAACCGACGACCGTGGATTCATTCTGATAGATCGTGTAGGTGCTGCCGGTGAGCTTGCTTGCATCCGTGATAATCCAAGATATTTGATGCCCGGGATTGTTAAACTGGTAGATAACGATATCCGTCGAGTTAACAATGACCGGCGGGATATTATACACGGAAACCCAAATCGTGTTGCTCACTTCTCCGCCGTAACCATCCCAAGCGATGATGGTGTAATTATGCGTGCCGACCATCAAGCCATCGACATTTACCGGGGGGATCGGAATACCGGATGACCAATTTGTCGGGGTACCTTGCGAGATATTATCCTTGTAAAGTGCACAGGTGGCCGTGGCGATTGACGTGTCCGTTATCGTCCAGCTAATCATATGACCCGAACTACCATAGAGGTAGTTTAAGTTCCCGGAACTGGTGATGGTTGGCGGGATATTCGTGACCGTGACATTGACATCGTCTTGCACAAAGCCTCCATAACCATCCGTAGGCTTGATCGAGATGTTGTGGGAACCGACAAGTAACGTGGGAATATTAAAAGCGAACGCGATATCGTTCGACCAGGAACCAGTAATTGGAGATCCACCATCTATCTTAATCGTGTATGATCGGTCCAAAGTGCTCAAATCGGAAATTGTCCATGCTATTTGTTTTCCGGGCGCCCCGAACGCATAGGTCATATCAGCGGGATGCGTGATCGTGGGGGGATTATTGAGGATTTTCACGATGATCGTGTCGTCCGTGTAACTTCCTGCGATGTCGTAAGACTTTATCGTGAGGTTATTGACGCCTATCGGGTAGCCACTCACGTCTATCGATTTCGTGAAAATAGGTGGATTCGATGACCAGGTATTAGTTTCAATCTGGGTGCCGTTTCGATAGATATTATATGTTCTAGAAGTGGCATATCCATCCATCATAGTCCACGTCGCATATGTCGCCAATCCATTTGCGTTGACCGTGATGTTGCGCGGGTACGTTAACTCAGGGATAAGGTTTGAGTCATACATCCCCGTGAATATAGTATCCGTTCCGGCCTTGTTTGTAACCCCGGTTACATAGATATAGTCATTATAAACTGCAATATCGTTCAGATATTGGGCACCGGTATCGCTCCGGGTAATTGTTTTAACCAGGTTGCCCATCTGATCATACTTCAAAATTGCGATGTCAGCGCTCGCCGTCCCGTAATTCATCGATCCGGCAAGATAAATGTACTCGCCATCGGTCGCGATTGCCCGCGATTGATCATTGTTAGTTCCTGCAGAATTCCACGTTCTATTCCAAATTGAGAGGCCATCGCTGCACCTAAATTTATCCACAAATGCATCCGAATTCGCTCCGGTAAAACCGGTGAGGTAAACGTAATCACCCATCACAGCGACATCGAACGCAAGATCATCCGCCGCGGTAGAAACACGTTGATACCAAACATAAGACCATGGACTCGCTGGCACGACTTTCACGATATATGCATCGTTGCTGTTGCCAGTCCACGCGAAATAAACATCCGTACCCTTAACATCTATCTCGTAAGCGTAATCACTACCCGCAACGTTCCAGGCACATGGAGGTCCAAACGTGCCGGCGGTTATGCTGAACTTGACGAAATATGTGCCGGTATCTCCTGCATATTCGTTTGTATCTCCGCAAATGTAGATGTCCGTTCCTTCTATGTCCATCCCGTATGCGTGTTCATGATATGATGATGAACCGTAATAGTAATTCGCGAGGTTATTGCCGGCGGTATCGAACTTAGCTATGTATGCTTGGTAACTAGTGCCGTCATATACGGTCCCGATCATGTAAATATATCCGCTGGTCGCGCCGACGTCCGCTCCCCAAGCCCAGGTTTTGCCACCATCCCATGTCTTTGCCCAGATCAAGTTCCCGTTCAAGTCGTGCTTTGCTATGAAGGCGTCGTCGTTGCCTACGTGATCGTTGATCGTTCCGACTGTATACACAAATCCATTATAGATAGTATTACTCCAGCCTAAGTCCGTCCCAGAGCCACCATAGGTATATTCCCATTTATAATACCAATTGCTGGGAAATAAATATCTCATCAAGAGGAAATCACTCAAACCGCCACCGATGCTCGAAGTGCGACCTGCCACGTACACGGTTTCATCGACCATATCAATGGATATGCCGCAATCCTCACTGCCACCTCCCCAACTTCGGTAATTTAGAAAGTTCCCTGCCGTGTTGTATTCAGCAATGAAAACATCGTAAATGCCATTGCCATAACTCGTCGTGCTTCCAGCAACGAAGATGCGACCCCTGTCGATATCGAGTTCGTCAAAGACATCGATACCAGTTCCACCCCATGTTCTATTCCATATTATCGAACTGGCCAGGTCAAGTTTGACCAGCAAGCAATCAACATCGGTGTTTCCTGCCTTTGCCGTTCTTCCAGCGGCATAAATATTATTATCGTCGACAATAATGCCGTATAAATAATCGTCGGTTGGATACCCCGCTGAAATATCTTGCCATTTTTTTGCCCAAGCAAGGTTTCCGTTCACGTCATACTTAAGCACGACCCCGTCGGAAGTAGCACCATAACTAGTGGATGAACAAGCAATATAGATATATCCGGCACTTGCCGTAATATCGTATCCAAATTCATCCTGGGCGCCTCCCCACGTGCGATTCCATATCTCCGTGCTATCCTTTGCTAGTTTCAAGATTAATGCTTGGTTATTATCTCCAAAACTTGAGGTATAACCGGATACATAAAGATAATCCCGATATGCCACGATGGAATATGCAAAATCCTCACCGCTGCGACCCCAAGTCTTTTCCCACACTTTACCTCCAGCTAAATCGTATTTCACGACGAATACATCGCCACCCACGCCATAGCTCGTGGTCCGTCCTGCAATGTACATGTAATCGCCATCTGTAGCAAGGCCATATAGGACCTCATCTGCGCTTCCACCCCAGGAAACGTTCCATACCTTGTTACCGAGGGTATCGTACTTGATGAGCGTTGCATCATTGGATGTCCGGCCGAAACTCGCGGTTTTACCAGCAACATAAACGTGTTCCCGCAGCTTCACCACGCATTCCCCGCGATCGTCGGCGGTTCCGCCCCATGGTACAATCCAGTTTTGAAAGAACGTGTAGACCGGGATGCTAGAAACGATGACGTCGCGTGTCGTCCCGGAGAAGAATCCGCAAAGATAGACCCGGTCCCCATCAACGGCAAGGTCATAGCCGTAATCGTCACTTGCCCCGCCATACGAATCCATGCCGATGCAATTTCCACTTAAATCATAAATTGCGAAAAGAATGTTCAAGGCTCCTTGCTTACCATAACTCCGTGTATAGCCAGTTAGATACAAATAACTCCCGTTCACGACGATATTTTCCCAGCCATCATTATACGTGCTGCTATCTCCTAATAACCGGCGATAGATCTCTGTTCCCGTTGTGCGATCAAACTTCACTAGCACGGCATCGGTTTCGGAAAGGCCAGGTGAGCACTGGTAACCACACGCGTACATGTAATTGCCGGATACCGCCACGCCATAGAAATATTCTATACCGGTCGTGCTCAACGAGTAATTCTTCACGCAATTCCCGCTCGCGTCATATTTGGCGACAAAGCCGTCACCCATGCGGGCTTGTGCCGCGTTCCACATTGCTATAGCCATATAAACACAAGTGCCATCACCAACGAGTCTTTGACCGCGATCGTGGTCTGTATCATCCCAGAGATCATACCATAAAATTGTACCAGCAAGATTGAATTTTGCAACAAAAGCCTTGAAATAATACCCGGGATATGAATCTGTTTCACCGGAAATATAAATTGCATTTTCTTGCACGACAATTCCTGCGCCCTTATCTGTACCTGTTTGACCCCAGTTTATGTTCAACAAGGAC
>JAUQYW010000433.1 GCA_030587525.1 Candidatus Sigynarchaeota archaeon | reverse complement strand
TAATATCGTCGATAAAAGCAAGCTCGTAGACGCGCAAGTGCATCCTGGCCAGTATCCAGACTTGAAAGTGAAGGTCGGCGGGTTTTCGGCATGTTTCGTGGATCTCAGCAAGAATCTCCAGGACGAAATCATCGCGCGCTTCGGTTAAGCCAAAAAATGAAGAGGCATCATAAGGGGAGACGATGAAAATGACACCATCTGACAAGGAGAGCACGTATCATGAGCCAGCCAGGGACGTGCCCGTCGCGGGCGCGTGGGACGTGATCGTCGTCGGGGGTTCGCAAAGCGGCGTCGCGGCTGCGGTATGCGCGGCGCGTTTGGGCGCCAAGGTCTTGCTCGTTGAGCGCAACTGCTTTCTCGGGGGCCAATCCATAACATCGCTGGTTCTGCAATGGGAAAAAAGTGCTTACGTGAACAGCAAAGGGTATCTCGTGACCGACGGCATCGCCAGAGAGATGCTCGACCGCATCACGAGAAACGGCACCTCCGACAAGCTGTGGGATGACCCCCCGCTCGTGCGATACTCGGATGGCGACGAGTGGCTGGACTCCGAGGCCATCAAGATCGTCCTGCTCGAGATGTGCATCGAAGCCGGCGTCGAATTGCTTTTTGATAGCCTGGTCATCGACGTGATGACGGCTGGAACATCGGCAATGCCCCGCGTGACCGGCGTGATCGTGCAGAACCGATCCGGCCTGCAAGCCCTGAAATCGGAGATCGTGGTCGATGCGAGCGCCTACCTCGACGTGGTCAACTTCGCGACCGGGGGAAACGGCGTCATCGTCGAGGCCGTTGACAAGCGTATGGCGCCTGGCTGGTTCACCGAGTTCCGCGGCATCGACTCCCGGGCGTTCATCGAGCATCTCATCGCCAGCAAGGATTGCAATGGTTACCCTGATATTAAGGACGCGGCCAAGGTTCGCGAGCATCTCGAAACAGGCCGCTTGATGATCTACCATGGATTCGGAAGGTACCTTGACAAGGCTTCCGATGCTGGGTTGCTTGATGCGTGGCCGGAGCGGATGGAATTACCGTTCCGCCTCACCGTGAAGTCATGGAACCGCGGCGTCATCAAGGATCGCTGGTGCATGGTTCTGGACCGTGGAACGAAGGACGCCATCGATGCGTGGGCGCTTTCCCGCTCCGATATCGACCGGCAGCGCGTTGACTGGATCCTCCTCTCTGTGTTCCGCCAGGTGCCAGGATGGGAGAATGCTTACATCTCGCGCACATCAACCCGGCTCGGCTTGCGCGACACGCGTCGACTCAAGGCGGTGACCATGGAAACCAGGGACAGCGTGTTCAACCCCGATTTCGGCCGGCATGATGCGATCGGCCTCTCGGACGGCCACGATACGGGTCGAAATCGTCTCGACCGGCCATATCCCATTCCCTACGGCGTTCTCGTCCCTGAAAAGCTCGACGGCGTGCTGTGTGCGTCGCGAGCCGTCGGGGTTGCTGACCACACGGCCTTAGACGCGCACCGCGGTCTCACGGTGACGATCGTCGTTGGCCAAGCAGCCGGGACCGCTGCTGCGCTCGCTGTCAAGGGCGGGGTGAGGCCCCGTGATCTCGATGTTCAAAAATTGCGAGATTCCCTTCGAAAAAATGGCGTGGTGCTTGAGACGAAAAAAATTGTGTGAAGTAGTGGTCGATTTTGGATCGATCGGGCACGCGCCACGCTCCAGCGCCGGGATTGTGCATTTCCGCGTTTTCGTTTCTAATAAGCGAATGCAGCTCAAGTCGTCATACGGATGTTTAATAGAGTGTTTTTCCATGGATTGACTAGAATTCACAGAAAAAGTGTGAGATTCGAGCATCAAAGGTGGAAAAAATGGGAGCAATCTCGATAAAAATCCCGGGCGTAGGGGAAGTCGCCACGCCCGTGAACAAGGGAGATCGGGTTTCAGATGTCGTGCGTCGTGCGATGCAGCAAGTGAACCGGGATGCAAACCAGCCGTGGCAAGCCACGCACAACAACACGGTGCTGGATCCTCAATCACCTGCCGCGTCGGTCGAAGGAGAAACGATCTACGTCACGTCGAAGATCGAGTTCGCGTGACCGTGGTGAAACCAAATGCCTTCATATTCGTGGGGCATTCTCCAGAAACACGTCGACGAGATACTGCAAAGTGACATTGGAGACCATATCAGTCTCGTGAAATATGACGAGAAAAACAACGCGGTCTTCTTGCGAATCGGATTTAATAGCGACGTGAAACAGCGCTTGGGCGTGGCATCGCGCGGGACTTACACGATTCGCGTGAAGATC
The DNA here is from genome assembly GCA_030587525.1 of Candidatus Sigynarchaeota archaeon. Taxonomy (GTDB): domain Archaea; phylum Asgardarchaeota; class Lokiarchaeia; order Sigyniarchaeales; family Sigyniarchaeaceae; genus Sigyniarchaeum; species Sigyniarchaeum tengchongense. Next base: position 2,370 of record JAUQYW010000433.1, on the reverse strand, counting down.
ACCAACAAATTTCCAATTGAACCGCCTTCCGTGGTCTTCGTGGACAATAAAACGCTCGCCACGGGGAGAGCATGCTGGCCCGGAGGTAGTCATTTATTCCCACCGGGTTCGTCAGGGGATTTTCCTGATGGCTGGATATGTATGGGATACACGGCCGAATTCTACAAGCGAGACGGCCGCACAAGCTGGGGAAACACCACGGACGGGGAGCAGAAAAGCCGCGTCACGTCGCTGCTCGCAGTCGTGAAAAGCATCGAGGACTTGATACGGGGTTTTGTTTGATGAAAGCCCGTGGTAAAATGGCCATCGGGGCCCTCTTTTTCCAATTTTTCAAGAAAACACGATGAAGTGGAGAAAAAAATGCTCGAATTACAACTAACCGTGCATGAAATTGATTCGCCAAGCGAGATCGAGAAAGGTATTGCGAAAATACATCTCGAGATGATGGAATCTCTCAGCCTTAAACGCGGCGATGTGATTTATCTCAAGACGGCGAATAAAAAAACGTTCTGCCACGTGGCCCAGCTTGCTGCTGATGAGAAAAACAAGGACATCATTCGCATCGACCACGTCACGAGGATTAACTCCGGCGGCAAGCTCGGAAGTGGTGTCACGATAGGAAAAGCGGACAACATCACGGCGAAAGGCAAAATCGAATTAACGCCGTACCAATCGCTCATCATTGCCGATCAGCAGACGTTGCTGCTCGAGCTGTTAAATGAACGGGTCTTGTACCAAGGCGACATCATCCGGTTGAAGCTGCTGTACAATCTCTTGCAATTCAAGGTGGAGATCACGACCCCGCCAGGGGTTCCATTCGTCGTCGGGAAGGGAATCGAGTTCAAGATCCTGCCATTCCAGGAAAAAAACGCGAAGCAGCTCATGGACGTGAGTTTCGAGGATATCGGCGGGCTTCAAGCGGAGATCGCGAAGATCAAGGAGATCGTCCAGTTGCCCATGCAGCATCCTGAAATCTTCCGTTATCTCGGCGTCCAGCCGCCGAAAGGCATATTGCTTTATGGCCCGCCTGGCACGGGAAAGACTTTGATAGCGAAAGCCATTGCCAAGGAAACGAACAGTGCATTTTTCCTCATCAAGGGTCCGGAAATCATGTCGCAGATGTTCGGGCAATCAGAGAAGAACTTGCGCGATATTTTCGATGCAGCGAAGGCAAACGTGCCGTCGATAATTCTCATTGACGAGATTGACTCGATTGCGCCAAATCGGGACCACCAGACCGGCGAAATCGCGAACCGCGTGGTCACGCAGCTGCTCTCGCTGCTGGACGGCATCGACGAGCGTGGCCAAGTCATTGTCGTGGGCACGACCAACAGGCCCAATGCACTGGACATGGCACTGAGGCGTGGAGGCCGGTTCGATCGCGAGGTAGAGATCGGCGTGCCGGATCAAGAAGGCAGGCTGGAAATTCTCCAGATCCACACGCGCTGGATTCCCCTTGAAAAAGACGTGAATCTTCGTGAAATCGCAAAAGTCACCCATGGCTTTGTCGGATCGGACCTGGCATCGCTGGTCAAGGAAGCTGCTTTCGTCGGCCTGCGCAGATTGCTGCCAGGCGTGAACCTCCAAGAAGCTATCCCCTACAAGAAGCTATCGGAACTCAAGCTTGTCCATCAAGACTTCGTCGACGCGCTGAAGGACTTGCAGCCATCTGTCCTCCGGGAATTCTCACTCGACGTGCCGAAGGCCTCGTGGGATGACATCGGCGGTCTTGAGCGGGAAAAGCAAATGCTCAAGGAAATCTTCGAATGGCCGGTAAAATATCCCGGGGCGTGCAAGAAGCTCGGCATTCAGACGCCGCGCGGGATCCTCTTGCATGGTCCCTCTGGTTGCGGGAAGACCTTGCTGGCGAGGGTCATCGCAAACGAGGTCAAGATCAACTTCTTGTCCGTGAAAGGCCCCGAGCTGCTGTCCAAGTGGGTCGGCGAGAGCGAGCGCGGCGTTCGAGAGCTTTTCAAGAAAGCCCGCCAGGTCGCCCCGTGCATGATATTTTTCGACGAGATCGATTCACTCGCCCCGGCCAAGCAATCTAGCGAGGATGTTTCGAATGTCACGACCCGCGTGGTTAGCCAGCTCTTGACCGAGATCGATGGGTTGCAGGAAGCCAAGGGCATCATCCTGCTCGCGGCGACGAACCGGCTCGATATGGTAGAACCGGCGCTGCTCAGACCAGGACGTTTCGACATCCTGCTCGAAATCGGATTTCCGGACGAAAATACACGCCGGAAGATTTTTGATCTTTATAACAAAGGCAGACCACTAAGCCCAGACATCGATGTTGACATGCTCATCGACCACACGCAAAACAAGTCTGGAGCTTATATCAAGGCGCTATGTTCTGAAGCATCGAAG
>JAUQYW010000053.1 GCA_030587525.1 Candidatus Sigynarchaeota archaeon | reverse complement strand
TTCGTGATGGTCAGCGTTATCGTTGCTCCCGTGATCGGCCGTGTTCGGAATGTATCGTTATAGTATATCGTGATGTCGAACGATTCCAGGAAGTTGATCGTTTCTTGAAGCGTTGCTGTCCGATCCGTCCCGTTGATGAACACGCGGTACGACGTGGGTATCGAGAGCACGTTGATCGTGATGACTTCGGAACTCGATACGTAGTTCGCTCGTTGGCCCGTGACTGTGAATTGCGCTATACCTATTCCACCTCCGAAGGTAGAATTCACGGTAAGATCATAATAACCCCCGCCCGCGGATACGATATATCCATAGGCCGTGATAAATGTAACGCCTAAGACTGGGAGGCTATTAACCGTGTCAAACAATCGCAATCTAATGGTTACGTTTTCCCTATAATATTGCATAAAAGAGGTGGTCGGCGTGGTTCCATTGTACACTTCCAACGTGGTCGTGATCGCGAGCACGCTCACCGTGATCTGCACCGTGGGGGATGTACGATTGGCCATGCTCGCCGATATCGAAATCGTGTACACGTTCGGCACGACGGTAGCCGTGTTAAAGGTGTAATTGTACCAGTTGCCGTTCACCGAGAACGACGAGTTCGCCAGTAGTCCCGTGCGCGTCATGGTCGCGCCCGTGATGTTCAAGCCAGTGACCAGGCTCCTGTAAAGCAGCGCGATGCTCAACGAGCGCCCCCAATAGAGCGAATAGCTGGTTTGCGAGTTGCCTTGATCGTTACATACGACCAACGACGTTTGTATATCATTGATCGTGATTGTGAACGTTGCTAGCGCAGTCTGGTAATTCGCCAACCCGGCAGTGATGGTCATGAAATAGGTGCCGGGCGATCCGATCGCGGCCGTGTTCAGCACGACTTCCCATGTGTTGCCATTCAGCACGAAACTGGAGCCACTTACCACTGTTGCACCGCCAGTGAGCGTCCGGCTCACGGACGGGCTGATCAAGGGCACGTTGTTGTGCGTGTCCCGGTAGATGAACCCGATGCGGATGTTCTGGCCGTAATAGAGGATCATCGAGTTGTTCTGCGTGCCGTTCAAGTATATCGTGGCGTTAGTGCTGACTGCCTGGATGTCGAGCTTGATCTTCTGGCTGGCTTGCTGGAAGCTATTCCTCGTCGCGCTCACGGTGAATTCGAACGGGCCAACGCCGAACAAGTTCGTGTTGACGAAGAGACTATAGGTCGCGCCAGTGCGGACGAGGGTACCAGAATAGCCCGCACGGGTCAAGATGACAGATGCTCCGGAAACGGCCGTGCTGTTGAACAAGTTATGGAAGTACACGCTCACGTTCACGCTATCACCAAGGTATAACGAGAAGGTGGGCAAGCTTCCCGTGCGATCTATCCCGTTGAAGTAAACGTTCGTGATGTTGGTCGGGATCGGATTCACGACGAAATTCACGCGGACTTGGGAATTACCGCTGCTCGAGGTGAAGTTTACGAACACGGAATAGCTCCGAGCTTGGTTCACATGCGCGTGCGAGAACGATGGCGTGAAGGTGATGTTGTAGTACTGGGAACCATCATACAGATACGAGAAAGTGCCACCCGCCCAGACGCCAGACGAAGGTCCATCTTGAACGCTCACCGCGGCACCGGGTATGCCCGTTAAAAGCCCGACGAGGTGGAAGAAGATCGTCATATTCATCTGCTGACCCAAGTACACCTGGTCCACGCCAATAATCTCCGTTATCGGAACTGGCGAGATCTTGATCAGCGTGAACGCATAATTGACGATATCAACGTAATTCGACATCGTGATAGAGATGTTGAACGAGACATAATCTCCCGCGAGCTTCGAGATGTTGAACATAAGCACGTAGCTGCCGTTGTTGTTGGGGAACGTGATGCCTATCGCGGGGTTGAAGACCTCGTTGTCGGGCAGTATACCAGATGACGTGACAACGATGTTGCCTTGCTGCCCCGAGATACCGGTGCCGCTCCGCTGGTTGATCAAGTTGAACGTGATCGTGTGATTGCTCCCCGTTGGTACGGTCTGCCTCGACGGGTCCTTGATGTAGATGAAAGTGGGGGCCTCATCGACCTTGATCGTGAACGTCACCGAGCGATCCACGTAGTACGGCTTTGTGCTCGCGGTCCAGGTGATAGCGATATCAACCCTGAACCCGGGGGCCATATTCGTGCGTCCAAAATGCGACGCGTTGAAGGTGAGGAGCCATGGGCCTGTTGTCCCGTTGTATGTAATGCTGGTCAGCGTGTTGACCTGCGAGAGCGGGTTCACGCCATCCCACGCGCTGATCGTGATGTGCACGTTCGAGCCACGAATCGAGCTGCTGTTCAGCACGTCGATGTAATACAGCAGCACGGTGAAATTGCTGTTCCAGTACTTGATGTCGAAGGTACCACTCGCGTAAGCCTGCGTCGTGCGCTGGATCACGTTGAAGGTGAGCGTGCGGGTCTGGTTCGCGTAGTACGGCACGCCGCTCCACCAAATCGTGACGTTAAGCGTGTACGTGCCAAGAGACGGCAAGCTCCAGGTATCCAAGCTGAACCGGTAGGTGCCGTTTGGGAAAGTAGCGACCGCACAAACGGTTGCAGTTTCAACAATCCTCGCCGTTGCCGTTGCGCCGGTAATCAATGCGCCCGAGCTGATGGCTTTGAAGTTACTATTCACGATCATGCTGTCGCCGTATGCAACGTCGGGAATAGGAACGAGGTTCAGCGACGTGCTGCGCGGCGTTACTGATATGTCCATGATGATCGAACGGCCTTGACATCCAATTTTTTTGATCGAAATGGGCACGGAATACAATTGATCCGGCATCGTGCCTGATGTGTTGAACGTGAGCGTGTAGATGCCGTTTACCCGCTGGCTCATATCGACTGAATATCTGCCCGCCACTTGCGGCCACGCCACTGTGATGTTGTTCGGCGAATCGATGTTGATTCCGGAACCGTTCAAGGCGTCGGTATAATGCAGGGTGAGAAAGAAGTTGTCGTTCCATTGCGTCGAGACGCTTGGATATTGATCGATCGTGAAATTCGCGGTGCGAACAATCTCCACGCCAATGTTGATCGTCTTCGGCTCGAATGCTGGCGAGATCGCATTGATCACGATGTTATTCAACCCTCTCGGCCCATTCGTGCAATTCAACAAGGTGATGTAGTTGAAGTAGGCATTCTGGTGCGTGAACGTCTGCACCTGGCTGTTAAAATTCGTGAATGTGATTGTCGCATCCGTGATATCCGAACCACCAATGTCAACATACCTGAGCTGGATGGGTAGAGCTTGCTGCGTGTTCAAGTTATCGTAATATACTTGGCTTGGAAACTCCGATGTGAGCGTTGCCCGGTGCCGGATCGTGAACGTGCGGACCATGCTGCCCGTTTCGTTCAGCGGGAGCCCGGAGCGGGAATTATTCCATGTCAAGATCGCCGTGTACACGCCCGCCACGTAATTTGCACCGCTCGTTGGAATCGTGATGGAGGGGAATTGCACAGAACCGCCTGAACCCACGAGGACGTTGCGGTTCACGCTGCTCCATATTGTGCCATTCGGGAACTTGATCGTGAGCTCGGCACGAGTTGACGTGATATATCCAGCTGCAAGCCCGGGATTTATTGACCCGTTGATGCGCAACAATTGTCCCTCGTAAAGATTTGTTGGAACAGCCATGGATTGCACGTAATTCGGAGAATGGGCCGAGAAGGTCCAAAAGCCATAAAATCCAGCATATAACCTCGACATCGAGATGATCGTGTTTCCACTCTGCCTTCCCGTCAAATTGGTGGTTTTATCTACGGGTTGAGAATCAAGCACTTGATAGATATCCCAATCCGAAGGTTTTGTCCCGTTGAACAAGTAATTGATGTAATTATCCTGGGTGCCCGATGCAATCTGTGGCGGACGATCGTAGAAGAAGGTGATCCAATCAATGTTCGTGTTGTTGGCCGCGACGAAATTGGCCCCCGCGATGGCGAGCGCATTCGCATCGACCTGGGTGTCCCTCCAGTGCCGGCCATAAATGACCTGATACATGTCAAATTGCACGATTTCAAGGTTATCCGCAGGGAAATGAACGATCGCGGATGTCGTGAAGGTACTGACGATGTTCAAGGGACTCGCGCCCGCTAACCAAGGCTGTGGAGTCGCCGTGAAATTGAGCTGGCCGGTACCATGAGTCGTGCCGATGTTCTGGATCACGTTCTGCGCGCCACCATTACCGCCCACGCCGTTGAAGGCCACCCGCAGGTTGACCTGGGTGGGCAAGCATTTCGCCCGGATGAACAGCCTGACGTTCCGGAACCGCATGTACGCGTTGACTCGCGGGGTGCATTGGAAGCTTTGCGTGCTCCGGAGACCAACTCGGAACTGGATGGTTCCAGGCGTGCCGACCGTGTTCAATGCAGTGATGATCGATTGGGGAACTTGCTGCAGAGCAACCGAATTCCACTGATTCGATGCGCCCATGTTTGGCGAGGAAAGCTCGTACGCGTATGTGCCGTTGATCGACGCATATGTCCGTGTCATTTCCCAGCCGGAGAACCCCACCGTGTCCCATGTGCCCTTCCAGTAATCCCATGCGACCCACATCGCTGTGATCTGGCCCCGAGGAAATGCGACGAGTTGTTGCCAGTAGGCGTTATCATTCGCCGTGAATGTCGACGCGGGGTTTCCGCCATAGGTCGTGTTCGCCGGATGCAGGTTCACGTTGCAACATTGATCCGGCGTGTTTATATCAACGCCGGTCTCGACATTTGCACCCGCGGCATCCCGTCCAAAGTTCCAGACGACATTGTTGACCACATTGGAAGTCCCATCGAATGGCATCGCTGCAAATTGGTTCCATTCATCCGTGTCGTAAAGGTTATACACGTTCGTGTACAGCTTGTACCCGTACCAACCTTCTGCGAGCAAGAGATCGGCCGTTGTAGTTCCGGCGCCGATCAAGGAACGGCTTACGGTCACGTTTCGGCTGTCGGCCCATTCCTGGAGAGTCAGCGGCGCCCCGGAACCCGTGTATTGATTCGTCGCCGTGATTGCACTCGGAGCAATGATATTCGGTAAATTGAACTCGTTGCCACGAGAATTTCCATTTGAGTTTGCACCTGGTTCGTTAGTCACCATCACGTTGCTTACAATCATTTCCACGACAAGTAAAACGAAGATGGCGGGAAGAACCCGTGCCATTTTTTTGCTGAACATTGCCTATCCTTCCCTATGCTAGCATGCTATCATGATAATGTGATATAGGAATTACATTAGCGCAGAGGTATATATGTCATTTTAGGGGAATAACCGTCCTAAGAAAATGATGATTAACTGGGGCAGCGTTTCCAGAATGCGTAAGGTAATTTTATTTTTTTCCGAATTCCAAGTTATAATTCATCCGGTTTGCATACAACAAGCATTCATTACAACGAAGGACTGGAATTCCATTATCGTCGAAACCCGTCTTCATGAAAAATGCGTCATTCTTGCTACCTTGATTTTAGACGGTAACTACCTTTCTATTTTGAATACATATTAATAATCCATCATGCCGATGTTACCATGTTATCACACAGATTCTTAAAACCCGGTGCGATGTTTATTCGCGGGGAGCTGGTCCCCCGTGATGTATTATGACGATAAAATTCAGGAACGCGCTGGAAACCGATGTCACTTCCATGGTGAAGTTAACCCAAGGCCTGGTCGAGGAACTCCACCAGAAATTCGACAAGAAACGCTTCATGTCCATGATCAATCGAGTATTAAACGACCCGGTGCAAAAAAAGGGGATTTTCATTGCCGAGGACGACGCTTCGCAAAAAGCGGTCGGCATGATCATCGGAATTGTCAAACCAGCAAAAAGTGGTAAGAAGGAAGGATTCCTCCAAAACGTTGCCGTGAGCCAAGATGCTCGTGGCCAAGGTATCGGTAAGGAACTTGTCCACCGTGCTATCGAATACTTGAAAACGTTGAAGACGGCTGAAATTGGCGTCAATATCAGGGATAGCCAGAAGCAAGCCATTACTATGTACGAGCGCTTGGGTTTCGTGAGAAGCGGCAACACCATGCACTTGAAATTGGCTTCTTGATGGGTCAGATCATTCAAGCAGAATGAAGCAGTACCAGGCTCAAGGCCATAATTATCATACCGGCAACCACCCCCCCGATGGCGGCGTGGCCGCTCTGGTATTTGGTCGCTGTCGGGAGGATTTGATCGAGGCTTATAAATGCCATGATGCCGGCGATCCATGCGAGCAACCCATTGATGATCGCGTTGGAAAGTGCAGCATCGGACAGGATCGGTAACAAAAAAAGGGCGGTGATCACGGCACCGATCGGTTCCGTGAGGCCGGACAGGAATGACCACTTGACAGCTTTTTTCTTGTCATTCGTCGCGTAACAGATCGGAATTGAAACAGCAATGCCTTCGGGAATGTTATGAATGGCGATGGCAATAGCAATTAAGATCGCGAGATTCGGCGCGTGCAATGCAGTGGCGAACGATGCCATACCCTCGGGAAAGTTGTGGATCGTGATGACCACGGCGATCAACAAGCCGGTCTTCATAAGCCTCGGGTCTTTCGGTTTTTCGGATTTTTTTTCGGCAAGCTCAGGAGTTGTTTCACAAGCCATCTTTGCAATATCATCTTCGTTCATGGGATTTTCCGGTATATATTTTTCCATCAACCAAACCATTAACATCCCCAAGAAAAATATGACGACCGTCCAAAACTCGCCGATGGTCTTGAACCCTTGAGGAAGTAATTCAACGAAACTCACGTAGATCATCACGCCGGCGGATAATCCGAGACCAAACGAAAGATACACGAGTTTCGGCTGTTTTATGAAGTAAGCGATGAGGGCCCCGATCCCCGTAGATAGCCCCGCCAATAAGGACAAGATCAGCCCGAAAAGAATGTCTACCATCATGCAACACGTCGTGATCGCTGGATATGACCACGTCGGACTCCTATATAAACCATCGTCTATCAAGGGATTATGAGCCGGTTTTTACGCCGGTGTACAATTAAAGGTGTAGAATTGTCATTTTTCATGGTTTTTAGGTAAAATATAGCATTTTATAGCGCACAGCACATCGATGACTCATGTCTTTCATCAATGGAATTAAAAAATACATCTTGGTCATCGTGCCGGCGGCGGTTTTTGCGGCGTGGCTTGCATTCTTGATCATTACGGCCACTGTTTCTTCTCGATACATAACATTCTTCGATGATTTGCACCAGGTCGACGTGAGCAACCAATATTCGTCTGACGTGCCTATCGAACGGTACCTTCTTGAACCGTTCGCAGGATATGCGTTCACGCTCGCGAAGCAGCTCGAGAACTCGTTACTTTTAATCCTGGTCGGGTATGTTCTTGTCCGCTTTATCTTTTCACTCTTTAACCGAGTTATTGTGAGGAAAAGCACGAAACGAGAAGTACTCGTCGAATATGCCCGCAACGTGGCCAATTTTTACTGGAAATATGCATTCCTGGGATTCATCGTCATCTTTCTCATCGTCATCACGGGCATGGTAACCACGGGCGCCTTATTCATGCACCAGGACTTCATGTCATGCTTAGAAGCCTTGTTCATCGCGTGGGTCGGTATGCTTGGGGCGAAGATTGTTGTTAACGCCGTCAAATTTTTCAAGAAGGAAGCAAAATTCCACATCAAGCCTCCAAAGCCGTGGATGCACGGCCAAAGGAACGAAGAACGATTCCACGTGCACAAGCCGTGGGATGTCATCGGCCGGGAAACGCGGTATTGCATCACGGGGTTCATGATCTATGCAATGATCTGCTTGAACCTCATCAGCACGTATTTCCCGCCACAAGTTATCCACACCAACTTGCAGGATGGCGAGATGCTCATGGATTTTCATTGCCACACGACGCTGAGCGATGGCTTTCTCACGCCGGAAGAGCGAGTTAACTGGTACATCGGTCAAGGGCTACAAGGTGCGGCGATCACGGATCACATGAACACAAACGGGGGTTTGCAAGCCCTCGCCTATGTCCAGCGCCGCAACCTGAATTTCACGATCATCATCGGCCAGGAATACACCAAATACTCACCCAGGATCCACCTCAACGTTTATGGCATCAACGAGACCATTCCGACCGACGAGTACCTTGGCGGGAACACGAGCCCGAGCGCGCTCCCGCCCATGAACGTGAGCGAGATGATTCACTACGTGAAAACTCACGGGGGTTACGTGCTCGTGAACCATTACAATGACGGTGGTGATCCCTATTCGCTCGCGGATCTGCGAGATTGGGGCGTTGACGGGTTCGAGATCGTGAACGGCGGCGGCGACCGCGGAGCCGGGATCCGCAATTTTTGTGCCGTGAACGGCTTGATCGCCACTGCATCATCGGACGAGGACTCGAGCCAGCCCATACCGTGCTTTACGCGCTTGAAACTTGCCGACCCCGCGAACAGATCAATCCACGCGATCTTCGCTGCGTTGAAAAATAATGCGACCACGCAATGCGTGATCGTCCGGCAACACGACAACAGCATCCCGTGGCCCGATGAGCTCGACGACTTCAGGCCGTTGCGGAATTTCATTGTGTACTTGCGGAGCATCGATATTGGCCAAATGATTTCCTGGATTGCATGGTCATGTAGTATTTTTGCCTTATATATCGTCGCATTCTTCTGGATCCGCAAAAAAATGAACGGCGAAATCCAAAAAGCGAAGATAGTGGCAGATCCTAAGAAGAGAAGCTTTTTATTCTCCCATTCGAAGATCGTGTTGGTATCTATCATCGCCGCAGTCGCGATCTTTCTCTTACTCACGCAATATTTGCTAGTCATCCTCGCGGGGCTCGAATGACCAGTTTTCACGCACAATCTGTTCGCTGGATTCGGTCCAGCCTTTCTATTTCCTTTTTTTCAGTATCACGTTTGAATGATTCATTTGCTCGCTTGCAAGGTAAGCCACAAGTTACGCCAGGCGAATGATCCTCGATAATTTCGTGAACATAATTACAAGCCCACATCCCGGATGTCGGAAAAGAAAGATAAACCCGATGAACACACATTCGAACAAGAATCGAGATTGTAATTTCGCGCACCTAACTTCATCCAAGTAAAAGGATAGATGGTGATGCAAGACCAATGCCGCTGATGAGTGCCGATCAATATAGAGAAAGCTTGAAGCAAAGGAAACCGTTAAAGATCTATCTGCTCGGGGAGGAAATCAAGGATCCCACGGAGCAGCCCATAATCAAGGCGTCGATCAATTCTGTCGCGCTCACGTATGAATTGGCCCAGGATCCTCGATATCACGATTTGATGACTGCTACCTCGGCGTTGAGCGGTATTGAAATCAACCGATTTTGTCACCTACATCAAAGCACGGAGGACCTCCAGAAAAAGGTCCAGATGTTGCGCTTGCTCGGGCAAAAAACCGGCACGTGCTTCCAGCGCTGCGTCGGCATGGATGCGATGAACGCTGTTTTCTTGACCACTTTCGAGATTGACAAGAAACACGGCACGAAGTACCACGATCGCTTTATCAACTACGTCAAGCTCGTCGAGGAAAATGATTGGGTGATCGATGGCTGCATGACGGACGCGAAAGGCGACCGGGGAAAGCACCCGTCCCAGCAACGAGACCCGGATGTATTCGTCCATGTCGTGGAGCGGAAGCCCGATGGCGTGGTCATCCGGGGAGCGAAGGCTCATCAAACGGGAGCGGTGAACTCTCACGAGCACTTGCTTATGCCGACCTTGACAATGCGGGAAGATGAAAAGGAATTCGCTATATGCTGCGCGGTCCCCGCGGATGCAGAAGGCATCACGTATTTCTACGGTAGGCAGTCTTCCGACACGCGCCGGCTCGATGCCACCGCAGAAGGCTCGATCGATTGCGGCAACCCGGAATATGGCGGTCAAGAATGCTTGATCATATTCAATGACATATTCGTCCCAAACGACCGGATCTTCATGGATGGCGAGATCGATTTCAGCAACTTGCTGGTCGAGGCATTTGCAGGTTATCATCGGCAGTCATATGGAGGATGCAAGGTGGGCGTCGGTGACGTGCTTATCGGGGCGGCGGCCATGATCGCGGAGTACAACGGCGTCGAGAACGCCTCGCACATCAAGGAAAAGATCACCGAGATGAACCACCTGAACGAGACACTCTACGCGTGCGGCATGGCATGCTCCGCTTGCGGAACAAGAACTGGAGCCGGCAATTATCTCATCGATCTCTTGCTCGCGAACGTCTGCAAGCAAAACGTGACGAGGTTCCCGTTCGAGATTGCCCGGCTGCTGCAAGACATTGCTGGTGGACTGTTCGTCACGTGCCCGAGCGCGAAGGAGCTGGCAAATCCGGAGACCCGAAAACTCGTCGAGAAGTATCTCGTCGGTGCCGAGGGAACCGGCGCAGTGAACCGGATAAAGATGCTGCGGTTGATCGAGAATCTCGTGCTGGGCAGGGCCGCCGTAGGGTACCTCACGGAGTCCATGCACGGGGCCGGGTCGCCGCAAGCGCAGCGGATCATGATCAACCGGCTCGTGAACATGGACGAGAAGAAACGACTGGCAAGATCACTCGCAAAGATCGATGAATAGCACGTTGCGACAAATTTGATGATAATCTCGGGTTCGACCATCAATTCTCCTTTTATTTCGCATCTTTTCAGCGGGATAACTAGAATTCATCGCGATTGATAACTATCGAGAATTTCACGAATTCGTGGGACAATATCACCGGGAGTCTTGAGAAAGTGCCCATGCGGCAGCAAGATCAGCTTATTTTTAATCCTTAGAATGAATGCCGGAAACCCTTCTCCGCCAACGGCCGACAACAAGCGGTGGGTTTTCTGGAACTCTTCGTAGACCGCGGCCTTGATGGAATCATCGTTGTAAAAGCCGTCGAAAAATTGTTTTGGCGTGATGCTGAATGGCTTGACAAGAGGAACGTACGTCGACCAGTTTGTCAAGTCTTTTCCCTCGACGAAGCGTGCATGCTGCGCCGCCTGCAAGAAATCCAGCAGCTTGGCGGGGGCATATCGCTTGATCACGTGGTGTGCGATGGCGGTGGGAGTGGAATCGTGAACCATATCGTCATTCATAACAAGATTTTTGGTATATAAGTCGCTAAATGGCTGACCTGTCAATTCATGTATACGCTTATCATGCTCCAAGGCAATGGAGCGCATATCTGGCATTGCATGCGCGTTGTCACCGGTGAACAGCCCTCCATGCATTAATGTGATGACCATCGCATCGCCAAACGCATCCTTGGCATGTTTTACGATGGGCGTCGCCCCGTAGCACCAGCCACACAACGTGTCGAAAATGTAACACAGTTCCGGTTTGGCCACGGCCATGGTTGCCTTTACGCCAAGGATGTTATTATGCATTGTCCAATTACACACAAGGAGGTTTGAATTCCTGAATGTGAAAGAGGCTGAACGACGTGTCAAAAAAATCAAGATATTTACTCGCCCATCGCGAGCATCGTGGTTGCGACAATCTCGATAATAATCCCGATGCCCATCAAGCTGAACAGCGTGGCCCCGCTCAGGAAGATCTCCAGTACCACGAAAATGACCATGACCACACCTTTGAAAGGGATCTGGGCTTTTCTCACGTGCAAGATGCCAAGCATAATGAAAATCAACACCGTGATGACGATAACGATGATTGGGCCGATGAAGCTCTGCACATCGGGATTATGCGTTCGGGCGATATTGATGATGTCTATCACGGCGCCAACAGCCGCGAGAACCGAGCCGAGGATGAGCAGAACCTTGATGTTATCTTCATTCACGCGCATGCAATATTTTACGCTATTTGTCTTAAAAAAGGATCTGGAATGGGGATTTCCCCGTAATTTTTGGACGATGCAAATTTCACAAACCATATATAACGACCGGTCGATATCGAAAAACGTAATGTTAGTCGCGTGATGAACCGGAGACTCGGCAATGATAGATTGAATTTCATTGCATTACTTTTAGTCTGGAATTGTCCGGTTCGTGGCAAAGCGTGGCAGTCCCCGCTCGTTCTTCGTTCCTTTCCAATGGCAGCGTTACTTGAGAAGATGTTCCAATAAGCGAAAGGGGGCGATGATGACACGGCGTTGCCGAGCGTGACTAATCAAGCCTTGACGAAAAAACCGCAGGCTGAGCTTTGAAAACGTGGCAGGGAGGAATCTAATATTTTTTCTATCGCCTTCAATGTAATAGCAGGCACGCTTCGATGCACGTGCGCTGGTTTGTACCAATGGTGTTTTTATGCTTGAACCAGTATTGATGAAGCAATCAAATGCTCTGTGAAATGCTCTCGTTATAGGAGCACCTACTTGCTGAAGAGGACCAACTTGGCGTTCAAGAAAACCATCATCGTCGTGATATTCATCACCCTGGCCTTGTCCACGTGCTGGCAGTTGTTCTTGTCGTCGAGGATACCCGAGTTGGACCTCACGTCCAATCAAACCTTCACGTTCTCGACATCCTACATGCACATCACGGACGACAACAACGAGTTGATCATCGACGCGGGCAGCATGCGATCCCAAATTCTGACAACGATCGATCAGCACCCCGGCATGTATTTTCGCGAGCTGTGCAAGATAACCGGCAAGGAAGTCGGCGTTATCCAATACCACGTGCAAATTCTGATGAATTTTAAGAAAATTTGCCCGTATCAGGATGGACGTCTCGTCCGGTATTTCATCAATAATTCCACGCTCTATGATGATTTCACGAAACTCGTGGTTTCTACATGGAACCGGCCTATCGATAAGCAAATCTTGTCGGAGTTTTACAGCACGGACAATAAAAAACATCGCATTAACCAACTAGCTCGCATCATCGGCGTGTGCAGGCAGACCATGTCGTTCCACGTGAATAAATTAAAAGAGTGCGGGCTACTTCAAGTTGAAGTGGTAGATGGCATCGTGCGCGTCTCGTTGACCGACGCCGCGATGGACAAACTCGATTTCGTGATTAATGAAGGTATCGTTAACCGGGCAGAACTGCTCGAGTAAATGCAAAGAAAAAAAGGCGTCTCGCGGGTTCTAATTTTCCATCGGGAGTAAGCCGGTCGAAATTGATTCTTAATCTCGAACAGGAATATCCCGTGAAATTCCCGTTGACGCTTTGGCTTGACGATCGCGATGCTTCTGTTCAAGTTGCTTTTTCATTGTTTGTAGAAGCTCGCCGTGCAAGGGATAAATCCACATGAAAAATAAGCTAGCAGCTGTGAACACAGCGGGAATCGCGAAAAAGAGTATCTTGATACCAAAAAAAACGGAATCCGGTTGAGTGGGACTGTCCTGGATGTACCCGAACGCCCCAAGTACGAGTGTCGCGACGATCGGCCCGATGCTGTTCGCGGGTTTCGTGAATAAAGCGTTTATACCCAGGAACATGCCTTCCCGTCTCGTGTCGTGCTTGATCTCGTCCTCGTCCATTGATAAATACATGAGCGGGGTTGAAAATACGCCGCAACCTGAAAACAAGGAAGTCAGAAACAAGGCCAGATAGATAAAGGCCACCTCGTTCGTGAACAAGATGAAGGGGAGAAATGTTGCCGTGATAGCGAGCCGGATTAGGCTAAAACGAAGCGTGATGGTTCTCATATCCCACATTTTCTTTTCGTGTAATTTCAACGCCCACAGATTACTTACGTACCCGATGATGAGCCCGAACAAGATATAATACATGACACCTGCTTCACCTGTTAATAAGATAAATAAGAAGAGATAACTCAAGCCAAACGACCCCGCAAGGAGGTTGAAGAAGCTGTAGCCCAGGTAGACGAGAAATGACCGGGATTTCAACGATTCCTTCACGGATTTCAAAAACGGGTAAGAAATGCCACTGTATAATTCGGGTCGCTCTTTGCAGACCTTGGCAACCACGAGTAAGCACACCGTTGATATCACGGAAACGACAATCAGGATATACCGAAAAGGCTCAGATGCAGGACTCATATCTGCCAGGATCAAGATGAACGGCAAAGCAGTGATGACTCCAACCACGAGTAAGTAGAAATTGGCCTTGTTCCTCTCGTCATGATCAATCGTCATCTCGGGAAGCAGTGCCATCCAGACGAGAACGACGATTGTAAGCATCGTGTCGAATAAGCAAAGCGAAATCACATAATGAAGGAAGATGACAAGTTGATCAGTGAAGCTCCATGGGAACCACAGTAATAAAAATGTCAAGGCCCATATGGGAGCGCCCCATTTGATATATATGATCCTCCGGCTTCCCCATTTTTTCGGATTCGTCGTATCCGATAGCTGGCCGCTCAACGGATCGTTTAACGCGTTTACTATCATGTAAATTACTTGCCCGGCTATGAAATACGCAGGGAGCAATTGCAGGTCGTCATAGAAGAATTCAATATATTTCAACCCAAAGATTCCGCCAAACAAAGCAACCGGTATCGCCCCTAGCGTGTAGGCGAACATCGTTCCTCGTTTCAGTTTTTCGCTTGTTGACATTCTCATCCTTCCGGATTTGCTTATTATTTGAATATGTGTAAGTTTTATTAGAGTATATATAATATCGATCAATCAGGTTCGAATAAGATGCCGAATATGGACGCTGTGGCCACCACACCGCTTGGTAAATTGCGAGGAATTCAACGGGAACATCATGTCGAGTTCCTGGGAATCCGGTATGCGGAAGCACCAGTCGGGAAGTTGCGGTATGCGGAACCCCGTATCGTGAAAGCTTGGGAGGGTATTTACGATGCCATTCAGTACGGCCCGATGGCGCCGCAAGCGTTGAAAGATAATCCATCCATCGAGCTGGAGGAAAGCGAGGATTGCCTGCTCTTGAACGTGTACACGCCGGTTTTGGATGACAAAAAGCGACCAGTTATGTTTTTCATCCATGGTGGGGCATTCGCATTAGGTTCCGGTTCACGACCGCGAGACCGTGGCGTCGCCCTCGTTGAACGGGAAAACGTAGTACTCGTCTGCATCCAGTACCGCCTCGGGCCTTTAGGGTTTCTTGCTATGGCCGGCGTTCCGCCGAATCTCGGACTGAAAGACATGATTTGTGCTCTAAGATGGGTGCGGGATAATATCGCTGCTTTCGGTGGTGATCCCGAGAACGTCACGATATTCGGTCAGAGCGCTGGTGGTATATCGGTGTCATACTTGCTTGTAATGCCAGCAGCGAGAGGATTGTTTCATAAAGCCATCATGCATAGTGGTACTTTTCCGCTAGAGCCGGTAACCCCGGAAAAGGCGTCCAGGATCACGAAACTCCTTCTGTCGAAGTTGCATGTTGCCGACGGCGACGTGACAGCTCTGCGAAAGTTGCCGTGGCAAAAGATCATGAAAGCCCAAGCCAAGATTGCGAGGAACATGCTCTCGGGGAACCACCACGTGCCAGTGGTCGATGGCACTACCATCCCGAAGGACTGCATCTCGGCGATACGTTCGGGATTTTCGGCTAGCATTCCGCTCGTGATCGGCCACACATCGAGCGAGCTTCCCATCTTCGAAGGATTTTTCAACAAGAAGAATGCTCTCGTGCGTAACGTGGTCAAATCCATCATTTCCAATCGAATGAAGACCATGGGATTAAAAAAAGAAAACATTAAAAAAGTTCTCGCGGATTACAAGAATTTACTCTATGCATCGCGGATCCGAGATCTGGAATATGACCAGATCTTAATGGATCTTGGTTTCCGCATACCGGCCATCATTGTGGCCGATGCACATTGCACGGGCAATGCGCCAACTTATTTTTATGAATTTGCTTATAAGGCCCCTAAGCTCGGTGCGGCGGTCCATGTCCTTGACATGTATTTCATATTCGGGACCTTAGATACGTCAGATGGCGTCGACGTCATGAAGCCGTCAGGAACCAAAGAGGAAAAGCAGCTTTCCGAGAGAATGATGGATGCTTGGGCAAACTTTGCACGCAAGGGAGATCCTAGCACACCGAACCTCCCACGATGGAACCCATATGACCGAATGACCAAACGCACGATGGTGATCGACATTGGGTCTAAACTTGTTGAAAATCACCTGGAACCCCGAATAAAAATATGGAAATCATTCTCGCTGTATTAAATCGATGGAAATTGCATTTATCTGCCCGGAATGTGTGCATTGGGGATTTACTTGGCCGGGCCAAGCAAATTTATCCTTCGTTTTAGGTCAAATCGGCGTTCCATCGGGAGAAAGCCGGTCTTCAATATCGCTATTTCGGCCAAGTATGCCACCTCGCTTCCCGGCTCCAGGTGCCCGCCATGGACCTCCTTGTCACCGCAAGAAACGACCATGTGCAGGTGCGGGACCTTCTTGGCGATGATGCCGCTGACGCTCAACAGCTCGAGCGGTTTTTCCAGGTGATAGACCGTGTCGGCCGGTGGAAAGTCGGTGCGGTTGATGTAATGCATGTTGCAGGTTTTCAAGGTGCCGATGCCCGAGACCACGATGCCATTCGAAATGTCGTGCTCGTCGATCGCCTTCACGATGCTTTCCAGCAGCTTTTCACCGGGACCTAGACCTAGCGTGATGACTTCGATCTCGCCCTTTCCTTTCATGATGTTCATGATGTGTTGCCTCTTCTTCAGTACTCACACGGTACTATCGGGTTCCCTGCCCAATGCCTTGTAATTTGCCCTTCTCGATTGTTTGTCGTCCTTGTGGATTTCATGAGCGTAACGGGCGACTTCCTGTGCTACGTCTTGCGGGACGACGATGACCCCGTCCCCGTCAGCCACGACCATGTCTCCCGGATTCACGAGGACCCCACCGACCGAGACGGGGATGTCGTGGGCATCGAACTGCAACCGGCCTTGGACCATGGTCTGGCTGATCATGGAGGTCCAGAAGGGAACCTTCTCCAGGATGAGCTCATCCGTGTCGCGGACGCCCCCGTTGGTCACGTAACCCCTGGCGCCCCTGATGATTCCGGACAATGCGTTATCGGATCCCATCAAGCCTGCATTCACCCCGCTTGCATCGATGACGATGAAGTCCCCGGGGTCGATGTCCACCAGCCACCAGTACGTGCAGATCGACGCGTAGTATTTAGACGTCCACACCTTGTATTCCGCTGGCGTGCATTTGGGTATAGGGCCCTTGAACGGGACGCATCGAACTGTTTTTGCCATGCCAAACGCCCGGGTCCGGTAGAGCGGACGGATGCTCTGATCCATGGAACCGAACTGATGGAGCATCAACATGTCCATACCATCCCGCACGTCGGCGACGCGCAGATCTTCATATAATTCCAGCAATTCCTTTCGTTTCGTTTCCTCCATAAGTTAACACCTTTTTGTAGTCGGATTACGCATATATAATGGTTCCGATGATTGATACCCGGATGTCAATTAAGGATCTCATGCCCCAGCACGGATTTTTAACCAATATTTTCTCTTTTTCCTTAACTCAAGGCGTTTTAATTCCTTGAGAAGAGAAGAATTCGAAAAAATTAAATCAGATTAATTTATCAAATAATAACATTACTATATCGTGGATTTCTACGCGGAGGATCTATCAGAGAAGTGATTTCTTTTGCTAGCCTTGCAGTCAATTACTTGTGAGCATTTAATAAACCCCTTGGGCATCGACGTCCGAATTCCTCGCTTTAGCTGGCAAATCGTTTCGGATCAGAATAACGTCTCGCAATCAGCGTTCCAAGTCCAAGTTTCAACTTCAAGCGTTTACTTCGTGGAGAACTTGATCTGGGATACGGGCAAGGTGGAATCTGACCAGTCAATTGATGTCGAGTATCAAGGACCACCTTTGTGCTCGAGAAAAAAATATTTTTACCGCGTTAAAATTTGGGACAACCACGCCCAAGAGATGGAATGGTGTGAGATCCAACATTGGGAAATGGGTTTGTTGGACTCCGGGGATTGGCAAGCCCACTGGGTCACTGCACCCTTCAAAGAGTATAAAAAACGCTCGAAACCGGTGTATTATTTTCGTAAGGTTTTTGTTCTTTCAAAGCCAATAGAAAGCGCCAGAATCTACGCCAGTGCGTTAGGTTTGTATGAATTACACCTGAACGGGTCCAAGGTGGGTACCGATCTCTTCACCCCAGGTCTCACAGATTACAGGTACCATGTCCAGTACCAGACCTATGATGCCACTTCCTTGTTGTCGTCCGCAAAAAACGTGATTGGAATCGTGCTGGGCGAAGGGTGGTATCGTGGCAGGTTCCAGATAAATAAGCGGAACAATTG
This sequence comes from Candidatus Sigynarchaeota archaeon, assembly GCA_030587525.1. Classification (GTDB taxonomy): domain Archaea; phylum Asgardarchaeota; class Lokiarchaeia; order Sigyniarchaeales; family Sigyniarchaeaceae; genus Sigyniarchaeum; species Sigyniarchaeum tengchongense. The sequence goes on along the minus strand of JAUQYW010000053.1, from coordinate 6,666 downwards.
GGGGAAAACTGGCGCAGTGGTCGTGCAGGTGCATATCCAATTCTTAGACGGAACAGAAATGGTCCTCGTCACCGATTCCTCATGGCAGGTGTCCAAGGGTCCCATTATTTTCTCGGACATTTATGATGGAGAGAAATATGATGCCCGAGAGGAACGAGAATGGCGTCGTCCTGATTTCGATGCGAGCGAATGGGCTCATGCTGTTCATTATTCGAAATATCCCCTTTCCCGCTTGGTCGCAACCTGCGGGGAAAGAGTCGCCCGGATCAAGACTCATGCTCCTGTGAAGGTGTTTACAACACCAAAAGGGGAGACTGTAGTTGATATGGGTCAGAATATGGTTGGTTGGGTGAAAATGAGTGTCCATGGCGAGTCTGGTCAAGAAATTGTGATGGATCATGGCGAGATCTTGGACAATGAAGGAAATTTTTATCACGAAAACTTACGCACCGCAAAAACTCAGGTTACTTATATCTGCAAGGGCGGGGAGGAGTGCTTCGAGCCCCATTTTACATTTTTTGGATTCCGTTACGTGAGAGTCGTGAATTATGCCCCTGTGACGCAAGAGATCCTTTTAGGAATTGTAATCCACTCTGATATGTGCCCCACCGGGTCCTTTGATTGCTCTAATTCGTTGCTGAACCAGCTGCAAAGTAACATCCGCTGGGGACAGGAGGGGAACTTCCTAGACATTCCTACAGATTGTCCGCAGAGGGATGAGCGGTTGGGGTGGACGGGAGATGCCCAAGTCTTTGCCCGTACTGCGGCGTTCAATTTCGAGACTGGACGATTCTTTACAAAATGGCTTCGAGACATTAAAGTTTCTCACGCATTCAACGGAGCAATCCCATTTTGGGTTCCTTCCACTTGGAGACTTCCCCTCAACTCTGCGGGGTGGGGCGACGTGGCCACGATCCTCCCGTGGGTCCTTTATCTGGTATATGGGGATAAGCGTGTCCTTTCGACCCAATACGCGAGCATGAAGCGGTGGTTCAATTACGAGAGCAAGAGTGCAAAACGCTGGGCATTCAGGCACTGGACAAAGTCTAAAGAATTCAAGCATGATGCCCAATTCATCTGGGACACGGGTTTCCACTTTGGGGACTGGCTCGCGCCAGGAGAAAACACTAAACAATGGCGATCGAAAGCTCCTTGGATTGCCACTGCTTTTTACGCCTATTCTGCCCAAATTATGGCCAAAGTGGCAGCAGTTCTCGGTAAAACCGCAGAATCCACTCAATTCTTAGAACTTGCAGAAAAAATAAGGACTGCATTTACCAACCGTTTCGTAGAGCCTGATGGTAAAATTACGAGGGAATTCCAAACCGCATACGTCCTCGCCTTGGAATACGACCTCTTGCCCGCTGCCTTGCGGGCTGGCGCGGCCAAATATCTCGTCCAAGATATTGCCGCCCACGAGGGGCACTTGACAACGGGGTTCTTGGGCACTCCCCATTTATGCTTCGCGCTTAGTAACAATGGGCACCTGGACGTTGCCTATCAGTTACTCCTGCAAACAACCTGCCCCTCTTGGCTGTACCCGGTGACGAAAGGCGCCACTACCATCTGGGAAAGATGGGATGCCATCCAGCCCGATGGGTCAATCAACCTGTCCCGGATGGGTAGCGGGAACATGGTATCGTTCAATCATTATGCGTTTGGGGCGATAGGGGATTGGCTCTACCGGGTAGTGGGAGGATTGGACACGCGTGAATTTGCTCCGGGGTACAAGAAGAGTGTAATATACCCCCGCCCAGGAGGAAATCTGCAGTACGCGCGTGTCGAATTCAATTCCCGTTACGGGGTGATTTCTTCGAGGTGGGAGCGCGATGATGCCAATATTCGACTTACGGTTGTCATTCCTCCCAATACTTCTTCAGAGGTACATTTGGTCGGAGCAAAACTCGAGAATGTAATCGCAAACGGGAAACCTCTGCTCCAAGGAGGCAATTTCCAGTCGGTGTCGGAAAATTCTGATGAGGTTTGCGTTAATCTAGGTTCTGGAACGTATGATTTCGAATGGAAACTAAGCAAGCGCTACCCACAAGCAACTAGCGAGTGATGTTCTCCAAGAGGTACTCGGGGAACAGCATAAGCATAGGCTTTATTTTTTCTAATCTATCTCAATTATTGGAGAAACTGGAGTTCCTTTTTCCACCGCTTGAGATCGACCTTCCGGTATCGGCCATTTTCCTCCCAGAAGCGCAAGCTCCGGCTGAACACTGGCTTCTCGGCAAGCCCGTCCTTGATCAAACGCAGCATGAAGACTGGCAATTTCAACGCAGGAACATTTAATCCCATGCATTCCAGCTGGAGCGGGGTGTCATCCGTGAGAATCAAAGCTTGCTCCCGAACCGCGGCTGCTATGAGCGTTTGGTCTGCAAGGTCAAAACTGGAAAATAACGCATCTCTTTTCTGTAAACCAAGGAGCTCGGCTTGGGTAACTGGCATCAACAAGGCTTGGTCAACCGGCACGTATCTATCGAGCTTGTAATGCTTGATTTCATCTAAAACCGCGCTGGTGTACCCCCAGCGAAATTTTGATAGTATCGATCGAAAATCCCAGATGTTTGCACCCGATAACTCGTTGCAATGGTTCCAAAAGCACGTGTCTATCAACAATAGCATGCAATCACACGGAAGGGTTTTCATTTCTTCCCGGAACTGGGCCGCATATACCGTCCCAGGTCGAGATTTTTTGCCACGTCGAGTTCCCATTCAACAAGCCCGTCGGGTATCTTTTCCTCGGCACCTCTTTTTGTCCATTCAACAAGAAACTCGCTTGCCGACAAACCGGATATCAACCAGGTTTGTTTCCGCCCGATCTTACCTTGTTTTAACAAATCGAAGGCAAGTTCCACGCGCACGGATGCGATGTCCTTCAAGACCGTTTCTTTCGCGAGCTCCGAGATGCTGATACCCTTGATCTTTGCGAGCAGGTCGATGACGCGCCTTTCATCCTTGCTCACGCGAAAATTGATTTGTTCCATCGATATCACATCACTTGATGCTATAATATATAGCAAAATTATTCGATATAAAGTTTAACATTATCTTCTTAAGAATCGGTTCGATGGCCTGCGGGTCGAGGCGCTAACGGAATTTCTCCAAAAGGTACTTGGGGATAGCATAAAAACGTGCGGATCAGTAAGGCGAAGAAATTTACTAAGCGACCTTCGGGATCTTAAAATGTGGTGAGGCGATGAACGTAAGGTGATGCACGAAAGAAGATACCGAAAGTAGTGTTCCCGGCAGAAATGCCTTGAATGAAGGTATGTCTTCTGTTTCCCAGTAAATCTTCCCCTATTTTTTGGTGCCTATTAGCGACCATCATATATTTTTTTCTCGATCTCATCCCACTCATCGCTATTTTCTCCCAATATACCAAAGAACCTATCCCTTTCTCTAATTTCTCGATTAGGTAGGCTATTTATCTGTCTTGATGCTTGGTTGTGAGATATCTCCTTGCCGATCCTTTCGGCATCTTCAAGCGTGATTTCGCTATCTGCCGTGAAGTCTTGCAAGAATTTCAAGTCTTCGAGCTTCCGTTGGAATGCTATGCGTGCTACCTCGGACCAGTTCACGATCTTGAACGTTTCCATCTCCTTTTTCATTTCAGTAGAGATAGATAATGTAATGGTCGTCATTGCCATCATCACCGATACTTACGAGAAATCTCGGGTCTTTAAAGATTCCCAGACTCCAGATATAAGTTAAAAGAGAATGATCGTGATGGCTGACCGGGCAGAAAGGTTCTAGTAAATGCAGAAAAAAAGGAGATTTTAGAACTCTCGCGCTTCTCGTAATACGTACCTTCAGGGTGCGACGGGGAAAATTTTCTTTATAATCTGCTACATCTTATCGAATCTTGACCAATCTCTGAAATATCGGCTCGTTGGAAGGATGTTCATGAAAGACGTGGTAGGAGTCGCGGTGATCGGGCTTGGCGGGCGAGGCCTCGGCACGCTGAAATCTTGCTTGTTGAATATGCCAGAAGATGTCGAGGTCGTCGCCGTTTGTGATAATTATCAAGACCGAACTGACGCTGGTAAACAAGCGGTAATGAAATCCCAACGAGGAAATATTCCTTTCGCATCCACCAATTACAAGGAGGTTATCGGACGCAAAGAAGTCGATTGCGTGATAATTACCACGTCGTGGGAAGATCATATCAAGATTGCCATCGATGCGATGCGACTCGGAAAGAGGGTTGGGGTAGAGGTCGGAGGTGCGTACTCCGTGCAAGATTGTTATGATCTAGTCCGGGCTTACGAGGAAACTGGACAACATTGCATGTTGCTTGAGAACTGCAATTACGGGGAATATGAACTGATGATCTTGAATATGGTTAAAAAAGGGTTATTTGGTGAGATAGTTTTTTGCGAGGGCGGCTACATGCACGATTTGCGTGCCGAGATCAGTGATGGAGAAAAAAATCGCCATTACCGGTTGCGAAATTACAGGTCGCGAAACTGCGAGAACTATCCCACGCACGAAATTGGGCCGATTGCCAAGGTGCTCAAGATCAACAATGGAAACCGGTTTGTTTCAATATCCTCGTTCGGTTCAAAATCGGTAGGACTGAAAGATTTCATTGCACGGTACCGCTCGGATAACAAGGAATTGCTGAGCACCGATTTCAAGCAGAACGACGTGATTGTCTCGGTTTTACGCTGCCATAACGGGGAGACAGTAACAATTTTTCTTGATACGACATTGCCACGTTATTATTCTCGTCGATTCACCATCCGGGGAACCCGGGGCATGTACATAGAGGATACGAACCTTATTTTCATGGACGGCATGCCGGAAAACCTTCGGAGGCTGCGGGACAACGCGAAAAAATTCCGGAAGCGATATGGCCACGATCTCTGGAGCCGCAAGAACAAGAAATACCGCAAGTTCGGCCACGGCGGAATGGATTGGTTTGTTATGCGAGCATTTATCGAAACCGTGAAAAACGATGCCTATCCCCCAATTGATGTATATGACACGGCGACATGGATGGCGATCACGGCATTATCTCAAATTTCCCTAGAAACCAACAGCAACCCGGTAGAATTTCCGGACTTTACCCATGGAAAATGGCAAAAAAAAGACACCGCCAAAATTCTGCCAGAATTCCTCCTAGATTAGATACCTTTGACTCGCTACGTGTGTTGCCTGGCCGATCCCTCCCGATACCTCCAGAAATAGATTAAAACCTCATACCGATATGGAGGATTTAAGAGAAAAGAACCGGTGGTAACCTCGTAGTTATATCTGGTGTGCTGCATAATGATGACAAAGGAAGAAATTTGTTGGATAGGGCTTCAAGAGGAGCGCGGAGCACCGATTCGTGCTTGCACGTGCCATTCCTTCAGAGATATCGATGATATTGGTGTTTATCTCTATGGAAAATATTCCTCATGGCAATACGAGAAAGATAGTGGACTTGTAGTGAAACGACTAAGGACACTCATCGATATGAAGGACGTTATCGTCGGGAGGTGGACTAGAGTGTTGAAGGATGTAGCCGAGTTGATTCCCGTTAGTAATAACCAATCGAATGCTGGAAACCCCATGGAGTTTGAGGACTACGAGGCGTTCTATAACGCATTCATCAAAACACCGGGCATCGATTACGCATACCTCTTCGCCGTCCCGGTTGATAATGCAGCCAGCGGGTACAAAAACAGGCACGAATGGGCCATGCTGACGAAGGTGCCCTTCAGTCTATACCGGTTGCGTGAAGGTGAATCCTACCGCTTCGCACGATTAGATTTTTAAGCCAAATAGAGAGTTTCATTTTGCTGTAAATGAATGCGACAAGGATACGTGCCTTCAAGGTAATTAAGATGCTGGAGGGCAACTTGCTTGAGAATTGGATTATATTTTCTTGCGATCTCGTATTTCTTTGTTAATGCCACGCGGATCCCTTGCACAATGGAATAAACCTACCACGATAACCTTATCATTCTCCACAGTAAAGTAAAGTGCATACGGGAATCGTTTGAGCAAACGTCGCCTGAACTGATCGTTTATTTGAGGATAAAGTAAGGGATTCTGTGGCAATTCTGAAGCGGATGCATAAAAAACCCGTAGAAAATCCTCGCCAAGGCCAGGTGATTGCTTTTCATACCATTGATATCCAGCGAGAGCATCCTGCTCCACTTCTGGAAGAAAATGAAGCGAGTACGTCATTTTCTCGAATCTATTTTTGTTTTTAGCTCTTCGAGTGATAAAAGTGACCCAAGGGACACTCGCGCCTTTTGCCACCTTCTATTCAATTCGGCTTTGTGGCTGTCCGGTACAGGCACGTTCGATTCATCGGATGCAATGCTGTCCCACAAGTCCTCAACGAGCAAGATTTTCTCTGCAATGCTCAACTTGCTTATTTCTGGAATATCACGGGCTTTCATGTTCGGCCATTTCCTTCTTTTTTGTATGACGATAATAGGGAGATGATTAACCTTGTATTAAATGTTGTTTCGATACCTAGATATTTTGGTAAAATCACGTATATACCTTTTTGGCCACCTTTATCTAACTCACGGTAACTGATTTTTTTCATTGAATACGATTAGTTGCGTATAATAGCCGAAAAAAAGGAGATTTTAGAACTCGCGCTTCTCGTAATACGTGCCTTCGAGGTAGTTGAGGTGCTGGAGGGCGACCTGCTTGAGG
>JAUQYW010000130.1 GCA_030587525.1 Candidatus Sigynarchaeota archaeon | reverse complement strand
CGAGGAAGCGCGGAAAGCCGAGGAAGCGCGGAAAGCCGAGGAAGCGCGGAAAGCCGAGGAAGCGCGGAAAGCCGAGGAAGCGCGGAAAGCCGAGGAAGCGCGGAAGGCCGAGGCGGTCAAGCAGGCAGCGGCCAGGGAGCCAGTAAAAACAGTTGGAACAATCCCTGACGAGGAAGAGAAGGTCCCGGCAAAGCCTGCGACGAAGGCCAAGGAACCCAAGCAAGTAGCGGCAAGGAGGCCAGTAAAGGCAGTTGGAACAATCCCTGACGAGGAAGAGAAAGTCCCGGCAAAGCCTGCGACGAAGGCCAAGGCGCTCAAGCAAGTAGCGCCAAGGAAGCCAGTAAAAGCAGTTGAAACAATCCCTGACGAGGGAAAGAAAGTCCCGGCAAAGCCTGCGACGAAAGAGAAAAAATAAAACCCTCATTTTCTTATAAATTGCCATATTTTTCAATAAAGCCAATAACGAGACAAGAATGGCTTAGATCACTTCGATCGCGTGAATGGCCTTATTGAATTTTAAAAAATTAAAAAAATGACTGAATTATATGAGATCTTCAGCTTTCAAGACCGTATCCCGGCTCACGTTGTGCAAAGTCGGGTAGGAAATCGTGTCCTTGACCGGGAAGTAGACGGTTCGTTCCTCGTTGACAGATTTCAAGATAGCCCGGATAACCTCCAAGCTCTTGCGCGCTTCCTCGGGAGGAATCATCGGTTCCGTGTCGTTATCGATGGCATCGATGAAATTTTCTAGCAAGTTGTGGCGCGGTGGATGCTGGAACGGCACTTCCCAATCTTCCTCGTTCTTGTACCGCGTGTCGGCCTTGATCATGTTATTCCGAACTTCAACGTAGCCGTTTTCACCGCTAACGCGATAGAAGTTTTCAGTGGTCTCCTTGTTTGCCGTGCTGAAGGTCATCGTGCCAACAGCGCCATTCATCGCCGTGAACGAGACCGCCACCGTATCCTCGACTTCTATCAATGCATGTTCCTTCGCGATCGTCGCGGCATGCGCGGAGAGGCTCTTGAAGGGGCCAACGACATATTGGAAGACATCGATGTCGTGGACTGCTTGGTTGATGAGAATTCCCGCGCCTTCGGTTTCCCAGCGCCCGCGCCATTGACCTGCCGAGACCCCGGTCTTGGGATCGACCTGGGATGATGTCAAGTAATACACGCCCGACCGGTAATGCTTGGCTTGCAGGGCAAAATCCGTGATGCGGCCGAGGGACCCGAGTTCACCCTTGGCGCCCCGGGCAGCGTCGAACGCGTACCCGTGCGCTAGCTCGAACCGATGCTGGAACCCGAACCCGAGCTTGATGGCGTTTTTTCTCGCCGCGATGATCATCTGGTCTGCTTGCTGCAAGTTGATGGCCATTGGTTTCTCGCATAAAACGTTCACGTCGTGTTCAGCTGCCAAGATCGTGAACGGTGCGTGGAGGTAATGTGGCGTTGCGATTACCACGAAGTCGAGCTTTTCCTTGTCAAAAAGGTCTATCACGTTTGAATACACGTTGCAATTCCCATTCGCTGCAGCAACTTGCTTGGCACGTTTCTCGTTGATGTCGCACACGGCGACAAGCTTGCATTCGGGGTGCTTTGATAACTTGGCGGCCCATCCGCCACCTTGCCCGCCAGGTCCGATCACTGCACAATTTTTAACGCTTCCCATAGGATATCTACCAGATTATTTGTTGGCTTGCTTGATTACGCTTAAATGATTAGAGAAATCCCTATGCGTTATTTAAAACCTTCGTAAGGAATTTGACGATTCAAATTCCGATGCTCTGGTGTCGTACCAGACCCGGCAACCGATACAAGAAAAAAAAAGAGCAAAAACAGCCCGTTCTCAAACCTGGATTCGATAACCCGTTCCCAGGAAGACGAAGCCAACGATCATCATGGTCGGGCTGATGAGCCCCATCCATGGATTGTCCTTCGGCAGTTGCGTTAAGACGAGCCCTATGAAGACCAGCATGAAACCGAAGGCGATTAAGAGGCTCTTCTTACGCACGCTCCCGGATGTTTTTGCACCTAGCACCAAATAGAAACCGATGATGAGGACGAGGGCCAGGATTAAGCCAATGGCGCCAATGCCCAACACGCCGTACATCACATACTGCAGCGGCTCCCATGCCTCGCTCGTGTCGGTGATACCTGGGAAAAACCACGGGACGACGAACATGTAAACGGACATCCCGATGGCACCGATCAAGTTGATGGTGGTTACCGGGAATCGCTTGGAGTTCGTGACGTACTTCTCCACGGGCCAGCAGATCGCAACGAACCCCCACAAGAAGAGCATGAACAAGTACGGGTTGATCGCCCCTTTCCCGACGAAGGGCAAGGTGAAGTCGACTATAAAACTCCCATCGGTAGGCTCCGGAAGAGTGGTGGCTTGACTAAGCCATTTATCAAACGTCCATATCACTTGCGTGATGAGATTGAACAAGACGAACCCGCCAAGTCCCATATAAAAGTGCTTCTGCGAGGTAACCTCCCGTAGCTTCACCGATTGGGCGAAGAAATAGACCATCATGACGATCATAATAAGGGCGATGATTGATTGGTAGATGAGATTGAGTTGCGCGTTGATGTCGAGTGTTTCCCATTGAACTATCAATATCTTCACCAGTGATATCTATTGATCACGTCATAACTCCACGGATGCTGTATTAAAACATATCTGACCAGAACGTTGGATATTAAAACACATCCAAACGCAATATCTCGTTAATGTCGGATGAACGAGGCCATGCAGCGAGTCAAGGAGAGGTTTGTTGCCCAAACGATTCCTTGTTGTCGCTTCCCCTTTCTTTTTGCACTTCAAGGACTCGTCGTCCTAGATAAGGTTATTATGGCGCATCACCATTGCAGTTACGCGGGCGCGACGCGGGAATCCACCCGCTTGATCGGAAAAAAAGTGCGAACGACGCATGGCGACGCGCATGACCACCGAAGACAAGGATACACGGGTCGATCTCGACGATATCTTGCGACAAGCAATCACCCAAGACGCAGTGAATGAAATCTTATTTAAATTCGGCGCAGAAAAGACGATCGTCAACACGGAAGCTGCAAATGTTGCCCGGTACGCGAATTTTCGGGTGCAACTATTCAAGCACAAGAAATACATCCTCTGTCCCGTGCCGTTTTTTTTCGACAGCGAACGTCACATCGAGACGGGCTTCGCGCTCGACGTGGATATCGACTATTTCGTAGTGCTGCCATACTTGCAGAACTACAAATTGCATAAAATGTTGTTGCTTTACAGTCTTCCGCATTGTGTCCATCGAGGGATCACGGTCGACGCGGAGAGATATGAAACGATCTCGGACGAGGTCAAGAGCACCTCGAACATTGCATCAGCTATGCTCTTCGTCACGAACTTGATAAACGACCTCGCTGTCGGGATCGATGCCCCGTTCGAGTTTTTCGACAGTAAACTTTATTTGCAACTCATCAACCGCGTGTTGTCGGTCAAGGACAAGCGATGGGTCAATCCCAAAATCGCTGAAATGCGATTCAAGCAACTGGCGCGGCAACTCGATGATCTCGATCCATCCAACGAGTTTTACGAGAATAACCGCCGTCGCGCCATGCTGTCCCTCGCGTTTTTCTTGTTTGGTTTCGAGGATTCCATACCGAATGATGGCTTTTTCAACCACGTGACCCGCGATATCATCGAACCATATGCCCTCGATATCTTGAACTACATCGTGCAATCCATCGAATCGAGGAACCAGCACCACATATTTTCGATCGAGAACTTCATCAAGCTCGCGAGGTATTGCACGCCATCGGCGATCCGCCCGAGCATCGACGCGGCGTTCCGCATCATCATGAAGGAACATCAATTTGAACAGGGCGCCGCGCTGATCGATGCCACGGGCGTGCGGCCGGGCCCGGAATTCGCGCGCGCCGTGTTCAAGGCCTTGTACAACCAACCGGACGATCTTGAAACCGTGCGCGTCGCGGAGCAAGTTGCGAAGCTCACCGGAATCCGCCCGAGCGAGGAATTTTTCCGGAACCTTTTCCAAATCGACAAGTTCTGGTTTCCGCAGAGAAAGCAAGCGGTATTCTGGATAAATGCTCGGTTTAACGAGCTCCGCGTCGCGAAGCTTGCCGAAATGCTGTCGAACAAGGACATCATCGGGCAATACGACGGCCGGGCGAGAAACATTATCATCCTCTCGATCATCGATGCCTTGTTCTCGTGGCACATCCAGCCAGAAAAGGCGCGCACCGATGACACGCCCTATGTTTTCAAGATGCTGTTCAGCACCGGCCAGGAGCCAGCCTATGTCGATGACATCAACGTCGAACCATTAGCGCCGCATGCGCATCACATCTATGCCTACCTCCTAAGCAACAATTGCATCAAGGAGGCAAGGCAGTTCCACGCCCGGATAAAGATCAAGCCAGCCATCAAGGAATTCCAGTTTCACACCATCATCAAGAAGTCCATGGCCGTGCTTCAAGGAGCCCGCGAGCCAAGGGTCGATGACGTGGGCGACATTATCAGAAACATCGCATGGCTCCGCGACATAACCGGATTCAAGGTTATCTTCGACACGGGCATTGCCATCCACCAATTCGACAGGTTGCTGCGGGCCTGCAAGATTCACGAGGCAAGCATCCTCCAGGCACTATTCGGAAAAACTATCCCGCCGATTGACGAAGCCGTTCGGGAAGCCTACGAGCAAGCTTATCTAGATTACAAGTTTGATGACGCGGCACTGATCGAGTTCTTGACCGGCAAGAAGGCCGACGCATCAGTCATTCATATGGTATATGATGTCAGGCTCGCGCAAGGCCTCAACGACGATCTGAAAGAGCTCGCCAAGAGAACGGGCATCCTCCCCAACAAGAAAACCGTGCACGAAGCTTTTAAAACGTTATTCCAGCAGCGGAAGTTCCAGGACGCATCCGAATTGCGGTCATGGGCTGGTATTGCCCCGGATCAACGCGACGTGGATAAATGCTTCAAGGAGCTCGTCGCGGCCAGGGATTTCACCGCGGCGAAGGATCTCCTTGAAGCATCAAGCCGCGCGTTGGGGGCAGAAACCGTCCAGGACGTGTTTCGCGAGCTGGTCCGCCTGGGGCGGATCGCGGACGCGCAAGGGTTCCAGCGGCTTTCCCACGCGAGGCCCGAGCCCAGGATGATCCGGTCGCGGCTGCGCGTGCTCGTGGTCGACGGGCGGCTCGATGATGCCCGGCGGATCTCGGAATGGACAGGAATGATGCCCGAGGATTACGTGGTCGATGACGAGATGACGACCTTGCTGACGCAAGGCCACGTGCATGAAGCGAGGCAGCTCGCCGAATGGACTGGCCGGAAACCAACGAAGAAGATTTTGGAGCTCGTGGCGAGGGTTCTGGAAATCGATAACGACCTGGATGCGGTGAAATCGTTGAAGGAATGGGCGCTGGAGTAGATAATACCATTGGTTGCGATGCGTATAACCGTGGTCGAAAAGTACCGATGACGACTTTCTTTTTAAGCCCCCTTCCAATTTTTTTATAGCTTGACCTCGTATCCAGTACTATATTCAAAGCATCAGATGCAGATCGCCATGCCACGAAAGGAAAAGTCCAGATCCCCGCTGGAGGTCACGATTGACCAGCTCGAAGCCAAGTCCAAGGAAGGAATGGAGGAGGTGCTGCGAACTGGCGGGCAATGGGAGGATATCGGGTTTCATCGCCCTTTAGGCAACTTCTTTTATGGTATCTTCATATCCGTGTTCAATGCAGTCATCGGCTTGATTTTCATGGCCCTGGTCGTGTCGCTTTTGTACCCGTATCCGGAGATCAACGGTTACAACGGGATCGCCGGGAGCATCTATTCCATCGTGTTCACGGTGTTCGACACGGGAACGGCGTTCGGGATCGAGCGGTTTATCGCGGAATGGCGGGTGAAGGACCCGAAGCGGATGGTAAAATACGTGCAATTCTACATCTGGTATCAAATGTTTACAGGTTTGCCTCAAGTGACTTGGCTTTCCATTTTGATTATAAGCGGGGTAAGATATAGCAACCTTTCATATCTCACGTGGATCTTGTTGATCATCATCCAGAAACAGTATCCGAGCATGCTTGGGATCTTCCACGAGGTCCTGAATGGCCTCCAGCTCTACAACAAGGGCCAAATCCTCGGGCTGATCAGCGGCCAGGTCTTTCAAAACGCCACGAACGTCATTTTCATCCTCCTCGGTCGCTGGGTCGGGTTCACGAACCCGGCAGTCGGCGAGATCATGGGTATGGCGATCGGCGCCACGATCGGCGGATATGTCGATGATTTCTTCGCGTTCATAGTCGCGGCCAAGTTTTTCGACAAGGCCATGAGATCGTTCGGGTACACGTGGCGTGACTGCTTCCGCATCGAATTTGATAAGGGGATCGTGAAGCAATGCTTGTGGTTCGGTTTCCAGGTCAGCGTGGTGCCTATGATATCGACCGCCACGTCGACCGGCGTCTTGTTCATGATGATCAACTCCATCCCGTCCTACCCGACCTACAGGGCATTGCTCGGCTGGGTGAGCGGCATCGTCGGTATCATCGACGTGGGCAACTTCTCGCTCGTGCCTTCCATCGCCGAGTCCTTCATGAACGACAAGAAAAAGCTGGCACAGTTTTACATCGCCAACTCGCTGCGCTGGAATGGCTTCCTCATGATGATGTTCACCATGGCCCTCCTGGGCGCGCTGCCCATGGTCATCCAGGTCATCCTCGGCTTACCAGAACTCAAATATTACGTCGTTTCTTTCGTATTCTTTTTCCCGGTCCTCATCCACAAGTTGATCCTCCCTTTCATCGCCTACCCCGACTATATCCTCGTCGGCATCCTCCGGATCAACTTCTACACGTTTTCCCGCGTGTTCGAGGAGGCCGTCTACCTCACGGAAAATTGGCTCTGGATGTACGTGTTCCGAATCCAGGACGTGTTCGGCATCTGGGGCATCGTCTACATCCTTGCCATGGATCGCTTCCTCTGCCGCAATATCAAGATGATCATAATGTGGGTGTACATCCACAAGAAGTGCTTCAAGGTCAAGTTGTATTTTTACCAGATGCTGATTTGCCCTGCCATCGCGGGCACGCCCGTCTTGCTGTTCGCGCTCTTGTGGAAGCCGCTCGTCTTCGACAACATGGTTCTCTTATTTGTGCCGATGCTCGGCACGTACGCGGTGATCCCGCCGGCCATCATAACTGTCCTCATCGCGCTGCTCGTGCTGCCGGCCTTCGTGTTCCTCCCCTTGTCGGGGTTTCTAGGCGGATGGGACGACTACGGGTTGATGACGTTCCGCAAGGCTGTTAAACTATCCGGACCTTCTAAACCATTCGTGAACTTAATATACAGGGCGGTCCTCTTCGGCGCCAACCACAGTAAGCTGCACAACAAGTTCAAGATCCCGTGGGAGGAGCCCATGCAAGAGATACGGGACCTCATGATCATGAAGCGCGACCACATCGCCAAGCTATATCAAGGTGGCAAGGCCGTCGGGTTGACCAAGACCTTATAATGTCTCCCCTATCCTCGTTGATAACTACTGACGCAAGTAACGGAAGGAAAAGCATAAATGGTCATGGACCACGTACATCCTGCCAAGACCCATTGTTCAATGGAGCCGTTGTCTCAGCTCACGTTCTCGCCGGATGGTCGCATACTTGCCGTGGGCGCGAAGTTCGACGGCACCATCCGCCTCTATGAAGTGAATAGTTGGGATCTTATCCGGGTCATGGAAGTTCACGATCAACGACCTTGGCGTTCCTGATTCTTGCGGCGCTGCCGGGCTTCGGCATCGGCCTTGTTCATTGCCTGTTCTCGGCAATATCGAGCGGTTGCATATCCATCGAAAAGATCTAATCTAGGAATTCGTGGAATCTGGTTGTCGAAAACTTTTAGGAACCGTAAGTTTACGAGCAGGTCGAGGTTCTCGATGCGTGTGATCCGGTTGTGTTGAAGGTGCAGCTCCTTCAGCTTTACGAGCCGGTCGAGGTTCTCGATGCGGGGGATCTGGTTGTTGTGAAGATCTAGTTTTATCAAGTTCACGAGACCCTCGAGGTTCTCGATCCGGGGGATCTGATTCTCGTAAAGATACATTTCCTGGATGTTCACGAGACTATCGAGGTTCTCGATGCGGGCGATCTGGTTGCCGTTAAGGTAGAGATGCTGCATATTCACGAGCCGGTCGAGGTTCTCGATGCGGGGGATCTGGTTGTATGCAAGGAACAGGACCCGGAGGTTCACGAGCTGGTCAAGGTTCTCGATGCGGGTAATCTGGTTGTTGGAAAGGGCCAACCGCTGCAAATTCACGAGCTTGTCGAGGCTCTCGATGCGGGTGATTTGATTGCTGTCAAGGAATAGAGCCTCCAGGTTCACGAGACCCTCGAGGTTCTCGATGCGGGTGATCTGGTTGTTGGAAAGCTCCAATTCCTGCAACATCTTGAGCTGGTCGAGTCCCTCGATATCCGAGATCCGCTCGATATCACGGCTTGTTAACTTCACGGATCTCTTTTTCTCGTCCACCATTGCAAGTATCTTGCCCTTGCACGTGATCGTGATTTTTACCATTTTTCTTCGCTCGTGTTGATGATGATTCGGTCTATTCGCCATTTCCTCTATCTATCATTTCCTATTTAATGTTAATAGCTGGAACCTCATTCGCATCTTAAATCGATCAACTCGCACGACAAATAAATCGTAGCCAGGCTACCTTCGCGGCGGCGGCGGTCCACGGGGCAAGAAGGGCACTTGTGTGACGGAAGCCGTTGCCGGAGGCGGGAGAGCCACGTGGCCGATGAATAAGATGGCATTCGTGCTCGTATCCTTGATGATGAAGATGAACGGGTGATCTGCCTTGAATTCTGGAGGTGGTTGCGGTTTACCCGGTGCACCGCTCGGTAACACCAATATTGCGGTGGCAGCCGCCGCCTCGGTTCCCTCCTCGTTCACGTCGACGAACGCCTTGTGGATGAGCTTGGATATGACGACGCCAGGCGGGCCGGTAATGCCGGAAAAGTCTGCGACCAGGGGCTGGAAGGGCAACATCATGCCCATCGCCTGGAGCGTCTTTTCGAGGTCGAAGGTCGAATCGAGCTTGAACCGGGGGAGGAAGATGTCGACGGGTTGTCGCATCGAAAAGCGCGAGAGGTGGTTGAAGTCGTCGATCGACAGTTTTTGCTCGATTTCCGGCAATCCATCCCGCCGGCGCGGCAAGATGATGCCCATGACCATCGTCTCGCCTTGGTACGGGAGCTCGATATATTGCACGGCCGCGTCCTCCGCATATTTACATGGAATGATGGCATGCATCAAGGATACCGATGCTTGCTGTCCCGAGAGCGGGTAGAAGGGCTTGACCCGCGTGTCTGACTTCTTGAAGGGTTTCGACCATGTCCCTAAGAAATAGATCGCGTTC
>JAUQYW010000129.1 GCA_030587525.1 Candidatus Sigynarchaeota archaeon | reverse complement strand
TTCACGGCCAACACCATGGCTTGCTTGACCGAGGTGCTTGGGCTTTCGATAACTGGCTGCGGTTCCATGCTGGCCAGTGACCCGCGAAAGCTCGACCTTGCTTACCAAAGCGGCAAAAAGATCGTCGAGCTCGCGAAAATGAACGTGAAACCCCGTGACATAGTCACGCGCAAGTCGTTCGAGAATGCTATCACGGTCGACATGTGCATCGGCGGTTCCACGAACACGGTGCTGCACCTACCCGCGATCGCTAAGGAGTATAGCATCGACCTGGATCTCGACCTGTTCGACAATATCAGTCGGAAGACACCGAACTTGACGAGGATCCGGCCGTCCGGGCCGCACACGATGGAGGACCTCGACGCGGCGGGCGGAATCCCTGCGGTGCTGAACCGGATGCAGAAATTGCTGTCGCTCGACCAGGCGACCGTGAATGGCAAGACCATAGGCGAGATTGCCAAGACCGCGAAGTGCACCGATGACACGGTCATCCGGCCGCTCGGCAATCCCTATTCGAAGGAAGGTGGCATAGCCATCTTGCGCGGTAACTTGTGCCCCGCCGGCGCGGTCGTCAAGGCTGCCGGGGTGTCCGAGAGTATGATGAAATTTCACGGTCCTGCCCGCGTGTATGATTCGGAGGACGATTCTATGAACGCGATCCTGGAAAAGAAGGTCAAGGCAGGTGACGTGGTCGTGATACGACTGATGGGGCCTAAAGGCGCGCCGGGCATGCCCGAGATGCTGTCGCCAACGAGTGCCATCGCGGGCATGGGCCTCGCCGAATCCGTGGCATTGGTCACGGATGGGCGGTTCTCTGGCGGCACGCGGGGCGGTGCCATCGGCCACGTGGCGCCGGAAGGCTGGGATAGAGGCCCCATCGTGGCGGTGCGTGACGGGGACATCATCAAGATCGACATCCCTGGCCGCCACCTGGACGTGGATCTCCCGCAAAAAGAGATCGAAAAGCGGATCAAGGAATTTAAGTTACCGGATAGAAAACTTTCCGGTTTCCTGGAACGGTACGTGAGACTCCTCTGATCGCTCCTTGTTCCGTCTAATTTTCAAACCAGCCGAGCCATTTCTTGTTGGCATCGAACATCTCGTCCACCATGGCTCGTATTTCGCCCGGCGAGCAGACCGAGGCCGTGAGCGGGTCGAGGAGCACGGCGTGGTATATTTTTTCCTTGTCATGCGCTAACGCGCCTTCGATCGTTGCCTTGTGGACCATGGTGTTGGACGTACACAGCGCCGCACATGCCGTTGGCAGCTCGATACCGCCTTGCGGGTGCAAGCCGTGGTAGTCTGCGAACACGGGCACTTCGACGCAGCAATCTGCGGGCAAGCTCGTGATGAGGGCTCCTTTCACGTTCATGACGTTGCCGTTGAGCCGGAAGGGCTGGTTAGTTTCCATAGCATTGATGATGTGGCTCGCATATTCCTCGGATGGCGTGTCCTTGAATTTCATCGACTTTGGCTTCAAGCGGGCTTCGACCTCCGTTGCATCGGAATTGGCACCGAAAAACTGCAAGTCCCAGCCGTGCTGCAAGTTGTTGAAGCCGTTCGTGTTGCCCTTGTATTTCTCGATGAGATCCTTGCGTTTTCGATAATATGGCACGTACTCGGACAGATGGCCACTGGATTCGGTCATGTAATACCCGGCAGCTTTCATTATGTCCCACCGGACCTTCTCGTCACCCTCGATCTCGGGCTCCTCGTCGTGATGCTTCCAGATGATCGGGTACGCATCTTGCCACCGTGCATCCTTAACGGTTCCATCTTTGAACCAGAGCTCGGTGAACCATGCCATGTGATTGATCCCCGCGCACAGGAAGGAACATTCCTCAGCGCTGGCGCCGATGTAGGTCGCGTGGAGCTGCTTGAACGTGCCCTGGACGCCGTGGCACAAGCCGACCGTGGAACCGGGCCAGAGGCTATTGCAGTACCACGTGTTCATGGCCATGGGATTTGCATAGTTCAGGAGTAATGGTCTAGCACAATTTTTTGTGCCAGCATTGTAGCCGACTTCTTTCATGTTCGTGATGATCTCAGCGAGGACGGGAAACGTGCGGAGAGCCCGGAACACTGCTCCTGCTGACGTCGTGTCGCCGATGCATTGATCCACGCCATATTTCATCGGGATATCGATATCTTGTTTCAAGCATTCGGGTCCACCGACCATCACGGCGTCGATCACATACTTGGTATTCTCGATGGCGGACCGCATATCGGTCGTTGCCTCGAATTCCACCCCGCCAAGCACGTCGGGATGATCTGCCTTGTACAGCTCCATTTCCTTGAAGGTGTGATCCAGCCTTGCCTTGTTGATGTCGTGCAACGCGATCGTCGCGTTTCGTCGCAATGCCGGGAATGCCAAGATGTCGGTGAGCACGTTCTTGCAGAAGATACGGCTACCGGCGCCAACAAACGCTATTTTCATAGAATAACCGCCGGATTTTTAAATCTAAACGTCGATCGATAGATAACGTCGATTCCCGGATTCAAAAGGATTCACGCTGAGAAATCCATGACGAACGCGCTAATCATCTTCGTGAAAAATCCCGAGCGAGGAAAGGTGAAGACCCGACTCTCGAAATCCATAGGCGATGACCGGGCGCTCGCCGTGTATGAAAAGCTCCTCGACTATACTAGGATGGTAGCTCGTGATGTGGACGCTCGAAAAATTCTTTTTTACTCTTCACGCGTCATATCAGATAACTGGGATCCTAACATCTTCGAAAAACGATTACAAACCGGGGATGATCTCGGGCAGCGCATGCTAAACGCGTTCCAGACGGTTCTGCCCCAGTTTTCCAAGGCAGTCATCATCGGAAGCGATAGCATGGAGATCACAAAGCCCCTCATCAATGAGGCATTCCGCTTGCTCGATGACAACGATGTCGTAATAGGTCCGGCGCGTGACGGAGGCTATTACCTGCTCGGTATGAAGACCATTCATGCTGATCTTTTCAAGAACAAGATTTGGAGCACGCCTTCTGTATCTCACGACACGGTCGACGACACGCGTCGCCTTGGATTGTCACTTGCCCAATTGCCCCCGCTTTCCGATATCGATGACATCAAGGACTTGCTCGCATCTCCACTTCGAGACATGGTAAAGCCGGTCTCCGTTCTCCGCATTAGCATCGTCATCCCTACGAGAAACGAGGCAAAAATCATCGATAAGACACTTTCTCGCGTATTACACAGATCCGATACAAGAAACATCGCCGAGATCATCGTCGTAGATGGGGAGAGCTCGGATTCAACGCCCGGAATCGCATCCGCAGCCGGTGCACGCGTCATTCCTTGCAAGCCGGGCCGCGGAAGGCAACTCGATGCTGGCGCTAAGGCCGCGAGTGGCGATGTCTTATATTTCCTGCACGCGGATTGCATCCCACCGCATGGTTTCGACAAAGCCATCATCAATGCCGTGCTATGTGGATACAATTCAGGCTGCTTTCGACTCCGGTTCGATGCACAGCACCCGATCTTGTCGATCATTGCGTGGTTCTCACGATTCCGAATCTCCTGGGTGAGAGCGGGTGATCAATCCCTCTTCGTAAAAAAAGAGACTTTTTGGAAAGCAGGCGGATATGACGCTCATCGCGCCATCATGGAAGATGTGGAAATCATCCCGCGATTAAAAAGAATCTCCACATTTGTTGTTATCCCCCTGCAAATCATATCATCGGCCCGGAAGTATATGGAGCGAGGCATTATCAAATTACAAGCCATCTACATCATCATGCGTATCATGGATGTGCAAGGCCATTCTCCCAGAAACATCTATCACTTTTATAAAAAATGCCCGAGAAAACACCCGATTTTAATCAGGGAATGAATCAGGGGATACATTTTCAGAAATGTAGGAGCAGCGATGCCAGTAGCGGATAGCGGTGGCCTGGACCCGCCACCTGGAATCACCATCGAGCCTTGATGCATTCCGGGAAGCCCATGACTTTAATCGTTGGTAGTTCACTCGAGCGACGGGAAATGAAATTAAACCAGCAATTTCAAATAGACCATCTATCGTTATTCGATTTGTAGGTGACGGCGACTTATGGACGAGAAGATACAAGAAAACCAGGAATCATTTTCCGACCGGAAAGCCAAGGCGATGCGTTTTATGAACCCTGGATTCGGCCTTTTTATAATGGGGCTGGTGTACATCATCTGGTGGGTGATGCCGATCCCGATCGAATATTTCGACGCCGATCCGCGCTGGGCGCATAACTGGGCATATGCCATCATCATAACGACGGCGGGGGCATCTTGGTACCAGAAAACGCCCGTGTCGCGCATCATCGCCTCGGTGCAAGCGTTCATGCTGCCCGTGACCGCTTCGGGCTCGGTGAACACGATTTTGATGACCATTATCACGATTGCCATCGCCATTGGTTGGGTGGTGGTGGTGGGGATCGAGCGTAGCCACAAAAAACCTCTACTCGGAGAGAAGTTGTCAAAACGTGCCACCCTCTGGCTAACACTTCACAGCCAGGTGGTCACCTGGTTGCTGATAGCCCACATGGGCTTCGTTTTTTTGCTGAGCCGTGCACCCTTCGAGAACCAGCTCCAATCAATAGGAACTTACATTGCATTTCTTGCCAATCTTCCGCCGGAATACAAGGAGATTGCCACGTGGT
>JAUQYW010000428.1 GCA_030587525.1 Candidatus Sigynarchaeota archaeon | reverse complement strand
ACACGACTTGCGGAAAAGGATTGAACGGCTGGCCATGGAGCGTGATTCTCCTTCTAAAATTGATAACCAGGATAAATATTATAAAACTCTCGTGAGAAAGGAACATTCCCTCGTGAAGCTGCCGTATGATGATTTCAAGAAGAAATTAAAGTCCCATTTCAAGAACATCGACATCATGCGGCTAAACGCCGTCCACGATGAATATCTTTCCAATCCGAAGATGTTCACGGCGTGGAGCGAAATGTTCGATGCGATGGACTCGCCGGAGCTTTGGACGGCATGGAAACGCAAGGCATTTGCATTTTATCTTGAATGGCTCACTGATATCGTCGAGGATGAGCGACAATGCATCGCGTTCGGCATCGGTAAAACCGGCGGTGGTAAATCAACTTTATTCCAACAAATCAGCGTTGATTTACACGAGTTGCGCCATGCCCGCACGGAAATCTGCATCGATATCGAAAAACTGGGCGAATCGAAGCTCGAAGGGAATGAACGATATAAGGCCGTGCTTCGGACCTTGATCACGTATTCCTATCCACAAGCCCTGGAAACCATCACGGGTATTGCTCAATCCGGCGAAAGTACCATCATGGACGAGCGGCAACCGATGTGGGGCGAGGGGAAAGTTAAAACCGAATCACGGTTGCACACGGTCATCGAATCGGTCACCCGTGCTGGGAAACGAGATTTCTTTTGTTGCACGCCGGAGGAACATGAGTTCCCGGATATCGACGCATATTTCGACGTGCTCGGCAAGAACCGCCCGACACGGGAAACGATCGCCATCATCCGCGTGCCTGCGGAGAAAACGAAGGATAAAAAATCCCCTGGCGTTGCCATCATCGTGTTTGATATCAAGCTCTCCGATGATGAAATGAAATGGTACAAGGAACGTTCCGAGTCTGCAAAGAAACGAATCGCTGATGCGGAAGGCTCGAGTGGATCCGGCGGCATCGCGCCGAAAAAACTCGACAAGCTCGCCAATAGTTTTCTTGCAAAGCTGGCCGAAATACCCGAGGG
>JAUQYW010000089.1 GCA_030587525.1 Candidatus Sigynarchaeota archaeon | reverse complement strand
ATGTTTTTCCCGATCATGTGAAGGATCTAAAGAAGCTTCGATGGAGGGATTTACCGGGTATCAAATAAAAAAGCACGTAATTCATATCTAACTTGTTTTCATTTGAACCATGAATTGTTGTTCATTGTCGAGACAATATCTTTAACCTGTCAAAACCTCTCTATTTGGCGATTTCAAATCGCACACGAGTATGTTGTTACACATGAAAGGTTCCTAATATCGGACTTTGCCGAGCCATGTTATCAATTCCTCGTTACAATCACTGCATAAATCACAGCACCATGTTTGGATCGCGCTTTCACGATCTTCACCGCATAGGACGGAACATATGATATAATAGAGAGGCTGTGCCGATTCGATAGGTTTTTTACATTTCATGCAAATATCGGTCATCGAAACAATCACGTTCTATTGTTATTTCAGGATCTATCTTGCAAGTCGACGGCGACCACCATTCGCAAGTCATTCTTGTCGTTGTCCGCGTACAATTTTTCGTGGTCATGAAACCCCTGACTCGTTTTCTTGGACCAGATTTACCATGTCACCAACCATGATAAATGCCTATTTTCGAGAAACAATCGGCAAGAAAGGCTGGTCAAATGCTTGAATGTTTGCACCCTCCGCGTGATTTGCACGCGCATGCTCTTTTTCACGCACAGCATTGATATTCACGATAATCGTGTAAACCGTCCGTGCATGCGTCAATCATGACCTTTTTTCGGCCAGAATACACGGCAAGAAGAATTCGAGTGTTCGAATGCCGATTCCGCGTGCCCTGGTTCTCTCGCCGGCCTCGCGTGCAAGCTCGATCGGATGAATCCTACGCTGGAAGGTAGACTCCATCCGAAGCAACTTCTTAGCATCCTGGTCGTTGATCATTCTTGCGTTAAAAAAGGTGCGTGAAACATGGAAAATGTCATTACCATCAACGAGCGGAGCATGAAATGCCCATCATGCAACGGAAACCTCATCCTGGCGAGGTCCGGTTACACCTGCTCGAGCTGCGGGGTCGTGCACGGCGTTGAATACGCCGACGACGATTATTTCGAGACCCCGAACGAGCGCTACCACGTGAAATCATCGAAGCAATTCATCGCTCCCGGCAAGCAACTCGACACGGT
>JAUQYW010000022.1 GCA_030587525.1 Candidatus Sigynarchaeota archaeon | reverse complement strand
CGTTGTGCCGTATTCGTGCCCTTGCTCGCGGATCTGGTTCCCGATGGCATCGGTCAACTCGGTGGGCACGGGTCCTGCGCCGACTCGAGATATGTACGCCTTCACGATGCCGATGACCGTGTTGAACTTCTTCATCGGCACGCCGGTGCCGGTTGATGCACCCTGGGCCACGCAGTTCGACGAGGTGCCGTGCGGGTACAGGCCATGATCGATACAGAGCATAGAGCCTTGCGCGCCCTCGAACAGCGCAGTCTTTCCCGCGTCGAGGGCTTCGTTGAGCAAATAGTCCGTGTCGCAGAGCATATCTTTCAATTGATTCCCATAATCGATATAATCCTTATAGATTTGCTCGATGTCCAGTTTCTCGTTGATTCCATAGATGGCAAGGATCTTCTGCTTGATCGGGATCAGCATTTCGAGTTTTTCCCGCAAGATTGCTGGTTGCACGAGGTCCATCATGCGGATGCCGTTGCGAGCTACCTTGTCGGAGTAGCACGGCCCGATGCCGCGCTTGGTCGTGCCCGCTGCATATTTTCCCTTGGCAGAGTCCTCGGCACCATCGAGTGCGATGTGATAGGGCATGATGACGTGGGCCTTGGTGCTGATCTTGAGATCGACCTTGATGCCTTCGTCCTTGAGGGTCTTGATCTCGTACAGCAGAACCTTTGGATCCACGACGACGCCATTAGCGATAACCACGGTCTTCCCCCGTATGACGCCTGAAGGAATCAAGTGGAACGCGTATTTCTTGTTGTTCACCACGATCGTGTGGCCGGCGTTGTTGCCTCCCTGGAACCGGACCACGAAATCGACCTTGTCGGCGAAATAATCTGTTATTTTTCCCTTTCCTTCGTCACCCCAGGCCGAGCCCACGATGACGATGTTCTTCTTGTTCGGCAACTGCGATCTTCCTCGTGCTTTCGACAAGATGACACATGTCGCACGTGGATAAGAATCTTATTCGACGACCGTGGTTGCCAAAAACTAAAAAAAATAGAGACAAAAAGGATTCAGACGAGCTGGCCACCAGACACGCTAATGACTTCGCCGGTGATGTAATCGCTCAAGAATGATGAGAAGAACAACGCGACACGCGCCACATCTTCAGGCTGTCCAGCACGACCAAAAGGTATCGCCGCGATTGCCGTGTCATGAATGCCTTTCGGCATACCGAGGGCACTACGGTCCCCGCCATCCGCTTTCACGGCGGTCAGCCGGGTCTCGATGAAACCGGGGCCATAGCAGTTCACGCAGATCTTGGAAAGTCCTAGCTCGCGTGCGAGCCCTTTCGTGAAACCAATGACGCCACCCTTGGCAGCTGCATAGTTGGTTTGACCGATGTTGCCCATCAACCCTGTCACGCTTGCCGTGTTCACGATCTTCCCGTATTGCTTCTCCTTCATTATCGGGATGACGTACTTGCTGCACATGATCGTGCCGAGGAGGTTCACGTCGAGGATGAAGTTGAAGAGCTTGTCGTCCATCTTGTGGATCATGGCATCCTTCGTGATGCCAGCGTTGTTGACCAGTATATCCACGGTTCCGAACGCCTTGACCGTGTCTTCGACCATCTTCTTGACATCTTCGTCTTTCGTCACGTCAGCCTTGCATGCAATGGCCTTGAAGCCATTTTTCTTGAGCTCTTCCGCGGTCGCCTTGCAGACATCTGCATCGATATCGTTCACGGTGATGGCGGCACCTTCTGATGCAAACAATTCCGCCATCGCTTTACCGATACCACGGCCAGAACCCGTGATGATTGCTACTTTACCTTCCAATAACTTCATGTCTTTTCACCTTTTCCTCCTTTAGGCTTGCACGCGCAGCCACAAACCGCCGTCGACCGGGATGATCTGCCCGTTGATCATGTGAGCATCATCGGAAATCAAGTACGCTGCCATTTTCGCGACGTCCGTGTACTTCAAGTCTTCTTTAGACCGGTCAGTCGCCGTGATCGTGTAATCACCCTTGATCCTGTCCTTCGGCCCGACCAGGTTCTTCTTTTCCGCATAATATCCTTGAGCAATGGCATTCACGGTGGCAAACCTGCCGAATTCCTTGGCCACGCCGCGCACGAGCCCGTTGACCGCACCCTTTGCCGCGGCATAGAGCGAACCGAGCTGGGAGATCCCGGACAAGCCCACCAGGCTGCTTAAGATCAAGATCGTGGCTTGTTCCGTGGTCCCTTGCTTGCTCTTGAAATATTCACGAACCGCACCGAGTAGATGGAACACGGAGCGAACGTTGATATCCATGACCTTTTGATATGCTTCCACGGTGATCTGGTCGGCACGCATCTTGCTTGCCTCGTATTCATCATAATTCATGATCACCACGTGGAGGGCCGGGTACTTGCCATCCGACTCCTTATTGGATTGCTTCGTTGTGTCATCTGTCTTCCATTTTCCAACGAGTGTATCGATCATCTTGCGGGTGTCCTCCATCGACGTGCTGTAATTCAACTTCTCGGCGACCGGAGCCTCGATGGCATCGGTCAACGCCTTGTCCGGATCGTTAACGATAACTGTTCCGCCTTCCACGCAGATGATCTTGGCGATCTCGTCCGCTGCGCCCTTTGCGCCTGCGATGAGAACGATTTTTTTGTCATATCTGCCCATTTTTCAAATCAACCCTTTTTCTCTAATCTATTCGCCATCAGGTCGAGCGTCACTCGCTCCGGCGCAAGATCCAGTCTGGTCGTTCAATTTTCGATCGATTCATGATGGTTTTAGAAAGAACAATCATAACTTCGTCAGTAGATATTAAATACGTTTTCTATCTCTCTATATCTTCCATATATATATTTTCGGATAAAGCGTGTAGGTCAAAGGACTAAATTGGGTCTGGAAAAAATCGATTTCGGGTAGTGAAACACGATCGGCACCAAGGAGGGTTACAAGATAGGCGACGGTAACACGGAGGGTTACAAGATAGGCGACGGTAACAAGATAGGCGACCAAGGAGGGTTACAAGATAGGCGACGGTAACTGTTACAAGATAGGCGACCAAGGAGGGTTACAAGATAGGCGACGGTAACTGTCCATACTGGGATAACCTTGCGAAGCTGAACGCCACGAAAGCGGGAAAGCGAAAGACCGCGGCGGGAAAGCCACAGCCCCCGGGCTCGAGATCGTGGCCAAGAAGGTGCCGGAGCAGGCGGCGCCGGGGTCGGTCGTGCTGCTGTCGGGGCTCACGTCGCAGATGGATGCTGCAGACCCGCGGTCGTTCGAGGGGCTGCAAGAAATGATAGGCGGCATCAAGCGGTGCCTGGAGCGGCCGCCGACGTGGGTCGTGGCGACATCGCCGGTGGCGCGGGGGTCGGTGTTCAAACCCGTGGGAGGTAATAACCTGCTGCATTTCGCCGGGTGCATCGTGGCAGTGACGCGGCGGCAACAATCGGAGACGACGACCGTGACCGAGTACCGGCTGGTGAAACACCCGCAAGCGCCGGAGCGGGTGACCAAGGAGTTTTTCACGAAGCAGAAGGCGTGGAAACGGAAGCGGATATTTTGTTGGACGCTAATTATACCTATTATTGGTGATCGAATTCCTACCACCAATGACTTCTTGCATTTTACACCAGGCATTACTCTCGGGAGGTTCATCGCATATGGAATTGGTTTTTCGATGCTCTTCCTAAGAATCATCATTCAGAGCAAACTTGTCTTGAAAGAACGCGTGCCAGAAAGGATAAAACGAACATGTTTAATCGGAACCTTTGCGGTTCCGCTTTATCTATTGGTCTCCTTCTTTCCCGGGAGCATAGCCATGATCTTTCTTTACCCCGGGGGCATCTGCACGATGTTAATCGGAGAATCCTTCTTCATTACCACGTTCATAGCATCGCGATATATATTTCAAGACGCAAAATGAGACTGGCACAAGATCGGGGAAATCGAACATACCCGCGGCGCTACAAGTAGTTCAGGCGGTTCGCCAAACCGCTTCTGGATGATTGATGCTTCTATCTTATCTTAAATGCCCAAAACCGAGGATCACTGTCAACATCATCGCTGCCCTTAACTTCTTCACCGTTCGTGTTTATGTCTATTCTATCAGGATCCTTCTCGGCCTTCAACCATTCGGTTAATGGCGGCACGAAATAAAGGATAGCCTCAGCGAGCGATTTATATTTCGCATCTGTAAGAGTTTTATGATCAAGTGCATATTTTATATCCTCATTCGTGCCTTCAAGTTGTGCGTGTATAGCGCCACCGCTATAGGCTTTTCCATCATAACTCCACTTAATATCGGTTTTTCTGAACTGATTCGGATTCTGCATCCTGCGCCCCCAAGTTAGCGCGGTGTTTATCTTGTTCACTTCATCGTAAAACTTGGTCGCGTTCGCGCGAGCAGATGAAAGATTTCTTATAATATTTATTAAATCATTAAGGGTCGGTCTATTATCCTTGTTTAGAGAGGAATTCCTCTGCGAATCTCGCTTCTGGCGAAGACACATATTCGCCATCAGGTCGAGCGTCACTCGCTCGACCTCGGTCTCCTTTTCCTTTGATTCCTCTCCGCTTTGATTCCTCTCGGTCTCCTTTTCCTTTGATTCCTCTCCGCTTTTATCACTTTGTGCCCGCAACGCTTTGAAGAGATTGTCGCCCGATCGCCCCATGTATGATCCCCGTGATGATCTTGATAATGAGAAGGATCTTGCGGTCCGAGATAGAAAAGCCTTTCTAGATGAATATGGCAGCTTTGGGAGAAGGAAATGAATTTTCCGTTTTTATGTAAGGGTCACGCGGTCGATCCATGACTGTGTCGATAATCATCGATGGCATGGCTCGCAAGTTCTCGTCGGCGCACTTTCTCGCAGGGCCCCCGAAATGAGGAAGGCTTCATGGCCACAACTACCACGTGTGCGTGAAGATAACGGGCAGCATCAACAAGAATGGCATGGTGCTCGACTTCGTGGATGCGAAGCAGGCGATCCAGCTGGAGTTAGACGAGCTCGACCACAGGTTGTTGTTGCCCGCGGTGTCGCCGCGCATGGTCATCGCGAGCGCGGGCGCAAACACGACGATCGCGTTCGACGGGAAGTCGTATTCCATACCGGCGTCCGACGTGGTGCTTCTGCCGCTGCCAGCCATCACGGCCGAGATGCTCGCCAAGTACTTGCACACCAAGCTGGCAGCGCGGTTCCCGGGCTTCAAGATCGTCGCGCGCGTGGCGGAAACGTGCTCGGCGGCGGCGGAATATGGCGAGAACGGAAGCGGGGGAACGAGTTAATATAATCGATTGCCTCATGGTATTAGGGTGAACCGGATGAGTATGCACTATACGACCTATACCTGCCCGATCTGCGGGAATAAAATGACTGCGTTGGGCACGAGACCGTGGCTATGCGTCGTATGCGGCAAGATCGATTGTAATAACTGCAGCCCAAGTGGTATTTGCCCCGATTGCAAGCAGTTGGTGACGCGCGAGGAAAAAGACTATTTACGAAGCATGTACGAGTCGGGCTATGGTTTAATAAATGGGGTGCCTTGCGCCATCGGCGAAGGACAGAAAGCGGGCTGTTTCTGTTGCATGGCACTGTTTGGCATATTTCTGGCAGTGGTGG
>JAUQYW010000017.1 GCA_030587525.1 Candidatus Sigynarchaeota archaeon | reverse complement strand
GCCGTGTTTGTATTTGTAGAGACGACATTTGTTTCATCAATATGCTGCATGAAAACGATCGACCTTGTACTTTCATAGTACTTGGCCGAGATTTCCTTACTCGAAATCATCTCCTTGATCGTTTCAATGATCAAGCCATCTGTTTCATTGCTCTCCTCCGCTAATTCAGGAACTTGCATTCGAGGAATACGTTTTTTGATATCATTCAAGACATACTTGATTTTCTCTTTTCTAAAAGTCTTTTTTAAATCGTTAAGACGAGCAATAAGGTCTTGACTAGCAGGAAAATTCGTCTCGGCATTAGCAAAGGAAATGGCTTCGGAGAGCAAGACCTGACCTCTGTCAAATGAGTTGGCCTTCACGTGCTCGCGTGCTTCGTTAATGATGCTCTCTATCTTTCGTGTTTTTGTAATACTTTCAAGATCCTTGATTTCTTTTTCCAGAATTTCATGATTTTCAACGATTTGCCGTGCTTTATTCATCAATTTCTCGATTCCATTCAAGACTTCATCAAATTGCCCACGATCTACCATCAATTTGGCATCGTTGATGCTTTTTCTAACTGATGCTTGCTGGATTTTTATCACTTGAGCTTTGATTTTTCCAACTAGTTCATCACGGCCTTCGGAGATTTCCTTCGTGAGTATCAACGCGGCATTTAAACATTTTATGGTATCTTCGTTATTCCCCGCGTCAGCAGCATTGTTAGTAAGATCGATTTGATGCTCGATAAGTCCTTTTTTAGCTATATCTAGCAATTTTGCAATCCTAATCATTAACGAATTGTTCTTTACACGGGATTTTACCAAGCGATCTCTCGCGGAATACAAATCCGTGATTATTTGTTCGCTCGGGCCCTCTTTCAACGATGCGGTAACGGTCTTTACGAATTCCTCTATTTCCTTCATTTTCGCTATGTCTTCAATATCATCGATTTTGTGCAATAAATCGACCCGATTTTCTTGGTAGCTCGTGATGAGCCTCTTAATTTCATTCACCAGAAACATCACGTTCGAAAGTTCATTCTTGCCTGGTATCAATTCATCCCCTTGTAAATCCGGTTGATCTCCACTTTTTTTATCGAAAAAGTCCAATCGATCCATGTTTTTCGCTGAGGAGGTCGGATTTCCCAAAATATCTTGAAGTGAATCCATCACATCGCTCAACAAGTCAACGGATTCCATGTAATTCCCTTTCAGAAGAAGCTCCTTTGCAGCAACTAAATCTTTGCCGATCTCCTTGGTACGAGCATTGAAGATTATTTTATCAAACTTGATGTTCCATTCTTCATTTTTATCAGGTATTTGATCGAGCATTTTTTTTGATGCGTCAATTATCTCCATAGCTTTATCGAGATCATTATTATCGACCGAGATCTTAGCAGCCTCCATTTCGCATTCTAACAACCTTCCATATGCATCGGAAATCATATCTTTAAGTCTAGGATTGAATTCCGCAAAAAGGCTTGGAATTTTTGCCGTGAGACTCGTTGCTTCTTTTATTACGGAGATTGCCTCTTTAAATCGTGCATTTAAAATTAAAACTGTGGCTTCATCAAGCTTTTGTTCGATCTTTATTCTGTGGAGTTGTGTTGTTATTTTTTCAATTCTCTGGTTTAAATTTTGGTTGTTTTTTACACCTTTTACGGCAATCAAGACCCGTTTCAAAATCTCTTGAGCTTCAACTTCTTCCCCTTGTTGTAGAAGTGCATCTATGAGGTCCAGATCTTTTTCTATGTCCTTCTCGCGCGCGAGATTTTGTTCTTGAAGGTATGCATCTACCAGCTTCCCTTGAGATGATTGCCACCACCCGCTGAAAAGGCGAGATTCAGACCAGGGATTTTCTTCGTTTACGATATCTCTAAAAAGGAACGTGGCAAGGGGCGCTAAATCATCATCTAATCCATCAATTCGCGTCTCTGTAACAATAAAAAAGCCAGATACATCTATCTTGCGTTTATCTTGAAAGTAAGAGATGATTCTTTTGATGTATTCTTCGATTTTATCTCTCCAATCCATTCCTACCTTTTCTGGACGGTTTAAAACGACAATGACCGCTTTTGGAATGAACCGGACTGCTGAATAAAACTCCAGCTGTGAATCAAGGTCGAAACTGAGATCGAACAGAGCGATGATGAGCCGTGCAATACGGGAAACGGTCGTGATGCCCATGCGAACCAATGGCCGGTCATCCCCGCCAGGTGCGAAGATCGTGTGCATCTTATCCCCGATCCTGAAGACCACCCTATTAGGGTGAATTGTTTTCGTTTCCTTGTCGTCATCTTTGCTTGGAAGTGTTGCACTACCTGAAAAGTCTGCTTTTACAATGATGGCATTATGTTGATTGAATATTTTATTGTCCGTGGCTTTAGCGACCAGAGCCCTCAAAAACTCTGTCTTTCCTACTCCGACGTCTCCCAGAATACCGACATTTACCATGGACGTAATGCCCCGCAATTCATGCAAGTATGTTTAGATTGATCTGCTAGAGTTTTTCAACTTAATCTCAAACCATCGCTATCGAAATCTATGAAATCCTTTTCTTGTCATTTCATGGCCCCGGCTTTCAAGAACACGGGCGCATAAAGTATTTTTTTGAGAATTGGGATGGTTGTAAATATCATTTCCCCTGCCCTAGTGTCGTAATCCATTTCTGGCTCGGCATAGTCTGCCCCAAAGCATCTTGTTAATAATTCCCGGAATTCCCTTTTATTAGCTACGGTAATAACATTACCGTGGTAATTTTATTAGCTACTGTAATCTACGCACGACACGCACGATTCACTTGATGGATCCCGCTTTCAAGAAGTGCGGGGCATACAATACCTTTCGCAGCATCGGGATCGACTGGAAGATCAGCTCCCCTGCCTTGAAATCCAGGTCCACGTCGGACGTTGCATAATCGGCCTCGAAGCATTTCACGATGAGGGCCCTGAGATCCTTGTTTTTTTGCATCGCGTCGCAGAAATAATACCAAAGCGTCTCGTCAGGCTGGGCTTGCCAGAAAAGCCAGCTGTTCTTGCGACCCGATCTCAGGAACTTGTTCACGAGGTTGCGAGCGAGCGATTTCTTGTAATCGGCCAGATTGTCCGCCGTTGGTGCCTTGTGTTCCTCCCGCAGTCGTGTGATGGTATCAACAGCATACTTGGCACTTTCCCGGGCTTCCCAAACCCCTTCGTAATAGAAGGCTTGTGCAAGGCCTGCAGCATCCCCGAGCACGAGCAAGCGATTGCTGTACGGCGTCTTGATCGGTGCACACGGAATGAGCGTGGTGGTATACGCGGATTTTTGGCCGGGCCACACTTTTTCTTTCGACCCGGCAAACAAGGATTTCACGCGAGGATCTTTTTGCATGGCCTCGACGAATCGTTCCTTGGTAACCTTATAATCGATGATGCCTGCATTGAACGTGTCTTTTCGGCACGTGATCCAGAATGGGCCGATGCCGGTTATCTTTTTATTCACGTAATAGTGATAGGCGCCTGATGAAAGTGCATGTTCGATATGATCCTCCGTGCATTCGAACTCGCCGATGACAGTTTGCACGAGATGCGGTTTTTCGATGCCAAGTTGATCGTGAAAGTGCAACCCGGACGTTCCTGTTGCCAAGAACAGAATGTCACCGCTGATGATGGATTCTGCATCATTGCTATCTTTGACGTGCACGGAGACTTGATCGGGCTTCACCTCGATCTTCGTTATCCGCGTGCGGTCCCGTATCTCTGCTCCTTTTTTTTCAGCGACATCGATCATGTAGTTGTCAAACCGGGATCGTAAGATGATCTTGCCCAGCGTCGTCTTGAACTCGCGGGCATCGATCAAGGCATCGTTCGTTGGGGACATCACGCGCATGGTGACCATGTCCCGCTCGAACACGGAATCGGGGAGCGGCGGGAAACCCCTGAGCGAGTGCAACGGGTAAACACCGGAGCATGGATGATATTGGCCGCGCTCCTTCATCTCGACAAGGCTCACGTCAAAACCTTTTTCTACTGCGAACCATGCCGCCATTGCCCCTGCGGCACCACCGCCGGCGATGATGATGTCCTTTTTCATGGGTGAAACACGCGTTCCCGTGGTCGACGTGGAAGAAAAGCATCTGTTTCCTATAAAACGCGGCACGAGACGAGGACTTTTATTAGGTGGGGTGGGTCAATTTTCCTTACAATGAAAAAATCACCGATCACGGGGCCTCCCGACCCGCTCTTCAAGCATGCAGCGGGTACAGCGCAAAAGACCCGCTACGAGACCACGAAAAGGCTGCCAATCGTGGTTGCCCTCCCGGTGACAAGTGAAAGAATCGCGTCGGGTGCACTCGATCGAGACATCAAGATCGTTGGTTCGAGTGCCGCGGAGTCTGTTGAGCTGAGACTTGATTATATGAATAATGTCGAGTTCGTCAATGTCGGAGCTTTGGTGCGGTCGTGCGAAAACGCGAACGTGCAAGCGATATGCACGTGCCGGATAAAAATAGAGGGCGGTAATTATGTCCCGAAGAGCCACGCGGATCACGAACACATTTTAAAAAAAATTATCGGTGCAAACCCGGCGTATGTCGATGTTGAACTGTCGAATGATCCTAGCTTGATCAACGCGATCCTGGACGTGTGTTCGGAAAATAGCAATGGAACCATTTTATCATACCATGACTTCAAGGGTTCGCCAAGTTTAGATAACATCCCAAAATTCGTACAAAGTTTCAAGGCGAAACTGAACAACATCCACATTCATCAAGATGATTCCGTCATATTGAAATTGGTCTTCACGGCAAGAACGCCAGCAGATAATGTAGTCCCGTTAAAAATCATCGACTTGTTAAGCGACGAGGGATTTGACGTTGTTTCGTTCTGCATGGGAATCGAAGGCATGGTTTCCCGGGTAACCAGCGTGATCCCACGACATTCACGTATGTTCACGGGGGCGTTCACGTATGCATCCTTGGAACAAGCGACCGCACCAGGCCAAATCGACCTAACTTCAATGATTTCCTTGTTAGAACCGTTTTTTAAGTGATGGTGTCGGCAGGAGGCAGATCGCTCGCTAAGGTTTTGAACGCCCGTGACATTGCCAGCACGCCCATTGAAAAGGTCGTCACTGAACCAAGGATGAAGAATGACGTGATGATCAGCGCGGCGAACAAGACGAGCAATCCAAGCCAACCGAGGACACCCCAGTCCACTAGTGGCAGGATGAAATACGACCCCAGCGCGGCCATGAAAGCTATGATAGCCCATGTATGCGACCCGAGAATCTTCTTCATTGCTTCCAATCCTTCTTCCTTCACGCGACGATCCGCGTGCTTGATGAAAAAAGGAGCGAGTTCCTTCCATGACAAGAGGCTGAAAAGCCACGCGATGAATACCGGGGCCGCGGGAAACAACGTCGTGAACAGCTGCAAGCCCTGGATTTGGTCATAGGCGTTTTCTGGCACGCTCTGTCCATACAACAATCGGATACTGATCGCGTTCCAGAACGCGGCGATGCTGTTGGCTGCTTGGAATGCGGCACCCGCGAGCCCTGTCAGAAACGTGTATTCCTGGTACGCATGGAACTTCTGTATTTCTTTCGAATCGTCATTCTTTGCCATTTTATTTAACGAAATCATGAACGGGAGTGCAGTGGCGACGACGAGGCACATGATCGCTGCGATAGCGAGGGGAAACACGAATCTCGAAAAAGGTTCCTCAAAAAGGTAGACCAAGGGAGGAAATGAAAACGCGAGCACGACGAACAGCGCCGACCACGACCCGATCGCTAGCGGGATCGCGAACGATCGCAGATGTCGAGCGACCGGGAGATAAGTTTCTTTCGAGGTCATAGATCTCATCAAGGTTGCTTTTTGCTCGACATCTTGGCGTCGTTTTGATCTTGAAGTGCTATTTCCCGTAAAACACTTTCTCCTTGGCGCTTGATGTACTATTCTTTTTCCACGATAGCTTCATCGGGCTAAGGAAACAGATGAATATCGCCGCGATCAAGATCATGATCGCTCCCCAATAGTTCAATGCGAAGAGTAAAAAACTGAAAAACAAGGATTTGGGCACCCGGAACCTTCCGAAGTTGAATGCATCGTAAACGATGAACTCCCAATCCCTGGCTTGTACTTTTTTCACGAAGACCGGCAAGACATATAATAAAAGAATGACAAGGCATCCAGAACTCGACACCATGTACCAGATAGATATCGCTCTGATTCCAGAAAAGGTTAGAGGAGGCAACATGAATGACATGTTTAACAAAATAATGCTACTTACAAGGTTGTAACTTGCCGCGATAAGTATCAAAAGCCATGAATATTGGCCTAATATGACAACGGATTGCTCGTGCTTGTTCCATGTTGAATTTGCTTGAGGCGTTTCATTCAATTGGGTCTCGTTTTTATGCTGTATCTCGGCATCGACTTGACGCGAATCCAGATCGCGGCGTTCGACTTCTTCAAAGATTTTCTCGCCCTTTGTCGATTCTCGAGAATTCCATGCGTCGAATTGCTGATCCAGGGCTTCAACAAGCTTCGGCATATCATCGGCGACGATCATGTCCCCATCGATCTTGAACGACAACTGTTCCCTCCACCGTATCAACTTTTGAAGCAACTCGTTTTCGGTTAAGCCCAAGGCACCTGCAACATCCGCTTTCTTGACTCGATTCGAGATGCTCATGATGCTCTGGAACTTTTGGAGGAGCTCCGCGTCGTCTGACTTCATGTTTGAATCAGCATGCAATTACTTGAACTACCACGCCCTAAAGGACGTGGATTCTTCTTTCATCGACCCGTGCCATCGAGGGAACTGGTCTTGCCGGGTTTCCAGAAGCGTTGATTCCCGCCGTTCCAGCGGTAGTGTTGGTTTGATGACCTTTATTCCTTTCTCCAAAAGGATGCGCAAGCCCTCGCGCTTGATATTGGTCGCCGCGTTCACGTCCCGGTCGTGCGTCGCGCCGCAAGACGGGCATGTCCAATGCCGGTCGGCAAGCGTCAACGTGCTGTTCACGGCACCGCACGCCGAGCACATCTTGCTCGACGGGAAAAAGCGGTCTATCGTGACGAGCTGCTTTCCACGCCACGCCATCTTGTATCCGAGCATGCGCACGAACGCGCCCCACGAGAAGTCCAGCGTGACAGACTTGCCGATACCGCCGTTCCACCGTTTCATGCCCGCAACGTTCAAGGCCTCGATGATGATCGCGTCATGCTCGTTCGCGAGTGTCGTCGAGATTTTTTGGAGCCAATCGGTGCGCCGGTGCCCGATCTTCTCGTAGATCCGCGCCAATCGAACCCGTGCCTTGTCCCGGTTCGACGATCCTTTCACCTTGCGCGACACGCGGCGTTGCAACCGCACGAGCCGCGGTTCACCTGAACGGTAAAACCGTGGATTCTCGCAGCGGCCATGCTCGCCGACGAGGAAGTCTCTCGAGCTCATGTCGAACGCGGCTATCTTGTTTTCTTGCAATGCAGCCAGCGGTTCGACCTTGCATTCTTGCTTCACGAAAATGGATGCAAAAAATCGACCGGTCTTGGTTCTCGACACGGTCACGCTCCGCACCCGTTCCGTGAACGCCCGGTTGTCCCGGTAGGCAACAGGGCCGACCTTTGGCAAAGTTAGGCAGCACCGGTGAAAATCGATCTTGACGTTGTCGTTCACGTTGATCGTCCGGTATGATTGCTTGCCTTTCCGGGACTTGAACAATGGAAACCGGGCGCGGCCGGTGAAGAAGTTGTCGTAAGCACGATCGAGGTCGATGCGTGCTTG